>PLOU01000030.1 GCA_003142235.1 Granulicella sp.
TTAAGCAAGGCGGCCTTCCCGCAGTCTGTAAACGCGTGCCCTGCCGCGAGGCACAGTCTCCCGTGACCTGTTTAGCCGACCGGCAGGTTTGTGAAGACGGCGCTGGATAGCCGCGAGTATGCTGTCCGTTGCGGCACTGGCCTCGTCTTCCGCTATCTCGAATTCGACGATGGAAGGCTCATCCTCCGCCCACTCTCTCTTGCCTTCCCGGTTCAACTTCTTGCGCTCGAATCTCACGAAACGCCAGCCGACTACATCGTCGGCCGTGTCTGTCTCGTCGTCTCTGAGCTTTGAGCCCGCCCCTGCATCGCCCCAACGAATAGGTGTCGCCCTTCTCATCTCGCCCAAGCGATTGATAAACTGTACAGATGCATTCGGGTCTTTATGGAAAGTGGATGACGGCGTGGGAGACAAAGCTCACAACGCGCGACACGAATCGAATCGTAAGACCGCTCGAATGGGGATTCGACTGGCTTACAAACTTCAGCGACGCCCCCGCTTCAGTGCACTTCGAGGCCCCGGCGACGCCCAAGTCGGCGGAATCCATCTCAGCAGGGCCTCCGGCCTCTCCCGCGTCCCAGGATCTCAACCGCATGATCGCCCTGAACGAAGAGATTGTCCGCCGCTCGGATGATTTCTTCGGCTACCAGGTGCCGCAGCACTTTCGCCTCGAACACCGCCATCCAGAGCTCTTCCCGACCAATGTCCGTCCGGAGACCCTCGCCCAGGACGCCGAGATGAAGCGTCAGGCCGCCAACGGAGAGCTCGACAAGGCAGAGTTCCTGCGATTTACCTCCGCCGTCCGCACTCCCTATCCCGAAAACGACCAGATGAACGCGAGATGGTACCCGGCGCCCGAGCGCAAGCAATCGGCGGGTCGCCCCCCCAAGCCGAAGCAGGCCATCATCGTCTTGCCTCAATGGAACTCCGACGCAATCAGCCACAACGTGCTCTGCACGCTCTTCAACCGCTTCGGGATCTCTGCTCTCCGCCTCTCCCAGCCCTATCACGACATCCGCCGCCCCGCCGAACTGGAGCGCTCCGACTACGCCGTCAGCGCCAACATCGGCCGCACCACCGCCGCCTGCCGCCAGGCCGTCGTCGACATCCGCAGTTGCATCGACTGGCTGGAGACCCAGGGCTACACGCAGTTCGGCGTCCTTGGAACCAGCCTCGGCTCCTGCTACGCCTTCATCGCCGCGGCCCACGACCCTCGCCTGCGCGTCTGCGCCTTCAACCACGCCTCCACCTGGTTCGGCGACGTCGTCTGGGAGGGCCAGAGCACCCGCCACGTCCGCATCGCGCTGCAAGACGCTGGCCTCACTCAGGACCAGGTCCGCCAGTTGTTCCTCGGCGTCAGCCCCATGTCCTACATGCAGCGCTTCGCCTCCACTCCCAAGCGGGTCCTCGTCATCCACGCCACATACGACCTCACCTTCCCCCTGCATCTCTCGCTCGAGATTCTGAACGAATTCAAGCAACTCAACATCGACTTCGTCTCCAAGGTGCTGCCCTGCGGCCACTACACCACCGGCGAGACACCCTACAAGTACATCGACGGCTGGTTTCTGGGATCGTTTATCTACCGGGCGTTCAGGGACCTCGCGGATCACAGTTAGCCCATCAGGCACTCTTCTCGCTTCGCCGCANNGCGGTCGCTCGTAGACCTGTTCACGATCACGCCTGAGTGCCCCGCCGACTGCCCCGCCCCATCGCACACCATTTTTTGATACGCTCTCCACGTCACGCCGATTTGCGCACCCATTTCCTATTCGTCGTGCTTGCGGCCCTGAACTCGCGCCCGGTACTCTACTTCGAGTCCGCGCTGCCTTTAGAAAAATGGAGAAATCGATGACAACTCCCGCTCAGCACCCCGACAGCTTCCGCTCCGCCGCATCCCTCACCTCCGGCGCCACCACCGTCCGCCTCTTCCGCCTGCAGGCCCTCGTCGAATCCGATCCCACAATTAATCTCGCGCGCCTGCCCTACTCCCTGCGCATCCTCCTCGAAAACCTCCTCCGCCACGAGGACGGACGCACCGTCACCGCCGACGACATAAAGTTCCTCGCCCACTGGGCCCCCAAGGCCGAACCCTCCCGCGAGATCGCCTTCATGCCCGCCCGCGTCCTCATGCAGGACTTCACCGGCGTCCCCGCCATCGTCGATCTGGCCGCCATGCGTGACGCCATGCGCTCGCTCGGCGGCGACCCCGAGAAAATCAACCCACTCCAGCCCGCCGAACTCGTCATCGACCACTCCGTCCAGGTCGACGAATTCGGCTCCCCCAACGCATACGATCTGAATGCAGCATTGGAGTTCTCCCGCAACCGCGAGCGTTACGCCTTCCTCAAGTGGGGCCAATCCGCCTTCCACAACTTCTCCGCCATACCTCCCGGTATGGGAATCTGCCATCAAGTCAACTTGGAGTACCTCGCCTGCGTCGTCTTCACCACCGAACCCATCCAGAATTTGTCATCCCATGGCGATTTGTCATCCCGCAGCGTAGCGGAGGGATCTGCTTCTCTGCCCCTCGCCTACCCGGACACCCTCGTCGGCACCGATTCTCACACTACCATGGTCAACGGCCTCGGCGTCCTCGGCTGGGGGGTCGGCGGCATCGAGGCAGAGGCGGCAATGCTCGGCCAGCCTGTCTCCATGCTAGTGCCCCAGGTCGTCGGCTTCCGCCTCACCGGCAAGCTGCGCGAGGGAACCACCGCCACCGACCTCGTCCTCACCGTCACCGAAGCCCTGCGCAACCACGGCGTTGTCGGCAAGTTCGTCGAGTTCTTCGGCCCCGGCATCAGCGAACTCCCGCTAGCCGACCGCGCCACCATCGCCAACATGGCCCCCGAGTACGGCGCCACCTGCGGCATCTTCCCCGTAGACGCCGAAACCCTGCGCTACCTCCGCCTCACCGGCCGCACCGAAGCCCACATCGCCCTCGTCGAGGCCTACTTCCGCGAGCAGGGCCTCTTCCACACCGCCGCCTCCCCCGAGGCCGAGTACTCCTCAACCCTCTCGCTCGACCTCGCCACCGTCGAGCCAAGCGTCGCTGGCCCCAAGCGCCCGCAGGACCGCGTCCTCCTCTCGCAGACCGCCGCCAGCTTTGCCCAACAACTCCCCACGCTCCTCGGCCCCAATGGCAACCAGTCCGCCGCCCGACAGGTCCTCCGTTGGGAGACAGAAGGCGGCCACACCTCCGCCAACGGCAACCCCGAAGGCAGTCTTGGCGCATCCGACCCACACGCCGCAGCACCCGCCTCCGTCAAAGCCCGCTTCGGCGTCGATCCTGACCCCTACCTCACCCACGGCTCCATCGTCATCGCCGCCATCACCTCCTGCACCAACACCTCCAACCCCTATGTCATGATCGCCGCCGGGCTCCTAGCGAAAAAAGCCGTCGAGCGCGGCCTACGCACGCCCCCATGGGTCAAGACATCCCTCGCTCCCGGCTCCCGCGTCGTCACCGACTACTACAACAAGTCCGGCCTCACTCCCTACCTCGATGCCCTCCGTTTCAATACCGTTGGGTATGGCTGTACCACCTGCATCGGCAACTCCGGCCCCCTGCCCACCGACGTCAGCAAGTCCATCGAAGACCACAGCCTCGTTGCTGTCTCTGTCCTCTCCGGCAACCGCAACTTCGAGGGTCGCATCTCCCCCGAGGTCCGCGCCAATTACCTCATGTCGCCCCCGCTGGTCGTAGCCTACGCCCTCGCCGGTCACATCTCCCACGACTTTGTCGCAGAGCCCCTCGGCAAGGATCAATCCGGCGACCCCGTCTACCTCAAGGACATCTGGCCCACCCAGGCCGAGGTCTCCGCCACGGTAGCTGCCTGCATCGACTCCCAGATGTTCCGCAAACAATACTCAACGGTATCTCAAGGTGACTCAAACTGGCAGCGCCTCACCTTCCCCTCCGGCGACACCTACCGCTGGGAGCCCGGCTCCACCTACATCCGCCGCGCCCCGTACTTCGACGGCATCACCGCCGCCCCCGCCCCCATCGAGGACATCCGCTCCGCATGCTGCCTCGCCGTCCTCGGCGACTCCGTCACCACCGACCACATCTCCCCCGCCGGCTCCATCAAGAAGAACGGCCCCGCCGGACAGTATCTCGCCGCCCACGGCGTAGCCCCCGCCGACTTCAACAGCTACGGCAGCCGCCGCGGCAACCACGAGGTCATGGTNNCGCGGCACCTTCGCCAACGTCCGCCTGCGCAACAAACTCGCCCCCGGCACCGAGGGCGGAGTCACCCGCCTCCTCCCCGAAGGCACCGGGATGTCGATCTACGATGCCTCCGTCGTCTACGCCGAGCGCGGCGTTCCCCTCTGCATCCTTGCCGGCAAGGAGTACGGTTCCGGCAGCTCGCGCGACTGGGCCGCCAAAGGCCCACGCCTGCTCGGCATCCGGTTCGTCATCGCCGAATCCTACGAGCGCATCCATCGCTCGAACCTGGTGGGCATGGGCATTCTTCCCTTCCAGTTCCTGCCGGGTCAGTCCGCCGCCTCCCTCGGCCTCACCGGCGAGGAGATCTTCGCCATCGGCGACGCCCCCGGCCAGCTCCAGTCCATGCTCGACTCGAAGTTCGCCGACGGCCGCATCCTCCCCATCCTCGCCGAAACCCCCACTGGCCGCACCATCGAGTTCTCCGCCATCCTGCGCATCGACACCCCGCAGGAGGTCCTCTACTACCAGCACGGCGGCATCCTCCCCTACGTCCTCCGTCAACTCGCCACCAAGTCATAAAGCTGTGGCTTGTCGTTCCACTTTTTAGTTTGTCATTCCGCACCCTGAGCTAGTCGAAGGGGGAGGAATCTGCTTCTCCGCTGCGGTTGTTTACAGCAGCGAGATGCCCGTCAGCCGCTCGCACTCGCTCCACAGCCGAGCCGCGCCTGCCTGGTCGAGCGCCTGCGCGGCCACCTTTGCCGGCCCCACATCGCCTCCGCGCATCTCCTGAAAGCCCTGCGGCCCGTAGTATCCGCCGTCCACAACATCCGACGAAGTGGCAGCGAACAGCGTCGGCACCGCGCCCTCCGCCTCGCTGTTCAGCAGCGCGCCGATCGCCACGCCGAATCCCCGCCGTACCACGCGTTCGACCGCCGAGAACTCCCCCACCTGAAACAGATTCGTGTTGGCCACGCCCGGGTGCGCCGCCACGCTCATCACGCCGGAGATCGGCGGCTCGGCTGCGCGCAGCCGCCGCCCCAGCTCGAACGCCAGCATCAGGTCGGCCAGCTTCGATTGCCGGTACGCGATCATCGGCCCATAGCTCTTCGCCGACTGCAGATCGTCGAAGTTCAGCCGCCCCTGTTTGTGCGCAATCGAGGCCAGCGTCACCACGCGCGGCCTCTGCGGGTGGTTCACAGCCGCGCGCACCAGTGCCGGCAGCAGCAGCGCCGTCAACACAAAATGGCCCAGCACATTGGTCCCAAACTGAATCTCGAATCCGTCCCTCGTCTCCAGCCGCCTCTTGGGGGCCATCACGCCCGCGTTATTGATCAGCAGGTCGAGCGGCTTGCCCAGCGCAAGCTCCGCCGCACCAAAGGCGCACACCGACTCCAGCGACGCCAGGTCCAGCAGCACCACTTCTGCGCTCGCCGCCGGAACCTCGTCGCGCAGCCGCTTCAACGCCGCATCGCCCCTGGCTTTGTCCCGGCACGCCAGCAACACATGCGCCCCCTTGCGCGCCAGCTCCAGCGCCGCATGGTAGCCAATCCCGCTGTTCGCCCCGGTAATCAGCGCCCGCCGCCCTGCCTGACTGGGAATCTCCGCTACCGTCCATCCGCTGCCCACCGCATTGCCATCTCCAGTTCCGCTCATCCTCTTCCCCCGATCGCTTCGCCCACGACCATCCATTAAAGATAAAGTAGACCACATGGGCTTTTTCAAAAAGAAGATCAAGCAGGAGCACAAAGTCATGCTCCAGCACGAGCGCTCCGCCGGGGCCGTGCAGCCGGAGTATCACCGCGCCACCCCCGAGTGTCCCCAGCCCCAGCGCTGGAGCATGATCGACTCGATGACCGCCGAGGTTGAAGTCCTCGAGTTCATCGCCACTCTCGTCACCACCCTCAAGCCCCGCCTGGTCGTCGAGACCGGCTCCTTCCTCGGCGTCTCCACCGAGTGGATCGCCCGCGGTCTCGAGCGCAACGGCCCGCTCCCCGACGGCTCCCGCGCCAAAATCATCAGTTGCGAGTTCGACCCCGTCGTTTACGCCAAGGCCAAGGCGCGCCTCGAAGCCTCCCCTCTCGCTCCCTGGATCGAGCTGCGCAACCAGTCCAGCCTGGAGATGCACGTCGAAGGCGCCATCGACCTCTTCTTCTCTGACTCCGACCTGGCCATCCGCGAATCCGAGGTCAAGCGCTTCCTCCCCCAGATCAACCCCCACGGCATCATCCTCATGCACGATGCCAGCTCCCACCTCAAGACCGTCCGCGACGCCGCCCTCAAGATGGAAGCCGAGGGCCTCATCTCGGTCGTCCTCCTCCCCACCCCGCGCGGCCTCGTCATCGCCCAGCCCCGCGCCAACCGCACCTAACCAACTCGACGGATGGAGAGGATCTCACAATGAAGGTTCTGGTAATCGGTGGTGGTGGACGCGAGCACGCGATCGTCTGGGCATTATCCAAGTCCGCGCGAGTGACCGAGATCGTCTGCGCGCCGGGAAACGCGGGCATCGCACAATCCGCCCGCTGCGTCGCGGTCAACACCGGCGACCTCGCCGCCATGCTGCGCGTCGTCGAGTCCGAACGGCCCGCGCTGACCGTCGTCGGCCCCGAGCTCCCGCTCTCCCTCGGCCTCGTCGACGAGCTTCTCCGCCTCGGCCTGCGCGTCTTCGGCCCCACCCAGGCCGCCGCGCGGCTGGAGACGAGCAAGTCCTTCGCCAAGGACTTCATGCAGCGCCACGCAATCCCCACCGCCGCCTATGCCGTCTGTCGCTCGCTCGACGACGTGCGCCGCCAGCTTCCCCACTTCGCAGCATCCGTCGTCGTCAAGGCCGACGGACTCGCCGCCGGCAAGGGCGTCGTCCTCTGCAACTCCCACGCCGAGGCCGAACAGGCCGCCACAGAGATCTTTTCCGGAGCACTCCTCGGCACAGCCGAAAAAGAGCTCGTCCTCGAGGAGTTCCTCGACGGCGAGGAGCTCTCCTTCTTCGCCCTTTGCGACGGAAAACACGCGGTTGCACTGGCCGCCGCACAAGATCACAAGCGCATCGGCCAGGGCGACACCGGCCCCAACACCGGAGGCATGGGGGCCTACACCGCGGACGGCCTGATGAGCGCAGAACTGGAGCAGTGGCTGCTACAGAACGTAGCCCAGCCGGTCGTCGATCAGATGGCCCGCGAAGGCTCGCCTTTCCAGGGCATTCTCTTCTGCGGCATGATGATGGCCCGCCAGTCCGACGGCTCAATCCGCCCCATGGTCCTCGAGTTCAACGCCCGCTTCGGCGACCCCGAGACCGAGGCCATCCTCGTCCGTCTCGAAAGCGACATCGTCGATCTCTTCGATGCAGCCATCGACGGTACCGCCGACCGCCTCGCCATTCGCATGAGGCCGGGCGCAAGCGTCTGCGTCATCGCCGCCAGCGGCGGCTATCCCGGCAAGGTCGTCAACGGCAAACCCATCAACGGCCTCGACTCGGTGCGCGATCTAGAGGCGGTCGTCTTCCACGCCGGGACCGCCGCCAAGGACGGCGCAATCGTCACCGCGGGCGGCCGAGTCCTCGCCGTCACCGCCGTCTCCAGTGAACCGACCCCTGCCGCAACCACGCCTCTACAGAACGCCCTCGCCAAGGCCTACGCCGCGCTCGAAAAAATCTCCTTCGAAGGAATGCAGTTCCGCCGCGACATCGGCTGGCGAGCCCTGCGCGACGGCCTGTGAAGCAAGCCCCGTTTGCATCGACACACACTCTGGCGCATCTCATATTTAGGGTGAATTGCAATGGTGACGATACGGCCAGCCGCCGAGCGAGGCCATGCCAACCACGGCTGGCTCGACTCCAATTTCAGTTTTTCGTTTGACCAGTACTACGATCCCGCGCACATGGGCTTCCGCGCGCTGCGCGTCATCAACGAGGACCGCATCGCGCCCGCGACGGGCTTCGGCAAGCATCCGCACCGCGACATGGAGATCCTCACCTACGTCCTCGAAGGCGCGGTGAGGCACGAGGACTCGACCGGCGCCAGCGAGACGCTGGTTCCCGGCGAGCTACAGCACATGTCGGCGGGAACCGGCGTGCGCCACAGCGAGATGAATCCCTCCGACGCAGAGACCCTCCACCTGCTCCAGATCTGGCTCGTGCCGAACCGGCTCGGCATCCCGCCGAAGTACGAGCAGAAGCGATTCACCGTGCAGGACGAGCCAAACCGACTGCATCTGCTCGCCTCGACTGACGCGCGCGACGGCTCGTTCAAGATTTATTCCGGCGCGGAGCTGCTGGCTGCGAAGCTCGACGCGGGCGGCTCCGTCAGCCACACCTTCAAGCTCGGCAACGGTTGGCTTCAGGTCGCGCGCGGCTCTGTCTCGGTTGCCGGCGGAACGCTTCATGCAGGCGACGGATTGCAGCTCGAAGGCGAATCCTCCATCACCATCGCCAGCAAATCCGGCGCGGAGATTCTGCTCTTCGATCTGGCCTGACCGTCTCCCGAATGGCCAAATGGGTGGTCAAGCGTCAGTCGATTACGCGACGCAGGAATCCACGGATGCCGAAGCAGGTGAGCACCGCGAACGAGCAGGCGAGCATCGCCAGAATGAGCCACGGATTCATGTGGTGCAGCCCAGGCGTGAGCGCGGCGCGCAGGCCCTCGCTCATGTACACGATGGGATTGATGAGTACGCCGTACTGCAACCACGGGATCGCCTTCAACGCGGCCCACGGATAGTACACGCATCCAAGGAAGGTGATGGGCATAACAACGACGCCGAAGATCAGCCCAATCTGCTGCGGCCTCACACTGGTACCGATCACCAGGCCAAGCGCCCCCGAGGTGAGGCTGGCCAGAGAGAGCACGGCGATCAGGAACGCCCAGCTATTGACGTGCGCGTAGACCGGCGTCGCGGGCATGTAGTAGGCGAGCGGAAAGACCACCCCTGCTGCAATCATGCTCTGTATCGCGGAGAAGGAGATCTTCTCGATGGCGACGGCGGCGACCGGCAGAGGACACATCACGCGGTCGTCGATCTCGCGCGTGATGCCAAACTCCTGCGCCAGCGGAAGGGCGACGGCGGCAATGCCGGAGAACATGATGGCCACCGCCATCAGGCCGGGCAGAAGAACGGTCGAAAAATTAGCCCCGGAGGCACTCGCCATCGAGGCCGTGGGGTTCATCGCCGCGCCGCCGCTCATGTGCGGCATGATGTAGGTGAAGACGAAGAGGAAGAGCAACGGGTTCATGATGACGCGCACCAGGAATGGGACCATCTCGCGCCGCAGCACATGCAGGTCGCGCAGAAACAGCCCCGCAAAGGCGCGCGCATACAGCACACTCACGGACGCAACGGGCCGATGCTCCGGTTCCGGCTGATGGGTTGCGTCGATCTCCGGTCTGCTTGTAGTCATGGGCCTCTACTTCCGCAGTGAACTTCGCGCGGTCCTATTCGCGCAGGTCTCGCCCGGTGAGCCGGATGAAGACCGTCTCCAGGCTGGTTTCGGTGATGGTGAGGTCGCGCAGGCCATACGGGTTGCTGGCGCGAACGATCTCCGGCAGCAGGCCGTCGGCGTTGTCGGCGAAGATGAGGATTCCGCCGGGCGTGGACTCCACGCCACGCACGCCCTGCATCTGCTGTAACAGCGCAATCAGCGGTTCCGCGCTGGCTTGATTGCCGAGTTCGAGTGCGTAGACCTTCTGCGCGCCGACCGATCCTTTGAGCGCGGCAGGCGTGTCCTCCACCAGAATCCGGCCGTGGTCGATGATGGCCACGCGGTCGCAGAGCGTGTCGGCCTCCTCCATGTAATGTGTCGTCAGGACGACTGTGAGTCCCTCCTCGCGCAGGCGCCGCACCGCGTCCCACATCGCAATCCGGCTCTGCGGATCGAGTCCCGCGCTCGGTTCATCCAGAAACAGAACCTTGGGCCGATGCGCAATCGCGCGGGCAATCTGCACCCGCTGCGCCAGTCCGCCGGAGAGCTGCGACGGGTACGAGTCCGCCCGTTCGGCGAGGTAGAACTGCTCCAGTAGTTGGTTCGTCCTATGTTTTGCCTCGGCGCGCGAGAGGCCGAAGTACAAACAGTGAAAATGGATGTTCTCGTAGATCGTGCAGGCGCGGTCGAGCGTGTTGAACTGCGGCACAATGCCCATCGACCGCCGCGCCAGCGCCGGCGATTGCACCACATCCACGCCCGCAATGTGGACCCGGCCCGAGGTTGGCAGAACGCGCGTGGTGCAGATGCCGATGGTCGTCGTCTTGCCCGCGCCGTTGGGGCCGAGCAGGCCATACAGCTCTCCCTCGCGCACTCCGAGATCGATGCCATCCACGGCAACGACGCGCTGTTTGCCTGCATAGACCTTGCGAAGGCCCTCCACCTGGACAATGATTGCCAAACCTCTCCCCACTCGATTTCATGGTTATCGCATGATCCGATTATAGGCATCCAAGCGTCCAGTACAACTCTTGTCCAATACAAGAT
>PLOU01000060.1 GCA_003142235.1 Granulicella sp.
AACCGCCGCCGGGTGCCCCATCCATCGCGCCTTTGTCTCATGCGATGGGTGGGATGTACACAGCCCGAACCACTAGCCGGGTGCCCCATCCATCGCAGCCTTATCGCGATGGGTGGGATCGACCCGCTACACTATCCCCATGCTTGACGATCCCCCCGCGTCGTCATTCTGGCGCAGCCCCCCCGCGTCGTCATTCTGGCGCAGCCAGAATCCCCGTATTGGCCCTTGCCGTTGCCCTTGCTTTTGCTGTTGTCTGTTTTTGATCGTCATTCTGGCGCAGCCAGAATCCCCGTATTGGCCCTTGCCATTGCCTGTTCCTGCTGTCATCCTGAGCGGAGCGAAGGACCCCGACGAACTCGCGCCCGCCTCAACCGCCCGCCCCTTTCTCCCACAAAATCTCCGCCTTTGTTCTTTCTTACCCCTTACCCCTTACCCCTGACCCCTGACCCCTGTTGTCAAGACCCTCATCTCCCTAAAATCCCCCTAACCAACGCCCCACCAATCACTTCCCCCCGAAAAATACTTGGCATACTAGTTTCCCTCCACGGCGTATAATTAAATCAGTAAGCAAAACCAAACAGACCCGGCCAACCGCCGGGCCTTCGCATTTAACTGGCCCGTGGCCCTCAACCGTTGCAACCAAGTCCAGACCAAGTCCAGACTTAACATGCCTTTTTTGAAGACTTTAGTACTTTTCGCACACAAAACGCAGAACCCGCGGCACCGAAACCGTCGCAACCAGCCGGGTCTTCGCCTTTAATACGTCTCACGCGCTTAGCGCGAGCTTAACATGCATGTTTTGAATACTTTACGCTATATACCGGGGGAGGGGGACGGAGGGGTTACTTCATGATTAACGTTTCCGCGATTGCTCCGCCTTTGCCTTCGATCGCACCCTCGCGCCCACGCTACACTAGACCCATGCTTGACGAAGCCACCTTCCGCCGCGAATCCGACCGCGCCCTCGAAGCGCTGAAGCAGGCGCTGATCGCCGCCGAGGACGCCTCCGGCAGCTTCGAGTTCGAGGACAACAACGGCGCAAGCAACATTCTGTTCGAGGACGGATCGAGCAAGTTCGTCATCACGCCCAACACGCCCGTCCGCCAGATCTGGATCTCCGCGCTCTCCACCAGCTTCAAGCTGGACTGGGACGAAGCTGCGGGAGTCTTCGTGTTTCCCAAGACCGGCGAGGCCCTGATGCCGCTCATCGAGCGCCTGCTGCGCGAGCATCTCGGCGACCCCTCGATCACGCTCGGCTGATCCGGTATAGACTGCTCTCAATCGCATCCTCTTGAAGCGCAAAGACGGGGAGGGATTCAACCACAATGCAGCAGACGCTCTCCGTAGCCATCATCACCAAGAATGAGGAGGCAAACCTGGCGCGCACCCTGGCCAGCGTGCGGTTCGCCGGCCAGATCGTCGTCGTGGACTCCGGCTCGACCGACCGCACCATCGAGATCGCCCGCGCCGCCAACGCCACGGTCTACCAGGAGCCCTGGCGGGGATTCGCCGCGGCCAAAAACTCGGCCATCGCAAAATGCACCGGCGCATGGGTCCTCTCGCTCGACGCCGACGAGGAGCTCACCCCGGAGTTGCAAACGGAGATTCAGTCGCTGCTCTCCTCGAATCCTCCCGTAGACGCGTACCGCATCCGCCGCCGCAACCTCTTCCTCGGCCGCTGGATCAGGCACGGCGGCTTCTACCCGGACCCGAAGCTGCGCCTCTTCCGCCGCGCCGCCGCCAACCTTACAATGACGCCGCAGTTTGAAGACCGCCCCGTGCATGAGACCATCGCCTTCGACGGCAGCACCAGTACGCTCGACCACGACCTCATCCACCACGCGTACCCGACGCTGGAGAACTACATCGAGCACATGGACCGATACAGCACGCTGGGCAGCGAACTGCTGGTCGCCTCCGGCAAGGTCAGCCGCTCGTGGCCTGCCTTCGTCTGCAATGTCGTGCTGGTTCCGAAGCTCACATTTCTGTGGAACTACGTCTTCCGCCTCGGCTTCCTCGACGGCCGCGAGGGCCTGCTGCTGCACCTCTATCAGGCCGCCTACACCAGTTGGAAGTACGCCAAGGCGTGGCACTCCGCTCGCGCTTCGCGCCAGTCCTGAATCCGTGGTCTTCTGCCGACTCGCTGACCGATCACGGCAGCGCCGCATGGGATACCGCCGCGCTCAGCAGCGCGGCATACTTCCTGGGCATCGCGCAGCGCTTCATGTCGCGGCCAACCACCACATGCACGGTCTCGCCCTCGCACAGCAGCACGCCGTCCGCGGCGCGCAGGACGCGGTAGCTGAAGCGCACCACCGGCCCGCGCACGCCGGTCACCGTAGTCTCGACGATAATTTCCTCGTCGTATCGCGCCGGGGCCTTGTAGCGAGCCGTGGCCTCCACCACAGCCATCAGGCAGCCCGTTTCGATCTCCATCCGCTTGTAGTCGAGGCCGCGCTGGCGCATCAGCTCCGAGCGGCCCACCTCGAACCAGACCATGTAGTTGGCGTAGTAGACCACGCCCATCTGGTCGGTCTCCGCATAGCGCACGCGCAACCGCGTCTCGCCCACAACCTTATGCACCGCACCGTCTTTACTCATGACTCCAGTCTACCCAAACCGCGCCGCGCCGCCGTAGGCAGAAGGCACTTCAACGAATCCGTGCCGCATCGCGTTAGCATCTAAAGCTGGATGCACACCATTCAACCCACCGACGCGCTGCTTGTCATCGACCTGCAGAACGACTTCTGCCCCGGCGGTGCGCTGGCGATCGCAGGCGGCGACGAGATCGTCCCCGTCGTCAACGCGCTGGCGCGCGTCTTTGCGCACGTTCTGCTCACGCAGGACTGGCATCCTCCTGCGCACATCTCGTTTGCCAGCGCGCACCGCGGCGCAAAGCCGTATCAGACCATCGCCGCGCCCTACGGCTCGCAAACCCTCTGGCCCGACCACTGCGTGCAGAACACGCGCGGCGCGGAGTTCCATCCCGCGCTCGATATTCCCCACGCCGAGCTGGTTCTGCGCAAAGGCTTCCGCGCCAGCATCGACTCCTACTCGGCGTTTCTGGAGAACGACCACTTCACGCCCACCGGCCTGGCCGGCTACCTGCGCGAGCGCGGCCTCACGCGCCTCTTCCTCTGCGGGCTGGCCTACGACTTCTGCGTGCGCTTCTCCGCCATCGACGGCACCGCGCTCGACTTCGAGTGCCTTGTCATCGAAGACGCCACGTGCCCCGTCAAGCTCCCCGGCAGCATCGACGCCACCCGCCAGGCCTTCGCAGAAGCGGGCATTCAGCGCATCCAGTCGGAAGAGATTCTCGGCGGTTAGCAACTCCCCGCAGAGTTCAGAACACGGGCTGCTGTTAACTCCCGTGGTTCCACTTTGGCTTTCTTCCGGTTTTCATCGGGAATCTTTGGCAATACCCCTTGACTCCGGCGATACCCGGTGTCACTCTAGGTGCATCGCAAACCTCCGTTATCGGACGTGAGCGCCGCGGTCCTTGCTCTGGGTCCGCCCGCAACTACAACTGATGGCAACCATGATGGCGTCTGTCGAACAACGGGAGGTTCTCCGTTGCGACCACTGCGGCCTGGTGCAATTCCGCACAGTCAACTCGCTCTGCCGGCGCTGCCACAAGTGTCTTGAGGTGGAGATTCCGGTCGCCGAACCGGCCCCGCTCTCGCTCGTCCCTCCGCAAACCGAAAAGAAGGATGGCACCATACAAGTCGCCACCGCGGTGCGCGATCTGCGCCATGTGCGCAACCTCTCGCAGCGCCAGCTCGCCGCCCGCATGGGCGTGCCGCGCACCTACATCTCGAAGATCGAGAATGGCAAGGCGATGCCCACGCTGGGCTCGCTCGACCGCCTCGCCCGCGCGCTCAGGGTGGACATCAGCGCCCTGCTGCGCGACGCCAACACCCGCCACTCCGACGAGACCGCCGTGCTCACCGCCGATCCCTTCCTGGCCGAGATCGCCGCCTACACCTCGCAGCTCACCGAGCTACAGCGCTCCATCTTCCTCAACCACGTCCGCGAACTGGCCGCCGGCCGCCGCCGCACCGCCTGAGGCAGTCCCGCACCACTCAGGCGCTCTGCGCTCCCGTGCGCGAATTCATTGCACAGGCCGAAGCGGTATGCTAGCTTCATACCCTGCGAGGTTGCTTTCGCTTGCGCGCATCCCCATCCAGGCCGGTCTTCCAACCCTGCTCCCGCCTCCACGAGCTCTCGGCGGAGGAGGCTGCGNNCCCCAGCACGTCGCCATCATCATGGACGGCAACGGCCGCTGGGCGGGCAAGCGCGCCTTGAAGCGCTTCCTCGGCCACCAGCAGGGAGCAGAGAGCGTGCAGTTTGTCGTCGAGACGGCCTCGCGCATCAACCTGCCCTTCATCACGCTCTACGCCTTCTCGCTGGAGAACAACCTGCGCCGGCCCAAGTCCGAGGTCAACTTCCTGATGAAGTTGCTGCGCAGCTACCTGGTGGGTAACGTCCAGCGCATGAACGACAACAACGTCCGCATGACCTACATCGGGCGCATCCACGAGCTGCCCTCTGAAGTCCAGGAGACGATGCAGTGGGCCACCGAGTCCACGGCAAAGAACAACGGCACCACGCTCACCCTGGCGCTCAACTACGGTTCGCGATCGGAGATCGTCGACGCGGCGCGTGCTGTTATCACGGATTTAATTGCCGAAGCACATACGCGCGGCTGCTCACTGGAAGACCTTCTGCAGGTGGACGGCATCGAAGCCCGCCTCGACGAGCACCACATCACCGATGCGCTCTACACCGCCCACATGCCCGACCCCGACCTCGTCATTCGCACCTCCGGCGAGCAGCGCATCTCGAACTTCCTGCTCTGGCAGATCGCCTACTCGGAGATATTCATCACCGACCGCCTCTGGCCCGACTTCCGCGGCATCCATCTGCTGGAGGCCATCCTGGACTACCAGCACCGCGAACGCCGCTTTGGTGGCCTGGGCGAGAGCTTCACCGACGAGGACCTGGACACGTTGCAACCCGCCGCCGAGGTTGCCGAAGACATCGCCACCAAGCTCACCCCCAAACAACTCGCCCCGCGCTGACGGTTGGCTCCTCTGATCTATCCCTCAGACGACTCTGTGTCGGGAATCACGTGCTCGCCCCAGTGGTCGGAGTGGAGCGGTTTGTATCTGGAGATATCAACGTGCGTAGGCTTGTTTGGAGGGATGGAGCATGGCGCGAACTTGTGTTTATTTTTCATGAGGTACCAGATCATGAAATATATACATCCGTCGGCCCCGAACCATATAAAGAGTAAAACACCATGTGAAATATGATGCACGGGATCATTGATTCCGAAGTTTATGCAAATTGCCAGACCCCAAATCCAGTTCAGTTTCGAAGTCAGAGTTCGGGGAACCCAGCTACGCACGTACTCTTCAAGTGACAAGGGCGTAAGACGTTTCGGTGGGAACCAGCGATTCCAGTATCGTAATCCGCACTGAAGAAGCGGAATCCCAACGGTCAAATAGTACAGAATTGTATTTGGCCAGAGGCCAGTATTTCGAGCAGCAATGACGAAAGCTGGCAGAATCTGGATGGCGGGCGCAATAGAGTGAAGTTCTCGACGGATACGCTTGCGCGACTCTTTTGCGGGCTCTGGCGTCTCGGTTTCGTTCATGCCTCGGGCCTCTTGGTTTGCAGGGCGAGTGTATCGCGCTCAATCTATAGCACCAATAACGCAAAGGATGTATCTGACATTGAATGAAATGCGTTGCTTCGACCGGACGGTTCTGCGCGTTTATATCCTCCCATCGCGCCGCGCCTGGTCGTACAGCGATAGCCCGATGAGCGTCTTGCCGTCGTGGATCTTGCCCTCGGCGATCATCTTCATCACCTGTGACAGCGGCACGCGCAGCACCTCGATCTGCTCGTCCAGTTCGGGTCGCGACGTGCCCTCGCGCAGGTCGCGCGCCAGATATATCTGCATCCACTCCCCCAGAAATCCGGGGCTGGCGAAGTAGCGGATCAGCATCGTCCAGCGCCGGGCGCGGAAGCCTGTCTCCTCGATCAGCTCGCGCTTCGCCGCGGCCAGCGGCGCCTCGCCCGGCTCGCGGCTGCCGGCCGGAAGTTCGAGTAGAAACTGTCCGGCGGCGTGGCGATACTGCCGCTCCAGAATCACGTCCGGGTCGGCGGGATTCTTCCGCTCGTCCACCGCCAGCATCACCACCGAGCCGTTGTGCCGGATCACGTCGCGCGTGTTGCGGTGCCCGCTCGGTTCAATCAGCGTATCGCTGAAGACGTTGAAGACCTTGCCCTGGAACGCCAGCTTCGACGAAAGGAGCTTCGCCTTTGCGGCGCGCTGCTTCTTCGCAACGGGCTTCTTCACGGCGGGCTTGGCGATGGAGGCGGATGCGGACTTGGGCTTGCTTGCTTGTGCGGCCATGGGTCTACGGTATCATCCAGCATCGAGGCAGCAGAAGCCGTATCCAATCAGAGGCCTTGCAATAGCCGCGCCCCGCGCCGAGTGCAGTCAAGCTAACATGGAAGCTGGCCCAGGGACGTCTCCCCCGGTTTGAGGAATTGATGAGCACCGAGTATTTTCCCATCGCAACGCTGCCGCACACAACCCGTCTCTTCCGCGACTTCCTCGCGAT
>PLOU01000158.1 GCA_003142235.1 Granulicella sp.
GTGACGACGGGAACAAACGGCTCCACTCTGGCCCAAAACACATCCGAAACTGTCCATGATTTCACCCAAACATCATATCACTTATTTACGGATAAGTTCTAAGTCCGGATGGTGCCACCCAGCGCGGAGAGGGCGGCGATGAGCCGGGTGGACCACTCGGACAACTCGTCCTCGCGCAGGGTCCGCTGGGTGGACTGGAAGACGCAACGCAGGAGGAGTGCGTAGTGGCCGGCCGGCGCTACCGATGCAGCTGGCGCGGAGGCGGTTTTGGCGTCGCGGAAGATCTCGACCGGAGTGAGCCGCGTGAGTTCAGGGATGGCAAGCGCGGCGATTGCTTGGGCGATGGTGCGCCACTGCACGGCGTCGGCGAAGGTGAAGGAGAAGTCGCGCTCGACAGCCTGGAAGCGCGAGAGCTCGCGCGCGGCGGCGCGGCGCAGGGGAAGGCGATAAAGCGCGTCGAGGTCGAGCACGGCGAGGAAGACGGGCTGGCGCAGCTTGCGCGCTTCGCGCTGGTTGGCAACCAGCTCGCCGAAGCAGGCGATGGGTGCGCCGTTGAGCAGTGCGGTGGCGCTGCGGCCCGGCTGGAGCCACGCGGGCGCGTCGGGCGAGAAGGCGAGCGCAGAGGCGGCGCTGGTGGAGAGCGCGTCCACGGATGCGGCAAAGAGCGAGAGCAGCGATTCGATGACAGACTTCAGCTCGAAGACGGCTGCGTCTTTGGCGTTGTGCAGGCGCGTCGGCGGCAGGTCGCCGGTGAGGCCGAGCGAGAGGCTGGGCGATTCGACGACCTGCTCCGCCGAGCCGGTGAAGATCGTGCCCTGCTCGAAGAGGCGCACCTCGCGCACATCGCGGTTGAGGTTGTGTGCGAGCATGGTGAGCATTCCCGGCGCGAGCGATGGGCGCAGCAGACGCGCCTCGTCGGAGAGCGGATTTTCCAGCGCGATGAGGCCGTGCGGGGTGGATTGCTGATTCCGATTCGTGGTGACGAAGGCCGCGCCGTCGGCCTCGGACGCGAAGCTGCTGGAGATCGCCTCCGAATAGCCCAGCGCCAGCAGACGCGCGCGCACCGCGGACTCCGCGGCGGCAAGCGGGTGCGCGATGACGGGCAGCGCGGTGGGCAGCGTGTTGGCGAAGCGGTTGTATCCGTATACGCGCGCGACCTCTTCGACGAGGTCGATCTCGCGCTCGAGATCGAGCCGCCAGGAGGGGAGTTGGACGGAGAAGGTTGTTTGTTGTTGGTTGCTGGTTATTGGTTGAAGACCGTTAGTTGCGGCTTCGGTGAGGGTGCAGCCGAGAGCGGTGAGGACCTGGCGGACCAGATCGGCGGTAAGGGCGGATTGGCCGGGCTGGTCGTCGAGCGTTGTGCCGAGGTGGCGCCGCACCTGGCGAAGCGAGAGCGCGATGGGGTGGCGATTGGCGGTACGCGCGGCGACCGATGGGACAATGACGTCGACCAACTCGCCCTCGGGTGCGCCGCCGGATTGAAGGATAAGCTCTGCGACCAGCGCATTGGCAACCGGGCAGGCGTTGAGGTCCGCGCCGCGCTCGAAGCGGTGCGAGGCGTCGGTGTGCAGGCCGTGGCGGCGCGAGCTGCGACGAATGCTGACGGGGTCGAACCAGGCGGCCTCGACGAGGATGTTCTTGGTTTCGGCGGTAATCATCGAATCCCAGCCGCCCATGACTCCGGCGATGCTCAGCGCCTTCGTGTGGTCGGCGATGACGAGGTCGTCGGCCTCCAGCGTGCGTTCGCTTCCGTCCAGCAGCTTGAGCCGCTCGCCCTTGTGCGCCAGGCGGACGACGATTCCGCCGTCGATCTTGTCCAGGTCAAAGGCGTGGGTGGGATGGCCCATCCCTTGCAGCACGAAGTTGGAGGCATCGACCGCGTTCGAGATTGGTTTGGATCCGAGGAGGGCGAAAAACCCGGCGACCTGGCCGGTGGAGGGCGTAATGGTGACGTTGCGCAGGACGCGCGCGGTGAAGCGTCCGCAGAGGCTTTGGGCCTCGGGCGCGATCTGCACGGAGAATGGATTTGGGGCCGGCTGCGCGGCGGGCAGCGCGGTGTCGAGCGGGGCGAGCGGGAGATTGTAGATCGTTGCCGCCTCGCGCGCGATGCCGTAGTGGTTCATGGCATCGACGCGGTTGGTGGTGATGTCCATCTCGAAGAGGTGGCCGTTCCCAAGGCCGAGGTCATGCACGCCCTCGACCGCGATGCCGCGCAGAGTGAGGTCTTCGGCGAGTTGGCGGTCGTCTGCGGTGATGCCGTGAACGTAGCTGCGCAGCCAGTTGGAGAGAATGTTCATGCGAACTGCTCCAGAAAGCGCATGTCGCCGCTGTAGAACTGGCCGATGTCGGAGATGCCGTGCTGGACCATGGCGATGCGCTCGACGCCCATGCCGAAGGCGAAGCCGCTGATCTTTGCGGGATTGTAGGCGTCGGCGGCGGGATTGAGCTTGCGACGCTCCTCGGTGACCGAGGAGAAGACGGTGGGATCGACCATACCGCAGCCGAGGAGTTCGATCCAGCCGGAGTGCTTGCATCGGCGGCAGCCCGCGCCGGCGCAGAAGATGCACGAGATTTGCACGTCGGCGCTGGGCTCGGTGAAGGGGAAGAAGCTGGGGAAGAAACGCGTCTTCACGCTGGAGCCGAAGAGCGCCTTCATGGCGTGGTCGAGGGTTCCCTTCAGGTCGGAGAAGGTAATGCCGGTGTCGACGCAGAGGCCTTCGACTTGATGAAACACAGGCGAGTGGGTGGCGTCGGCGGCGTCGTTGCGGTGGACCTTGCCGGGGACGACGATGCGGATGGGCGGGGCCTGGGCGATCATGCTGCGGATCTGGACGGGCGAGGTATGGGTGCGCATCAGCAGGCGGTCGCGCGATGGCCTGGCCTGCTGGCCGGCGAGGAGGAGCGTGTCCTGGGTGTCGCGCGCGGGGTGGTTGGGCGGGAAGTTGAGTGCCTCGAAGTTGTAGAAGTCGGATTCAACCTGCGGGCCGAGCGCGGTGGAGTAGCCGAGATCGTGGAAGACGGCGACGATCTCGTTCATCGTCTTCAGCAGCGGGTGGGGGATGCCGGGGGCGCGTACGCTGCCGGGGAGGGTGATGTCGAGGCCCGCCTTGGCGGATGCGGCTGGCGGGGCTGCGACGGCTGCGGCGAGGGCTACTTCGATTTGCTGTTTGAGCTGGTTGAAGCGGATGCCGAGGGGCTTGCGCGCATCGGCGGGCGCGGACTTGAGCCACGCGTCGCTGATGAGCTTCAGACGGCCCTGCTTGCGACCGAGCCAGTGCAGGCGGAAGGCTTCTGCATCGCGCGGCGAGAAGGTTTCAGCGCGGACCTCATCGGCGAGCGTGGCGAAGGCGGCGTCGAGGGAGGGTTCGTCGTAGTTGAGGAGTTGGGGGATGGTTTCGTTCATGAATTGTTCATGCGGAGATTGGCATTTGGGCGACGCGGGTGGTGGGTTCGGGGACGGGTTCGCCGTCGCGGAGGAGTCCTTCAATATGGAACTCGATACCTTCGCGGATGAGCTTTTCGGTGGCATCATACGTTGGCCCCGCGACACCGAGACCGGGAAGGTCGGGCGCGTAGGCACTCCAGCCGGTGGAGGTTTTCTCGAAGACGACGGCGTATTCTTTCATGGCTTGACTCTGTTAGTGTATCTCGCCTTCAGATACTGCGAAAAAGCGTATGGCTGGATCGAAACCTGACCTCAGCGGCTAAAGCCGCAGTCCAAATGCAGCAATTACGGCACGGCTGAAGCCGTGCCCTTAAGCAAGGCGGCGTTTTCACAGTCTGTAAACCCGTGTCCTTAAGCAAAACGGTGTTATCCCGCAGCCTGTTCAAAGTGCGGAGAGGACAATGGCCAGGACGACGATTCCAAGCTGGAGGCTGCGCCGGTCGGTGATGGCGTAGACGACGGGGTCCTCCTCCAGCTCGCCGCGCGAGGCCTTCAGCCATAGCCGGCTGAGCCAGAGCAGAAGCACCGGAACCAGCAGCCACAGGCGCGTGTAGTGCGAATAGAGGCCCTGCGCGACCACGGTGCCGATATACAGCGCGAAGACCACGACCGAGGCGTATCCGCTGGCCGTGCCGAAGCTGCGCAGTTGTTCGAGGTCGGAGATGCGGTAGTTGCGGCCCTTCACGGCGAGCGCACCTGGGGCCTCGCTGCGGAGGCTCATGCTTTCGATCTCGGAGAAACGCTTGACGAAGGCCAGCGAGAGGAAGAAGAAGATGCTGAAGGCGGCCAGCCAGGGCGATACCTTCACTCCGGCAGCGGCCGAGCCGGCGAGAATGCGAATTGTGTACAGGCACGCCAGCATCATCACATCCACCAGCACCATTCGCTTCAGACGCAGCGAGTAGACGGTGGTGGAGATGGCGTAGAGCACCAGCCACTCGATGAAACTGCCTTGACCGTTCCATGGGAACTGCGGGGACAACGCCGTAAGAACGCGCGGCAGAAGCAGCGCAAGCGCCAGGGACAACGCAAGAAAGAGGAGGATGGTGGCTGCACCTGTGATCGGCGAGAGGTCTCCGGCGGCGAAGGGACGGCTGCGCTTGCGCGGGTGGTGGCGGTCGGCTTCGAGGTCCAACAGATCGTTGAAGATATAGGTTGCCGAGGCGGCCAGCCCGAAGCTGAGAAAGGCGAGGAAGGCCGCGACGACCGGCCCCACGGCACGCACATGGGCCAGCAAAAGGGGCAGAAAGATCAGCGTGTTCTTGGCCCACTGATGCAGCCGGATGGCGCGCATCCAGGCCTTCAGCGGCGAGGCTTTGTCGGTAAAGGTCCGCTCCGGCTGCACTCCCGCAGAACGCAGTCCCGCGCGCAGGCCGCGCTGCGGATTGGCGACCATGGGATGGACCGAGTGGGTGAGCAGAGCCAGGTCGGGCCGGGCGTTGCCGATGTAGCTGAAGCCTGCCGGGAAGCGCTGCTGGAAGGCAGCGAGCTTGTTGCCTCCGGTGAGGTTGAGGCTGCCATCGGAGGCGAGGACGCCGGAGAATAGGCCCAGATGCTCGGCCACGCGCTCGGCCAGTAGACTGTCCGCGCCGGTTGCAAGGTATATCTTGCGTCCGGCGGCGTGTTGCTGCCGCAGAACCTCGAGCAGCGGCTGATTGTAGGGCAGGTGGACAGCATCGAGCGCAGCCACCAACGAGATGTTGCGCTTGAACGCAGCCTTGCCCTGGACGATCCACCTGGGAAATTGCAGCAGCGAGCGGGGACTCTGCCGCGCCAGCACTAGCACCGTGTCCAGCAGCGTGTCGCTCTTGACCAGCGTGCCATCGAGGTCCACGCAGAGCGGTTCGTTGGATGGCGGGGATGCGTGATCGCTCGGGCTGTCAAGGCTGGAGGATGCGCCCTTGGGATCAGCGTGGCCGGGTTGCGAGTGCGCGGATTCGAAAGACACGAGTCAGCCCCTTCTGTAAAACGGCCGGACGATCCACTGAAGAACAGCGGCGGCGTACTCCACTGCATACACGGCGCGCATTGCTCCGCATAAATGGAGACCGCGCGAAAGCTCCCCGCAGGTTCTACGCTATTCTCCCTGATCCATTGTGAACTCTCGGACGAATCTATCTGGTAACTCACAGAAAACCTGGCCTGGGCCAGCCCATCCCTAGCCCGGGGGCCAGCCCATGGGACGCCCACCGAGCAGATGCAGGTGGATGTGGTCGACAGTCTGGCCGCCGTCCGCGCCGGAGTTGAGGACGACGCGATAGCCGCGATCGAGCCCGCAGGCGCGCGCAATTTCGGCGGATTTGGTAAGCAAATGGCCCAGCAGCGACGACTGCGCAGGCTCGGCCTCCGCCAGCGAGGCGACGTGCTGCCGGGGAACGATCAGCAGATGGGTCGGCGCCTGCGGGCGCAGGTCGGCGAAGCAGATACACAGCTCGTCCTCGTAGACGCGCTTGGCCGGAATGCTGCCGGCGACGATCTTGCAGAAGAGACAATCGGAACTCATAGCAACAAACCTCGCACAGGGCTTCGTGGAAATTCTACGACGCTTAGTCACAATGGAGTGACCGG
>PLOU01000151.1 GCA_003142235.1 Granulicella sp.
GGTCACTCCATATCAGGGAAGGTCTGAACAAGTCCCTGGGATTCCCCTCGACACGGGCAACGACGGAGATTCTGACCCAAAGTCGGGTCAGAATGACGCTTCCAGGGAGGGCCAACAGACTTAATCAGAGATTTCCTAGGCGGCGGCGCCGTGGCATTTTTTGTATTTTTTGCCGGAGCCGCAGGGACAGGGATCGTTGCGGCCGACTTTTTCTCCGGTGACGCGCTGGGCGGGAGCGGCGCTCTCGCCGGAGCCGACCGCGCGGGCCTGTTCCAGCTCGCGACGCTTCTTGCGCTGGAACTCTTTTTCCAGCTCGTCGATGGTGGTGGAGGGGGCGCGGGTGTGAATGGGGACTGGGGCGTGCTCCTCGCCGGACTGGGGCAAGGGAAGCGAGGACTGCGCGGATGAGCCGGTGCGCTGGAGCTGCGCGGCCTGCATCTGAGCGACGGTCTCGATGGGCTTGCCGTCGGGGCCGATGATCTGCATGCGGAAGAGATGGCGCGCAGTGTCCTGCTGGAACTGGAGCATCATCTGCTCGAACATCTCGAAGGACTCTTTTTTGTATGCGACGAGGGGGTCCTGCTGGGCGTAGCTGCGCAGGCCGATGCCCTCCTTGAGGTGGTCCATGGCGAGGAGGTGGTCCTTCCAGAGGCCGTCGAGGACGGAGAGCATGACGATGCGTTCGTGGTAGCGCATGGCGGGAGCGCCGAGGATCTTCTCCTTAAGGTCGTAGCGCTCGCGGACCCTTTGGAAGATGGCTTCGCCGAGTTCGTGGCGGTTGAGCAGGGCGGTGTCGATGGCATCGGGGCCGCTGTCGAGCTTGATGCCGAAGACGTCGAAGAGTTGAGTAAAGATCACATTGAGGTTCCACTGGTCGGGGTGGGACTTCTCCGGCGCGTGCTCTTCGAGGATGTTGGAGAGGATGGTGGAGACGTAGTCCTCGGCGACGAGCTGCTTCTGATCGACGCCCTCCATCAACTGACGGCGCAGGCCGTAGACGGCCTCGCGCTGCTTGTTCATGACGTCGTCGTATTCGAGGACGTGTTTGCGCGACTCGAAGTTCTGGGTCTCGACGGCCTTCTGCGCGGCCTCGATGCGGTTGGAGATCATGCGGCTCTCGATGGGGACGCCCTCTTCCATGCCGAGGCGCTGGAGGAGCGTGCTGACCCACTCGCGGGCGAAGATGCGCATGAGGTCGTCTTCCAGCGAGAGGAAGAAGCGCGAGCTGCCGGGGTCTCCCTGACGGCCGGCGCGGCCGCGAAGCTGGTTGTCCACGCGGCGAGACTCGTGGCGCTCGGTGCCGAGGATGTGCAGGCCGCCGGTGGCGATGACGGATTCGTGTTCTGCCTGCGCGGTTTCGAGGTGCGATGCGATGGCCGCGTCCCATGCTTCTTTGGTGGTCTCGAACTCCTGGCTGGCGTAGTAGAAGCGCTTCATGCCGGGGCCAGCGGTGGGCGAGATGGCGCCCTCGGCGGCGGAGACGGCGCGGGCCTGCGATTTTTTGACCAGGTCCTGGCGGGCCATGAACTCGGAGTTGCCGCCGAGCAGGATGTCTGTGCCGCGGCCGGCCATGTTGGTGGCGATGGTGACCATGCCGAGACGGCCGGCCTGGGCGACGATTTCTGCTTCTTTCTCGTGGAACTTTGCGTTCAGCACGACGTGGCGCACGCCCTTGCGTTTGAGAATGTCGGAGAGCAGCTCGGATTTTTCGATGGAGGTGGTGCCGACCAGAACAGGCTGCTTGACCTCGTGCAGGCGGGCGATCTCGTCGGCGACGGCAAGGTATTTTTCCTTGGAGGTGCGGAAGACGACGTCGGGGTTCTCCAGGCGGCGCATCGGCATGTTGGTTGGAGCGACGACGATGTCGAGCTTGTATATCTTGTCGAACTCGGCGGCCTCGGTTTCGGCCGTGCCGGTCATACCGGAGAGCTTTTTGTACATGCGGAAGTAGTTCTGGAAGGTGATGGTGGCGAGCGTCTGGTCCTCCTTGCGGATGGAGACGCCCTCCTTGGCCTCGACCGCCTGGTGGAGGCCGTCGGACCAGCGGCGGCCGGGCATGAGGCGTCCGGTGAACTCGTCGACGATGATGACTTCGCCCTCTTTGACGACGTACTCGACGTCGCGCTTGTAGAGGTTGTGGGCCTTGATGGCGACCTCGACGTGGTGTTTGAGGTCCCAGTTCTCGGGGTCTGCGATGTTGCCGATGCCGAGGAGTTTTTCGATCTTCTCCCAACCCTCGTCGGTGACGGTGATGGCGCGTGCCTTCTCGTCGATGACGAAGTCTCCGGACCAGGTTTTTGTTTCGAGGGTCTCGATCAGCTCGCCGGCTTCGAGGCGGGGGATGATGAGGTTGACGCGCATGTACTTGTCGGTGGTCTCGTCGGTGGGGCCGGAGATGATGAGCGGGGTGCGGGCCTCGTCGATGAGGATGGAGTCGACCTCGTCAACGATGCAGAAGTAGTGGCCGCGCTGCACCATGTCCTTGAGTTCGAACTTCATGTTGTCGCGGAGGTAGTCGAAACCGAACTCGTTGTTGGTGCCGTAGGTGATGTCGGAGGCGTATGCCTCGCGGCGCTGATCGTCAGAGAGGTCGTGGACGATGACGCCGACGGAGAGGCCGAGGAAGCCGTAGATCTTTCCCATCCACTCGGCGTCGCGCTTGGCGAGGTAGTCGTTGACGGTGACGACGTGGACGCCGTGGCCGGCGAGCGCGTTGAGGTAGCAGGCAAGGGTGGCGACGAGGGTCTTGCCTTCGCCGGTCTTCATCTCGGCGATCTTGCCCTGGTGGAGGACCATGCCGCCGATGAGCTGAACATCGAAGTGGCGCATCTGCACGGCACGCAGGCCAGCCTCGCGGACGACGGCGAAGGCCTCGGGAAGGACCTCTTCGAGCGCGGCCTTCTCGGCGGCGCGGGTGCGCTCGGCGGCGTCTTCCTCGGCGGGATCGATGTTTTCGGCGGCGACGGACGCGGCGATGCGCTGGCGGAACTCATCGGTTTTGGCGCGCAACTGCTCGTCGGAGAGCGCCTGAATGGCGGGCTCCAGAGCATTGATTTGCGCGACGGCGGGAAGAAGGCGCTTGACCGCCCGTTCGTTACTGGTGCCAAAGACCTTTGCGAGGATGTTGTTGAGCAAACCGGGTGTCCTTCAGGATTTCGCGGGCATTGTATGGCCCAAGTTCAAGTTTACGCGATGTTTGCGGTCGAGGATAGACGGACGCGGTCCGGTTTTGGACGCAAACTATTTTATGTATTAAAACTGCACACTGGTTGCATCTTATTGCAGGCGGCCGACGTATTGAGGGGAAGAACCGGATGTGGCGTCTGCATTCAGACCGAGCGGAGCTTCAATCCCACAACCCTGGAGGAACCATGACGTCTATCACGAAAATGCTGGCAACCGTTCTCTTTGGTGTTGCTATCGCTGGGACACCTATTCTGGCGCAGACTGTGACGATCGACTATGACCACAGCGTCAACTTTCTGAAGTTCAAGACCTATACGTGGGACCGCGTCCATGCGACCGACCCCGGCGTTGAGGGCCGCATCACCATCGCGGTGGACCGTGACATGAGCGGCCGATACATGTCTCAGGCTTCAAAGAACGGCGACGTAACGATCGCCGTGGTGGAGGCGACCCAGGACAAGAAGGAGTACTCGGACTTTTACGCAGGGCTGAACAACCCGACCTGGCAGCGGGGATGGGGAAGCGGCGGATTTCTGGATACGGCGGCCACGCTACAGGACGTTCCCCTGGACACGCTGGTAATGGACATATACGACACCAAGACGCAGAAGCTGATCTGGCGCGGCATTGTGACCGAGCCCGTGGTGAAGAGCGCAGAGAAGAACGACCAGACGATGGACAAAGCCGTCAACCTGTTATTCGCGAAGTTCCCGCCGAAGTTCGTAAAGACGAAGTAAGTTGAAAGTAAGTCGAACTGAAATATCATGATCGAGGGGGCAGAATGCCGCGCTTCGAGCGAGATATGTGGGTTCTGCCCTTCGGTAAGCTCAGGGCCGGAATGACGGCGTTTCTTCCCTCTACAGCAATGGCGAAATGATCCAGGCCTGACCGTCTCCGCGTATGGGGACGGCCGGGCCGCTGTGCTTTTGCCGCCTTTATACTCAGGGACGTTTCGCGGACGAGTTGCAGGGCATAAGCTCAGTGCAGTGACGGTTTGAACGGCCGGTGGAGATGAAGGTGGAGATGAGGATGAAGACAACGGATGCGGCGGTGGGTTTTGCCAAGGAGAATGGGGAGCGGTTTGTCGAGGAGCTGAAGGCGCTGTTGCGGATTCCATCGATCTCGACCGATCCGGAGCGGGCGGCAGACGTGCGCCGCGCGGCGGAGTTTGTGGCGGCGGAGCTGCGGCGGATCGGGATGGAGAACGTGCGGCTGATCGAGACCTCGACGCCGGAGACGGTGCTCGCGCCCAGCTCCGGGCCGGCGCAGGTGATTCCGGAACGCAAGGGACATCCGCTGGTATACGCGGATTATCTTCATGCTGCGCCCGCGGCGGACGGGAGGCCCGCGACGACGGTGCTTCTGTACGGACACTACGACGTGCAGCCGCCGGAGCCGCTGGACGAGTGGAAGTCGCCACCCTTCGAGCCGATGGAGCGCGATGGCGACCTCTTCGCACGCGGTGCGGCCGACGACAAGGGACAGGTGTGGATGCACGTCAAGGCGCTGGAATCGCTGTTTGCGGCTGGCGGCGGAAGGCTGCCGGTGAACGTGCGCGTGATCGTGGAGGGCGAGGAGGAGGTGGGCGGCGAGGGGATTGCCGCGTTCGTGCGCGAGCATCCGGACGAACTGCGCGCGGACGTGGCGCTTGTCTCCGACTCGGAGATGTTCGCGCCCGACCTGCCGACGCTGTGCGTTGGGCTGCGCGGGATGATCTACACCGAGATCGAGGCACGGGGCGCGCGGACGGACCTGCACTCGGGGATGTATGGCGGCGCGGCGCCGAACCCGTTGGTGGCGCTGGCGCAGATCATCGCGCAACTCAAAGACGCGGCGGGCCACATTCTTATTCCTCACTTTTACGATCGCGTGGCCGCGCCCAGCGATGCCGAACTGAAAGCGTGGAAGGCGCTGCCGTTCGATGAGGAGCATTACCGCGAGACGGAGGTGGGATCGACGGTGCTGACCGGCGAGGCTGGATTCTCGGTTCTGGAACGCACCTGGGCGCGGCCCACGCTGGACGTACACGGGATTGCGGGAGGGTTCACGGGCGCGGGGGCGAAGACTGTGATTCCGGCGCGCGCGGTGGCGAAGGTGTCGATTCGGCTGGTCCCGGAGATGACGCCGGCGGAGAGCTTTGCGCTCTTCAAGGCGTATGTGGAGGCGATCTGCCCCGCGGGCATCACGCTGGAGGTGCGGCTGATCCACTCGGGCGAGCCGATTGTGGTTTCGACCGACAATCCTTATGTGCGCGCGGCGACTTCGGCGATGCGCGCGGTCTTCGGCAAAGAGACGGTCTTCGTGCGCGGCGGCGGGTCGATTCCGATTGTGGGCGACTTTATCCGCGAACTGGGCACGCCGGCGCTGCTGATGGGCTTTGGCCTGCCCGACGACAATCTGCACGCGCCGAACGAGAAGTTCCATC
The DNA here is from genome assembly GCA_003142235.1 of Granulicella sp. Lineage (GTDB taxonomy): Bacteria > Acidobacteriota > Terriglobia > Terriglobales > Acidobacteriaceae > Edaphobacter. The sequence goes on from PLOU01000151.1 coordinate 5,612, forward strand.
TGGCGAACTTCCATCGCGGCATCGAATCGATTGTGCGCTTTCTGGCGAGTGTCGGCGCATAGAACCAAACAGGTTCCAGGGAAGGTCTACGAGCAAAAGGCCCGGGGCTAAAGCCCCTTGATTCGATTGGTCTTATTCAGGGGGCTGAAGCCCCCTGCTCCCTCCGAAAGACAAAGGCAGGAGTTTTTCCGCAGTCTGTAAAGCCGCGATGGAAATAGGCCGCTTGCGGCGGGACTAAAGTCGCGTCCCTTCAAAACGTGAACTTGTGCAGAGGTTTCCTAAAGCCGTTGCGGAAAGAGGGAAAGAGTCTGATGTGTCACGGGAAGTTTCCCTCAGCGGCTAAAGCCGCATTGAACCTGGATTATTACCGGCGCGACTGAAGTCGCGCCCCTTCAAAGCGGTGGGTTTCGTCAGGGTTAATGTAGAAGTTGCCACGCACTCAGTACGAGCAGCGGCGAGCAGGATTGCGCCCAATCGTGTGCGCGGATGGTGCATGATAAAGAGACTTATGGCAGAACCGAATTTGAAGGCGGAGGGACGCGAGGCGGCAGGCGGGGGCAATCCGCCTGGGGAAGGCGCGCCCACGGATGCGATGCCGGTCGAGCAGAAAGACGATGGACCTGTCGAGGAGACTGCCGAGGCGCAGGAGACAGTGCAGGAGTTCATGGCCGTGGCCGCGCAGCAGAATGTGGCGGCTGGCGAGGCGGTGCCGGAGCGGCGCCACCATCCCGGGCCATACATTGCGTTCGACCGCGTCTCGATTGCGTTTGACGAGCTGGTGGTGCTGGAGGACGTGAGCTTCTCCATTCTGCCGGGCGAGACGCTGTGCATTCTGGGACGGTCTGGGGTGGGCAAGTCGGTGGCGCTGAAGATCGTGATGGGATTCCTGAAGCCGGACAGCGGGCGCGTGCTGGTGGCGGGCGAGGACATCTCCCGCTTCAGCGAACGCGAGCTACAGGCGGTTCGGCGCAAGGTGACCATGGTCTTCCAGAACGGCGCGCTGTTCGATTCCCTCTCGGTTGGCGAGAACGTCGCCTTCCCGCTGCGCGAGCGGGGGGACCTGGCCGAGGACCAGATCCAACAGATTGTGAGGGGGATGCTGGAGATGGTTGGCGTGGCTGGGATGGAGGAGCTGCTGCCGAGCGATCTATCGACCGGGATGAAGCGCTCGGTGGCCATTGCGCGCGCTCTGGCCAGCCAGCCGGAGGCCATCCTCTATGACGAGCCAACGACGATGGTGGATCCGCTGATGGGGCATCTGCTGGGCGAGCTGATTGAACGGCTCAAGACGCAACTGCATCTGACCAGCATCGTGGTCACGCACGACATGCGCTTTGCGCGTAAGCTGGCCGACCGGATCGTATTTTTGCACCAGGGGAAGGCGCGCTTCTTCGGCACGGTGGAAGAGATGGACCGAAGCGATGACCCTGTACTTAAGGAATTTCTAACTCTGGATGAGCTTGTTCTGCCCGTCCAGGGATACAACCTTTGAGTCATGGTTTACCAGGGTTTGATACCAAGGTGGTTGAAATATCTCTTTATTTCCAGTATTATGAAGAGTATAAGGATGACGCGCGGGGCCTTAGCGTATTACTCCGATGTAGCAATATAGGACATTGATTTTTCTTCAATCCTGTCCTATCCAGAGAGTAGGGTGAACATTAGCGTTTTATAAGCTGAGTTGGGCCTATCGGCATGGGATGCTGTTGACGCGTGAAGTTACGCGTTGTTGGGGTGAGAGGCAGTTGGCTATGGCAACACCTGATTACTTGGACCAAACAATTCTTCCAGGACGAAGTTGGACAGTGACCGATGGAAGTCCGTCGGTGCGCTCAGGGGCGTTTCACCGCCCCTCGGTCAACAGCCTGATCTGGGGTGTACTCGATGCTACGACCGTGGCGATCGCCACCCTGGTGGCGCTGCGTATACGCGTGCGAGTGCCCGGCGGGATGCATGTCATCTCGCAACCTGCCTACCTGCTGCATCATACCGCGTGGCCGTTCCTGCTGGTTTTTATCGCGTGGTTTGGGGTGCTGCTGATTGTGATCGCGCGGTCGTACGGGCTCTACGAACCCATTCTGAACCGCAGCGGGCTGCACGAGCAGCGCCTGACGGTGCAGGCGGCGTTGACCTCCGGGCTTCTGCTGTGCGGCACGCTGTATCTGGCGCGCGCCGAGATGGTCTCCCGGATCGTGGTTGTGCTGACGGTGATCTTCACCATGGTGCTTCTCTGCAGCCGGCGCGCCATCTGGCGCCAGGTGGTGTACCGGCGGTATCGCGAGGGCCTGGTGACGCGCAATGTACTGATCGTCGGCGCGGGCCGCGTGGCGCACGCGCTGCGCAACCATCTGGAGAGCCTGCGCCACCTCGGGTTCCGCTTCAAGGGATTCGTCGCCCTCACCGAGCCCGAGGCTGAATCCGGCGATGCGGACGTGATCGGCGACATGCGCAACTGCCTCTCGCTGGCCCGCTCGCTGTTTGTCGATGAGATCTTCTTCTCGGTGCCCGCGGAGAGGAAGCTGGTGATCGGCCTGGTGGAAGAGGCACGCGGCTACGGCATCGACGTGCGCGTGGTGCCTGACCTCTATGACGGCCTGGCATGGGCCGCTCCGGTGGAGTACATCGGACAATTTCCCACCATCCCGCTGCACCGTCGCAACCTGCCCATGGGGGCCTTCCTGCTGAAGCGGGCGCTGGATGTGACGGGCGCTGCCATCGCCCTGCTGCTGGGCTGGCCCTTCTTGCTTCTGCTGATGGCGGCCATCAAGCTCGACTCCAAGGGCCCCATCTTCTACCGCGCGCAACGCATTGGACGCAAGGGCCGCACCTTCACCTGCTACAAGTTCCGCACCATGTGCGTCGATGCGGACAAACAGCAGGAAGAGCTGGTGCCCAAGAACGAACGCGACGGCATCCTGTTCAAGATCGCCAACGACCCCCGCATCACGCGCGTCGGGCGCTTCATGCGCAAGTACTCGCTGGACGAACTGCCGCAGTTCTACAACGTGCTGCGCAGCGAGATGAGCATGGTGGGCCCGCGACCGCCGGTGGGCTCCGAGGTGGAGCAGTACGACCTCGCGCACCTGCGGCGACTTGAGGTGCTGCCCGGAATGACCGGACTGTGGCAGGTTGAGGCGCGGCAGGACCCATCGTTCGACAGCTACATCTCGCTGGACACGGCCTATGTGGAGAACTGGAGCCTGTTTCTCGACATGAAGATCCTGGTGCGCACCATCGGCGTCGTACTGAGCGGCACCGGCACATAGGACGGTTGCAGGTTTTCGGTTGCTGGTTGTGGGTTGCTGGTTGGAAGCCGAAACCGTGTCCCGCCAAACATCTCCAGGCGGTAGACTGGGAATGTCTTTGGAAGGTCTGCACAAGTGTTCGAGATTCCCTCGGCGGCTAAAGCCGCATTGGAAATCGGTCGCTTGCGGCGGGACTAAAGTCCCGCCCTTTCAAAACGGGGGCTTATTCAGAGATTCCCTAACAACCAGCAACCAACAACCGTCTTATGAAGATCGCACTGGCCCAGATCGACCCGACCGTTGGGGACTTTGCCGGAAACACGCGGCTCATCCTCGACTTCGCCGCGCGCGCCGCGGAGGCTGGGGCTGATCTCGCGGTTTTTCCGGAACTGGCCGTCTGCGGATACCCGCCGGCCGACCTGCTGGAGAAGAGGTCGTTTCTGGATCGCGCGCGACAGGCGCTGGATGAGATTGCGGCCCACACCGCCGATGGCCCGGCGATTCTGTGCGGCGCGGTCCTCGCCACCGGCCCTGTCGATGGCAGGCCATACGAAGGGAAGCACGCACGCAATGTTGCCGCGCTGCTCTCAGGCGGGCGGGTCAGCTTCGTGCAACAGAAGATGTTGCTGCCGTTCTACGACATCTTCGACGAGCAGCGCTACTTTGAACCTGCCACGGAGCAGGCCCTGACCGTGCTGAACGGCCAGCCTGTGGCCATCACCATCTGCGAGGACGCGTGGAACGACAAGGGCTTCTGGTCGCGCCGCCTCTACCCCGTGGACCCGGTCGACGAACTGATGCGGCAGTGGCGCGCGCTGCCCGACCCGCTGGCCGTGCACCCGCGCCTGGTGCTGAACATCTCCGCCTCGCCGTTCTGGTGCGGCAAGCCGCTGCTGCGGCGCAAGATGCTCTCCGTGCTGGCCCGCCGGCATAACGCGATTGTGGCAATGGTCAACCAGGTTGGGGGAAACGACTCGCTGGTGTTCGACGGATCGTCGATTGTGCTGGCTCCCAATGGCGAGGTGGTGGCGCAGGCCTCGTCATTCCGCGAAGACCTGATCGTCTTCGATACGGAGGCATTGCAGGCGATCGCAACCAGCCTGCCCCAATCTGAATCCACATCCGATTGTGTTTCCAATTCCAACTGCGGCTCCGCCGAATCCGGCGAACCCGCAGACACCTGGAACGCTCTTGTGCTGGGGACGCGCGACTACGTGCGCAAGTGCGGCTTCAGGAAGGCGCTGGTGGGACTCTCGGGCGGCATCGACTCGGCGCTGGTGGCGGCCATCGCGGTGGAGGCGCTGGGCGCGGAGAATGTGCTGGGAGTGGGAATGCCCAGCGAGTTCTCTTCGACCGGCTCGGTTGACGACGCGCGCGCGCTGACCGTGAACCTCGGCATCCGCTATGAGCTGGTTGCCATCCACGACGTGTTTACCGCGTACCAGCGCACGCTGGGGCCGCTGTTTGCGGGAACGCCGTTCGGGTTGGCGGAAGAGAACCTACAGTCGCGCATCCGCGGCGGGCTGCTGATGGCGCTGTCGAACAAGTTTGGCGCGCTGGTGCTGACCACCGGAAACAAGAGCGAGATGTCCACCGGCTACTGCACGCTGTATGGAGACATGGTGGGCGCGCTGGCGGTGATCGGCGACGTCTTGAAGACGCGCGTTTACGCGCTGAGCCGCTACGCCAACCGCGAGCGCGAGGTGATTCCGCGGGCGACGATCGAGAAGCCGCCATCGGCCGAACTTCGTCCCGGCCAGCGCGACACCGACTCGCTGCCGCCGTACGAGGTACTCGATCCAATCCTGGAGGCCTATGTGGAGCGTTACGCCTCCGCCGAGCAGATCGTCGATGAGAGGAAAGCGGCTGGTCACCCAGTCGATCTTGCACTGGTCCGGCGCGTTCTTCAGCTTGTGGAGCGGAGCGAGTACAAGCGCCAGCAGGCAGCGCCCGTCCTCAAAGTGACGCCAAAGTCCTTCGGCAACGGCCGCCGTTTTCCCATCGCCGTGAAGGTCGAACTGTAACCCCCAAAGGTGAAGCGGCGTCGAAGGAGAACCGGATGAGGCGTGCATTGCGCAGTGATGGGCTGTTCCCGGTAAAATGAACAGGAACCGCGCAACGAACATGCAACCAAAGAAGAAGGGAACCACATTGAAGAGCATAGGTACAGCTTTGCAGTCAGTTCCGGGTTGGGTCCCGGCCACGGCTTTCGCCATCACCCTCAGCCTGGGCACGGCCGTTGCATTGGCGCAGGCCGCGGCAGCCGGCCCAGCGCAACAGGCCCCAGCGGCCACGCCCTCCGCTCCCGCGGCACAGGCGCCGTATCTTGCCCCGCCCCCCATGCCCGTTGCGAAGACCGTGCCGGCCGATCCGCTGCCTCCGGCAGATCCGAGGGCCTTTACTGCCGCATCGCCCACGGTCGAGACGGTGAACGCCTTTCTCAGCCAGGTATGGGGCTATGATTCCGACCGGCTGTGGCGAGTGATGGCCATCCAGTCCACGACCGCGCCCAACGTCTCCAAGGTCATCGTTTTTATCATCGGCAAGTCTGCCGACGCCAAGCCGCAGGCCGTCGTCATGTACGTCACCCCGGACGGCAATCACATCATTCAGGGGTCTACCCTCGTACCCTTCGGCGCAACTCCGTACGCCGCCACACGCGATCTGCTCAAAGCAGAGGCCACTGGAGCCGCTCGCGGCGCAGCCGGCAAGGACCTGATGCTGGTGGAGTTCGCCGATCTGCAGTGCCCGTACTGCAAGGTTGCCCAGGCCACGATGGACCAGATCGTCAAGGACTTTCCCGCCGCCCGCGTCGTCTTCCAGCAATTCCCGCTGGTCGATATTCATCCCTCCGCCTTCAAGGCCGCGGCCTACGGTGTCTGCGCCCAGGAGCAGTCGGACGAGGCCTTCTTCAAGTACGCCGCGGGCGTCTTCGACACCCAGGAAGCGCTGGCGCCGGCTACGGAAGACACCCTGCTGCGGGCCGCGGCCCAGCGCGCCGGCCTCGACGGCACTGCCATCGTGGCATGCGCCAACACCCAGGCCACCAAGGACATCGTCAACGCCGACATCAAACTGGCCGTCGAAGCCGGCATCGATCAGACGCCCACGCTGGTGGTCAACGGGCGCGCGGTGCCCCTCGACATTCCCTACGACATGATCAAGCAGGTCATCGCCTTCCAGGCCAAGCTGGACGGGGTTGCCACCGGGGCCTCCGCCGACATTCTGGCACCCGCGCCAGCGCCGCCGCCTGCGCCGCCTACGCTGAACAGCCTTCCCAAATAGACGCGACACACCACGCGCGTATAGCGCGTTCACGATCCGCATCTCCGCCCGGGCCGCTCACGGAACATTGTGAGCGGCCAAGGGAGATGTGTGGATTTGCGTAGTGGAATGGAAGGGACCGCGGCATTGCGCGCGCGACTTATCCATTACTAAGTCATTTTTTATCTACATCGAATGGGTTATAGGACGACGCACAGCAACCCTATAGCCTATGACCTATATGCGATTCCTCAAGAGACGTATCCGTGGCTTCTTCGCACTTCAGGCCGTGGTGCTGCTAGCGTCAGTCGTCCACAGCCTGACCAAGCCGTTGCCGGCGACTTACGTCGTCTCTCCGCTGCGCCACTCTTTATCGCTGACAGCCTTCTTTCTTCTCTCCATGGTCTTTGGCGCGGCGTGGCAGACCACTCGCAAGCCGAGCCAGTACCGCAATTCGTGGGCCATCGTCGCAAGTCTTGTGTCTATCTGCGAGGGGGGCTTCATCCTCTGGTATGTACACTCCAACCTGACGTACGCGACGCCTGGACTGATCGTTCTGGCGATTGGGGGCGTGGGCCTATTCCTCTTCGGTCAAGGCAAATCACGGTCCGAAGCGCAGAGCGAGACATCGCCGAAGCCGGTTGCCGCGGCCACAAAACGAACTCCCATCGCCGGTGACCGAACCAGCCCGTGGATGAATCGGGTGTTCACCGCGCTGTCGATTGCCGCGCAGTTCGCTTGCATGTATCTGTGGTCGACGTGGGCACGTTCGCACGGTCTGCTGTACCGCGGCCGTATGCCCTGGTTCGTTCTGTTCACCATTGCCGTTCTCACCACCACGATTCTGCATGAGTGCGGTCATGCGCTGATTGCGTGGGGCTTCCAGATGAAGCTGCTCAGCTTCAACGCGGGGCCATTTCAGTGGCGCAAGCGTGAAGGCAAATGGAAGTTCAAGTTTGTCCTGTCCGGGTTCGACAACCTCGGCGGAGCGGTGCGCGTAGTCCCCACCAACCCGAAGCAGCCTCGCGCCCACGACCTGTGGATGATCGCCGCCGGCCCGCTCTCGAATATCTTCTTCGGATCACTGGCCCTCTTTTTCGTTCTGCGCTTCAACTGGCCGTTTTATGCACAAACGTGGAGGCTGGTTGCGTATACCGCGTCCTTCAGCTTCATAGCGGCAGTCACCAATATGCTTCCGTTCATGACGGAAGACGGCGGGTACTCCGATGGAGCGCAAATCCTCCAGATCCTCACCAAGAGCCCGCTGGATGACTACCGCCGCACCATGAACAGCCTTGCATCCACGCTGGTGACAGAACGACGCTACCGGGACCTGGACATCGAAGCGATCCAGCGCGCGGCGAACCGGTTCCCACAGGAGTTCAGGGGAGTGAATCTGCATCTCTGCGCTTCGAACTACTTTCTGGACACCGGTCGCCTTACCGATGCGCGTGTCGCTCTCGCCACGGCTGAAGCGATCTACAACAACTATTCGGTTGATCTTCCCGGTCCAGTGCATTCCCCCTTCGTCATTGGCCACGCATATTTGAACCGCAATGCTGTCGCCGCCCGCCTCTGGTGGGAGCGGATGGAGGCCAAGAAGCTCGAGCGCTTCAGCGTCGATACCTGGCTTGCGCAGAGCGCTCTGTTCTGGATCGAAGGCCGCCTGAAAGAGGCCGAGGAGGCATGGTTGAAGGCTGACGCAGAGGCACAGAAGCTGCCGCAGTTCGGCGCCTACGAGTTCGACCGCTATCGCTGCGCTCTTCTGCGCAAGGAACTCGATCATCCATCGACAGAGCCAGTCGTACCGGTTGCCCCGGTCTTTCGAAGTGCCCCAACTCCAGCCGTACCGGTTACCCCGTTCGCCCCGTTCGCGCCGGTCTTCCGCGTCGCGCCAACTCCAGCCGCCCAAGTTGCCCAGCTTGCCCCTGCCGCTCCGGAAGACAATGCGCGCTTCGATCCACTACAGTTCCTGCGAGCTGCTGCGATCGAAAATTTGCGCAACTGATCCGCTGTGGCGGAGATGAAGATAGCGCCTGGACAACCGGCTGGACGAGGGCGAGCGGCCGCAGGTGGTGGTGCGGCGCGGCGTATGGCAGGGATCGTGGCTGGCAGCCGGCGGCGCGTGGGCGCTGCTGGGCTGCACGGTGAGCCCAGGCTTCGAGTTCGAAGACTACGAGGCAGGCGAGCGCGCGGAGTTCTGCGCGCGGTGGCCGGTGTTCCGTCAATCGATCTACGAACTGACGCGCCCAGGCCTGCGACTCCACGTTAANNGTTAAGGAACCTCGGAACAGGGGTTCGACATTCCCTCGGCGGCTAAAGCCGCGTTGCAATCGCCGTACTTACGGCGGAAAGCCCCAAGGCTAAAGCCCTGGGCTACCAGTCCCGTCCCTTCAAAACGTTTGCTTGTTCCGAGTTCCTAAGCAGGTTGCCGCTGTTGGTGGGCAGTGGCGCATCTGCAATAGGCTTCGATTCCATCGGTGTATTTCTGAGACCCGGCTGCGCCGGGCATCATCCGGCGCGCGCCGGTCTGTCTGCGCCGCTTCGTTCCATCTCGGGACGAAATCTGCAAGGTAAAAACGTTGCCGGGACATCCGTCGAACTCATGCTTTTGCCATTCCATCCGATAGAAGAATCAAAGCTCGCATCGACTGAGAGTGGTTGGACGACACTCGCGGAACCGGGGCCTATATGCAGCACCTCAGGAGAAATATCAATATGAAGAACATCAAACATGTATTTGCCTCCTTCGTGAAGGACGAGTCGGGCCAGGACCTGATCGAATACGCGCTGGTTGCGGGTTTGATCGGTCTGGGCGCGATAGTCGCCATGACCGGACTCTCTGGCAAGATCAGCAACGCATTCAACTCGGTTGGCAACAGCCTAACCAACGCAATGTCATAACCAGCAAGGTGCCTGCAGCAAGACTCTGAGACGGAGATTGCGAGCGGTGATGCGGCACGGTTCGATGTGCCGAGTCACCGCTCACCGCCAATATTGGTTTACGCCAGTGTGGGGGGGGCCGTCTTTTTTTCTCTTTCTCTTTGCCGCGTCGCGACCTGGTTCGCATGACAGGCACGGGTGTTCCCCATGGATGTTCTTGACCGGCAACTGATGTTTCTCGGAGGCTCTTTGCTGTGCGCCGGCATCGGCTCAGTCACGGACGTCCGAGAGCGCAGGATCCCAAACTTCGTTACCGGGCCGGCGATCGTCGCGGGCCTGATGCTGCACGCGATCAGCGGCGGCTGGCGTGGACTGGGAGACGCGGCGCTTGCCGGAGTGATCGCCGGGGGCATCTTTCTGATCTTTTTTCTGGCCGGGGGCATGGGCGCGGGCGATGTCAAGCTGATGACCGCAGTGGGATGTTTTTCCGGGCTCTCCGCGCTGCCTCTGGTGGTGATCTCAACCGCCATAGCGGGCGCGGTGTTTGCGCTGGCCATCGGCATCTATAACCGGCGGCTCGGCGAGACGCTGCGCAACGTCGTCGATCTGCTTGAGCATCATGGCCGGCACGGCCTGAAGCCGCACCCAGACCTGACCCTGAGCAACGCGCGCACGCTTCGCCTGCCCTTTGCGCTGCCCATTGCGGCGGGATGCCTGTACACACTCTGCACCCTGGCATGGGAGGCGCATCCATGAACTCAAAGCGCATCCTGATTGCCCTTACACTCGCTCTGTTTGTTTCCGGCCTGTGTACATGGCTTGTCTACAAAAAGTCGACCGCGACGCCCACGGTGCAGAAGCATCCAGACGTCATGTACGTGGCGCCGTCGCGCGCGCTGCAGGCGGGCGAAGTGCTGAAGGCCGAGGACATCGAGTTTGTGGCATGGCCGGGAAGCGATCCCATCGGCGGCGCGTTTTCGCAGGCCGCCGGAGTCGTTGGCCGCGAGGTACTGTTTCCGCTGGGCAAAGGCCAGCCCATCCTGGACGGCGACCTGTCTGTCGCAGGGGCCGGCACCGGCCTAGCGAGCAAGATTCCGGACGGAATGCGCGCCGTCGCGCTGCGCTCCGACGAGGTGGTTGGGGTGGCCGGATTTCTGGTTCCCGGCTCGCACCTCGACGTTCTGGTGACCTACCACTCGGACATCTCGCCCGAGCCTGTCACCGCGACCGTACTACAGGACGCCGTCGTCCTGGCTGCCGGCCACCAACTCGAACCCGACCCCGAGGGCAAGACATCGGACGTTACGGTGGTGACGCTGTTGCTGACTCCGGAGCAGGCGGAGCGCGCCGTTCTGGCAAGCACTCAGGGCGCGATCCACTTTGTTCTGCGCAACGGAGCGGACACAAGCCGCAGCGCAGACATTCCGATGCTGCTGTCGCAACTCTCCGGCCTGGCGCCCGCCGCAGCGCACATCGTATCCCGTCCGGCCGCACCGGCAACTCCGGCAGCCCCGAAACGTCAGGAGATCGAAACCGTTCTTGGCGGCTCCGGCGACACACAGCCGGCAGGAACGCCGAATGGAGGAGCCAGACCATGAACCTCCGAATCACACAGCCGGGCAAGCGGGGAGCAGCCAAGCGAAAGCAAATCAGCATGGGGCGAAGCAACCTGGTGCGCTTCTGCGCGCTTTCGGTCCTGCTGCCGCTCTGCTGCGGAGCGTTGGAACACGCCGCCGCGCAGATCGGCGCTCATGCGGCCAAGCCCTTCGCGCAGACGCAGACTGCGGCCCTTTTGGCGCCTGCCATTCACTCCGCGGGCGCCAGCGACGTGCTTCATATGACCGTGGGCCGGTCTGTGATGCTCACCTCGGCCGCTCCTCTGCGCCGCATCTACGTCGGCAACCCGGCGGTGCTGCAGACCTACGCCTCGGGAAGCAGCGAGATTGTGCTGACCGCGAAGACGGCAGGGGTCAGCAGCATGGTGTTATGGGACGAGGCAGGCGGGCATCGCCTGTACACAGTCTCCGCGGACATCGATCCCGAGGCCCTGCGCGCCTCGTTCGATGCGGCATTTCCGGGATCGTCCGTCCACGTCGATACAGGCGAAGGCAAGGTCTTTCTTACCGGGTCGGTTGCCACCGACGCTGCCTCCGACGCCGCACTCAAGATGGCTTCGCTGTATACGAAGGACGTTGTCAACTCGCTGGTTGTGGTTCCCGTGCATGGCAAGCAGGTGCAACTGAAGCTGCGCATTGTGGAGGTGGACCGCACCCGCCTGGACCAGTTGGGCGTAAACATCTTCGCGGGAGGCCGCACCGCCATTGGGACCTCGACCCAGCAGTTCAGCTCCATCGCTACGGGCAGCGGTTCCTCGCTTTCTGTCAGCGATCCGCTCAACATCTTTCTATACAACGCCAAACTGAACGTCGGGCTCACGGTGAAGGACCTGGAACAGAAGCAGATTCTGCAAGTGCTGGCCGAGCCGACACTGACCACGCTGAGCGGTCTGCCCGCACGCTTCCTCTCCGGCGGCGAATTTCCCTTTCCCGTGGTGCAGGGCGGGACCGGCAACACGACGGCGATCTCCATCCAGTTCCGTCCGTACGGCGTGAAGGTAGACTTCACCCCGACGGTCAATCCCGACGGCTCCATCCGCATCAAACTCTCGCCCGAGGTGAGCACGCTGGACTATACCAACGCAGTCACCATCTCCGGCTTTACCATTCCGGCGCTGTCCACGCGGCAGACCGAGACCGAGGTGGAAATCCAGAATGGGCAGAGCTTCATCGTCTCCGGCCTGCTGGACCACCGCACCACGGAGATCATGAGCAAGATGCCGGGGATTTCGAGCATACCCATTCTGGGCGATCTCTTCCGCTCGAAGAACTTCAACCACTCCGTGGTGGAGCTGGTCATCATCGTGACCGCGACCGTGGTGGATCCTCTGACGTCGTCGCCGCAGGCGGAGCCGGAGCAGCCGAAGATGTCGGTGCCCAACCTCGACCCCAATGCCTTCGACGGACGGGCACACAACCTGCCCAAAGGCATCTCCGCCGCAGCGCAGCAATCGCAACCTCCAGCGCCACCGCAAACGCCAGCGCAATCGAAGCCCCAAGCGCAAGCGCAGCAGTCGCAACACCAACTCCAGCAACCTGCGCCCCAGGTGCGAACGGACCAGCCATGACGCGCACAACCAACTCCACGGAGCATTCCACCCAGGCCATCTTCAGCGTCTGCGCGGATGCGGAGGTGGTGCAAGTGGCGACCACCGCGGCGGCCAATATCTCCGGCGCCCACTTTGCGGGCGAGTTTCACGACTACATCACGGCCGAGCGACGGCCGCAGTTCTCACCGGCGTTGAAGAACGCCTCCTCCTGCGTCGCGCTGATCGATTTCGATCGCGACGCTGAACTGGCAATCGAGACCACCGAGCGCCTGCACCAGATATTTCTCAAGAAGATCGGCATCATTGGCGTCGGTGCCAGGCTGGATGCGGAGATTCTGCTGCGCGCCGTACGCAAGGGGTGCACCGAATTTCTGACCAAACCGGTCAGCCTGGTCGATCTGATCGCATCGCTCAACCGCTTCAACGAGGTACTGGCCGTCGATCCCAACGCTCAGAGCAGCCTGGGACGCGTGATCTCGTTTTTCGGGGCCAAAGGTGGCGTCGGGACCACCATGCTGGCGGTCCATCTGGCCATTTTTCTTGTTCGCCAGCACGGCAAGAAGGTACTGCTGATCGACCACAAGCAGCAGCTAGGCCACGTTGCGCTATACCTTGGGCTGAAGGACACGCAGTACCACTTTGACGAGTTGTTGCGCAACGCCGACCGGCTGGACTCCGAGCTGCTGAACGGCTTTATCGTCCACCACCGAAGCGGCCTCGATATCATTGCGTCGCCTGAATTGTCGGGAAGCCCGCACGAGGCCACGGGCGACGAGTTCGAACGGGTGATGGACTTTCTGCGCCGCGAATACGACTTCGTTCTGATTGACTCCTCGGCTTCATACCAGGCCACCCGGAACGCTCTCATCGAACAGTCCGACGAGGTCTTCATCGTCTCGACGCCGGACGTGGCCGCGTTGCGCGACCTGGCCCGCATGGTGGAACATCTGTCGCTCAGCGAGTCCTCCACAAACAAGCTGCGCCTGGTGGTCAACCGCTCCACGGCCTCCGACTCCATCACTCCCGAACAGATTGAAAAGACCGTACGGTTCCCCATCTCGGTTGCGGTGCCGAACAACTACTTCGAGCTGCTTCGCGCGATCAACGATGGGGAGCCCATACCGCCGCAGCGCCGCTCGGAGTTCAACCAGGCGCTTTCCCGCTGGGCCAACCAGATTGTCAACGGATTAGACGCCGCGGAACCCCCCTCGGCAAAGAAGAAGCTCTTCTCGTTTTTGCACTCCTAGCGGATTGAGGAACAGTTCCACGGATGTTTCGAGGTGCTTGCAATGGCTGAACTATCGATGTACATGACCCCGCCAGCGCTGGCCACGGTCCCCACCGAGGTCCGCGTCACCACGGTCCTGGGCGATAGCGCGCGCCACGCGCTGAAGACGGTCGTGCATCACGAACTGATCCGGCGCATGGACCTGGAAAAGCTCTCCGCCATCCAAGCCGACGAGACCGGCGGACGGCAGCGACTGCTCAGCATTATTCTCCAGCTCATCGGCGAACAGAGCGCCCCGCTGAGCACGCTGGACCGCGACCGCCTGGCGCAGGACATCCTGGACGAGGTCTTCGGCCTTGGCCCGCTGGAGCCTCTGCTGCACGACCCCACGGTCAGCGACATTCTGGTGAACACCTACAAGAACGTCTATGTTGAACGGCGCGGCGTGATCGAGAAGACCGACATTGCCTTCAAGGACGAGGCCCACCTGATGCACATCATCGACAAGATTGTGTCCGCGGTTGGCCGCCGCATCGATGAGTCATCGCCCATGGTGGACGCGCGCCTGCTGGACGGCTCGCGGGTGAACATTGTGATTCCTCCGCTGGCGGTGGACGGCCCGCTGCTGTCCATACGGCGCTTCGGCTCGACTCCGCTGACTGCGGACGACCTTCTGCGTTACCGCACGCTGACACCGCAGATGCTGGAAACGCTGCGCAGCGCGGTGCGCGCGCGGCTGAACATTGTCATCTCCGGGGGCACCGGCTCGGGCAAGACCACGCTGCTCAACGTACTTTCCGGGTATATCTCGGACGCCGAGCGGATCGTCACCATCGAGGACTCCGCCGAACTACAGATCAAGCAGGAGCACGTCGCGCGCCTGGAGTGCCGCCCGCCCAACCTGGAGGGCAAGGGCGCCATCCGCCAGCGCGAGCTGGTGATCAACGCGCTGCGCATGCGCCCCGACCGCATCATCCTGGGCGAGGTGCGCGGGGAAGAGGCGCTGGACATGCTGCAGGCCATGAACACCGGCCACGACGGCTCCATCACCACCATCCATGCCAACAATCCGCGCGATGCCATCGCGCGCATCGAGACCATGGCGATGATGGGCTCGATCACCCTGCCGGCGGCCGCCATCCGCGCGCAGATCGCCTCCGCCATCGACCTCATCGTCCAGGTGTCGCGCATGAGCGACGGGTCCCGCCGCGTCACCCACATCAGCGAGATCACGGGAACGAGCGGAGACGTCATCAGCCTGCAGGACATCTACCTGTTCGAGAAGCTGGGACTTGGGCCCAGCGGCAACGTCAAAGGGCGCTTCCACTCCACCGGCATTGTGCCCAAGTTCGGCGAACGGCTGAAGGCCGCCGGAATCCCGCTTGGCCTCAACCTGCTCGACCATTCGGTCGAAGTATAGAGCAGATCGAGCGAGGGAGAGCCCACGATGAGCCTGCTGACAATCACGTTTCTGCTTACGCTATTGATCAGCTTCACCATACTGATGCGCTCCATGCGCCCGGCGGCGTCGAGCAAGTCCGCCCAGGTGCGCCTGACGACCATCCGGCACTCCATCCAGGCGCAAAAGTCCGGCACCAGCGGAGCTGAACTGGAGGCAGCCGGGGAGGAAAATTTCTTCGCTCGCCTCGACATCCTCCTTGAGCGCTATCCAATCGGGAAGAAGCTCAAGGTGCTGCTGCTCCACGCCGACAGCAGCATGAGCATGGGCGGCATTGTTGTGGCCAGCGCGGGCGCCGCACTGGGCTGCGGTTTGCTCGGCACCCTTTTTACGCGCATGTTTCTGCTTGCCGCCGCCGCGACCGTCGCCGGAGCCCTGATTCCCTACGTTCTGCTGCGGATGAAACGCGACCGCCGTCTCAAGGCCTTCAACACCGCACTGCCCGACGCCATCGATCTGATGGCGCGCGCGCTGCGCGCCGGCCACTCGATGAACTCCTCCATTGAGATGATCGCCGAGCAATCGCCCGAACCGCTCGCCTCCGAGTTCGTACAGGTCTTCAAACAGCAGCGGCTGGGGCTGCACTTTCGCGAGGCCCTGATGCAGATGGGCTCGCGCATCCCATCGAAAGACCTGCAATTCCTGATTACCGCCATTCTGGTCCAGAAGGAGACGGGAGGCGACCTGACGGAGATCCTCGACCGCACCGCGCACGTCATACGCGACCGCATCCGCATCCAGGGCGAGGTGCGCACCCACACCGCGCAGGGGCGCATGACCGGCTGGATTCTCGGCCTGCTGCCGGTCATCATGCTGGTGCTGCTCAACATCGCCAGCCCCGGCTACTCGTCGGTTCTCTTCCACGATCCCACCGGGCAGAAGCTGCTCTATGCCGGCGGGGCCCTGATTTTTCTGGGCGGCCTCATCATTCGCAAGATCGTCGATGTCCAGGTCTGACTGATCGCTATGACTCCTCTCTTCTACCTCACCTTCGGCGCGACAATCTTTTCCGCACTCGCCCTTGCCGTCTTCTTCTTCTTCACCCGCAGCTCGCGCGCCGCGTTGCAGCGGGTCCGCGAGATCACCCACTACGGCAGACAATTTCGGCGAAGCGTTCCGTTGGGCAGCAACGCAGGCCGGCGATTCATGAAGGTGGTGAACTGGGTGCGTGCGCGGCTTGGCCTGGCCGCGGACGCCGAGCTGCCCGAGCGCCTGGCCAACGCCGGATACAAGGGCACGCTGCCCGCCGATCTCTACACCGCGTCGCGCATCCTCTGTCCGCTGCTGGCGCTGGTTGCCGGCTCGTTCATCCCGTACAGCCGCATGTTCTGGATGATTGCGCTTCCCGCCGCCGCCTACATAGCGCCGAACATCGTGCTGACGCGCCTGGTGAAGCGCCGCCGCGAAATGATCCGCAAAAGCATTCCCGACGCCATCGACCTGCTGGTGATCTGCGTGGATGCCGGGCTAGGCATCGACCAGGCGCTGTTGCGGGTTGGGCAGGAGCTGGGCAACAGCCATCCCCAGATCACCGAAGAGCTGCTGCAGATCAACCGCGAGCAGCGCGCCGGAAAACCACGCATCCAGGCCTGGGCCGACATGGCCGAGCGCAGCCAACTGCCGGACATCGATGCCTTCGCTGGAATGCTGGTGCAGACCGAGCGCTTCGGCACGCCCATCGCGCGCGCGCTGAGCGCCTTCGCCGATAACATCCGCCTCAAACGACGCCAACTGGCTGAAGAAAAGGCGGCAAAGACCACGGTCAAGATCATCTTCCCGCTGGTGCTGTTCATCTTCCCCAGCATGTTCCTGGTGCTGCTCGGCCCCGCCGTGCTCAGCATCATGCGCGGCATGGCCAACATGGGCCAGTGACAAGAGCGGTGCGACCGGCAAAGAGACAGTCTCCCGCATTGCGGATGGAATGTAATTTCGATGCAACCGGGGAGGGATGTGATGCGGGTCACGCTTTGAAGCGCTCAACGCCAGGATGGATTTGTCCGAGGCGGTGTCAAGGCGCTGAGAACAGCGGTATTGAGGGTTGGAAGTTCGTGCTTTACCGTGTTCCAGACGATTTTGTCGTCGATTCGTTGGTATTCATGCCTCAGAAAGTTTCCCATCCCGCGGATACCCTTCCAGTCCAGCCCTGGGCATAGGGTTTCAGCTTCCTCGCCGAGGCGAATGGCGGCTTCTGTGATGATCTGCAACTGGCGTTCGACGGCTGATTGTGTCTTGATATCCACGCGGTAAGCCTCGAAGTCCATGCCGTCCAGGAACTCGCCGATATGGTCGATGCTCTCGTGGATGTCGCGCAGATGGGATTGGGCGTCTCTAAAAGGCAAGGACGGCCTCGCGAAGGGCACGGGTTCGGACTGGCTCCCTCATCCAGTCGGCGGAGGAGAGATCGACTTTGCTGCCGAGGAGGTCGGCGAGGCGGCTCTCGAGTCCTCCTACGGTGACGAGGGTGATTCGCCTGGAGCGATCGAATTCGGCGAGCAGATCGACATCGGAGTGAGAGTTTGCTTCGCCACGCGCGACCGATCCGAAGAGACGCAGATGGACGAGCCCAGCGGACCTCAACTCCGGGGCGTTCGTGCGCAGAACCGCTAGGATGCTTTCTTTGTCCATGAGTGAACTTTGACATACTTGAGCGGGTTCGGCAATCCCCAGTCTATAAAGACGCAACCACCGGAACCGCAATACCGGGGGTGGGAGTTGTTACAATCTGAGTCTGGCAGAAAGAGTTTGGACTGAGAGAGATAAATGCTGCGATTTTCAACTGCGGGAGAGAGCCACGGAGAGGCGCTGGTGGCGATGGTGAGCGGGCTGCCGGCCGGCGTGCCGGTGGAGCAGGCGCTGCTGGACCGCGAGATGGCGCGGCGGCAGAAGGGCTATGGGCGCGGCGGAAGGATGCGGATCGAGCAAGACAGGGCGCACATCCTGAGCGGGGTAAGGCACGGGAAGACGATTGGGTCGCCGGTGGCGATGACGATTGCCAATGCGGACTGGAAGAACTGGGAGGAGATTCTGCCGGTCTTCGTTGGGGAGGGTGCGGGCGATGCGGCAAAGCATAAGGCCGTGGTGTCGCCGAGGCCGGGGCACGCGGACCTGGCGGGGAGCCTGAAGTACGACTTTGCGGACGCGCGTTACGTGTTGGAGCGGGCCAGCGCGCGGGAGACGGCGGCGCGCGTGGCATGCGGCGCGATGGCGAAGATGCTGCTGCGGACGTTGGGGGTCGAAGTCGCAAGTCATGTGGTGCGCGTGGGCAATGCGGAGCTGCGGCGCGAGGCGACGTGGGAGGAGATTGTCGCGCTCGCGGCGAAGGATGAGGTTCTGCTGAACTGCGTCGATGCGGAGGATGAGCAGCGCATGAAGGCCGAGGTGGATGCGGCGTTGAAGACGGGCGATACGGTTGGAGGCGTCTTCGAGGTGGTGGTGCATGGGCTGCCGCCGGGCGTGGGGACTCATGCGAACTGGGACGAGCGGCTGGACGGGCTGCTGGCGCAGGCGGTGATGAGCGTGCAGGCGGTGAAGGCGGTGGAGATTGGGCGGGGAGTGACGGCGGCGGAGTCGCTGGGCAGCGTGGTGCACGACGAGATTGGCTATGCGGGCGCGGGCGATGGCAAGGACGGCGACTTCACGAAATTTACGCGAGAGCAGAACAATGCGGGCGGGATCGAAGGCGGGATCTCGAATGGCGAGGACGTGGTGGTGCGCGGTTATCTGAAGCCGATTTCGACGCTGCGGCGGCCGCTGGCGTCGGTGAGCTTTGCGACGCGCGAGCCGGTCAAAGCATCGTATGAACGGAGCGATGTGTGCGTGGTGCCGGCGGCGGGCGTTGCCGCCGAGGCGATGGTTGCGCTGACCGTGGCGCGGCTGGCGATGGAGAAGTTTGGCGGCGATTCGTTGAAGGAGATGGAGCGGAACTACAAGGGATATTGCGAGCAGATTCGGGAGTATTGAAGACAGTTGCTGGTTGTTAGTTGTTGGTTGTTGGTAAAAGCAAGGGCAAAGACAAATACGAAATACGGAGATTCTGGCTGCGCCAGAATGACGAACAAAAATTGGAATGACGAACGAGTTAGGGAAGAGGATGGCGACGACGGAAGCGTTGAAGATACACGAAATCGTGAAGTACCCGGACCCGGTGCTGGCGAAGATGTGCGAGCCGGTGACGGTGTTCGATGCGGCGCTGCGGACGCTGGTGGCGGAGATGTTCGAGAGCATGTATGTGGCGCAGGGGATCGGGCTGGCCGGGCCGCAGATCGCCATCCCGAAGCGGCTTACGGTGATCGATGTCAGCTTCAAGAAGGACCCCAAGGACAAGCTGCTGCTGATCAATCCGGAGGTGGTGGAGAGCAGGGGCAAGCAGATGGAAGAAGAGGGATGCCTGAGCCTGCCGGAGATCCGCGAGAAGGTGGCGCGGGCGGCGTGGGTGAAGGTGAGGGCGCAGAACGAGCGTGGCGAGTGGTTCGAGGTGGAGGGCGAGGAGCTGCTGGCGCGCGCCATCCTGCATGAGATCGACCACCTGAACGGCGTGCTGTTCATCGACCGGATCAGCCGGCTGAAGCGCGAGCTGGCGTTGCGCAAGATTCGCAAGATGCAGAGGAACGGGGAGTGGTAGGCACTTCGTGCCGTTCTCGACCGCTTCGCGGTGGCTTCGCATGGTGATGCGCGCTGGGTTGCTCTCCGTGGAGATTGTTGATGGACGATAGTTTTTTGTGGTGAGTCGATGCGGCTGGTTTTTTGTGGGACGCCTGAGTTTGCGGTGGGGACGCTGGAGGCGGTGATCGCCGCGGGGCACGAGGTTGCGCTGGCGGTGACGCAGCCGGACCGCGTGGCGGGGCGCGGAATGGAGATGCACGCTCCGCCGGTGAAGCAGGCAGCGGCGGCGCATGGGATTGCGGTGGTGCAGCCGGAGAAGATCAGGGAGAATACGGAGTTTCGCGCGCGGCTGGAGTTGGTGCGGCCGGATGCGATTGTGGTGGTGGCGTATGGGCGGATCATTCCGCAGTGGATGCTGGAGCTGCCGCGGCTGGGGTGTATCAATCTGCATGGATCGCTGCTGCCGAAGTATCGAGGGGCCGCGCCGGTGCAGTGGGCGGTGGCCAACGGCGAGCGAGAGACGGGCGTGACCACGATGCGGCTCGACGAAGGACTGGATACGGGGGAGATTCTGCTGGCGCGGGAGACTACGATTGGCGCGGACGAGACTGCGGCGGAGGTCTTTCGGTCGCTGGCAGGCGTGGGCGCGGAGTTGACGGTGGAGACGCTGGCTGGGCTGGAGGCAGGGACTTTAGTTGGGCGAAAACAGGACGAGGCGCAGGCAACGCTGGCGCCTATCCTGACGAGGGAGGATGGGGCGATCGACTTCTCGCGGACGGCGCGGCAGATCTATGATCGCTGGCGCGGATTTCGGCCCTGGCCGGGAGCGCATACACTGCTGCGCGGGAAGAAGCTGATCGTGCATCGCATGCGCGTGGGGACGGAGAGCGGGATCGCGGAGGGTGTGTTGCGAGTGGTGGGGGAGGAGATGGCGGCGGGGTGCGGCGGCTCGGTTGGCGTGGTGGTATTCGACGAGGTGCAGCTAGAAGGGAAGCGGCGGATGAGCGCGGCGGATTTTCTGCGCGGGTTTCAGGTGCGCAGCGGTGAGAGGCTTGGACTTTGAGCGAAGCGACGCGCGGCGGGGTGCGTTCGCCAGCGATGCGTGGTGTACGGGGGCGGCCTGCGTCGGCGGGGCCGACGGCTTCCGCGGCAGAGGCGATTGCGAAGATCAGTCCGGCGCGGGCTGTGGCGTTCGAGATTCTGACGCTGGTGGGCGAGGGCAAGGGACACAGCGACGATCTGCTGCATTCGCTGCCGACGGAGGCGCTCTCGCCGGAGGACCGCAACCTGGCGACGGCGCTGGTGATGGGCGTACTGCGCTGGCAGATTGCGCTGGACGCGCGCCTGGCGAAGCTGCTGGCGCGGCCCGATCAGAGGCTGGCGGAGCCGGTGGCGCTGGCGTTGCGCATGGGTGCGTTCCAGTTGCTACAGATGGACCGGATTCCGGCGCACGCTGTGCTGAATGAGAGCGTGGAGATGTGTCGCGCGGCGGGGCAGCCCCACGCGGCGGGGATGGTGAACGCGGTGCTGCGCAAATTAGCGGCGGCCCAAAAGCCGGGAACGCGCATCTTCGAGTCGCCGGCGGCGTTTGCGGAGCGGCTGGGACATCCGCTGTGGCTGGTGGAGCGCTGGGTGGCGGCGTATGGACGCGAGGCCGCGCTGGCGATCTGCGAGTATGACCAGCGCGAACCGGTTGCAGGAACACTCTTTGTCGAGGAGAGCGCAGCTTCCGCGGAAGCTACACCGCAGATGGACGATGGATCGCGGCTGGTGGCGGAGCTTGCGGCGGCTGCGATGCCGCTTGTTGCGGGCCGTGCGGCGCGGGTCTGGGACTGCTGCTCCGCTCCCGGGGGAAAGACGCTGGTGCTGGCGCGGCGGCTGGTGGTAGCGGAGATTCTGGCTACGGACAGGAGCGCGAAGCGTCTGGCGCAGATGGCGGCGCGGCTGCGGCGGTATGCGTACGCAGAGCGTGTGCGGTGCGCGGTGGTTGATGCTTCGGCCGCTCCTCCTGAAGACGAGCGCGAGGTGAAGTTCGATCTGATCCTGTGCGATGTGCCGTGCAGCGGGACGGGGACGCTGGCGCGCAATCCGGAGATACGGCATCCGTTGCGCGTGGCGGAGTTGGCGCGGCAGGCGGACCGGCAGCGCGCGATCCTTACGGGAGCGCTGGGGCGGCTGGCAGCGGGTGGGCGGCTGGTGTACTCCACCTGCTCGCTGGAGCCGGAGGAGAACGAGCAGGTGGTGGAGGCAGTGGCGTCCGGGGCTGGAGTGCGGCGGATTTCGGTTGGGCCGCTGATCGCGCGGCTGGCTGAGGCGGGAGTGCTACGACAGGATGTGGCCTCTGCGCTGATTGGCTCGGCGGTGAGGGACGGCGCACTGCGCATGCTGCCCGGGGTGCATGGGTGCGACGGATTTTTTGCGGTGGTGCTGGAGCGGGCGTAAGTCCACATCGGCAGAGTTCGCATGCAACCCACCCTTCGCAAAGTACGCGAAGGATGGGGCACCCAGCACTCAACCCACCCTTCGCAAAGAACGCGAAGGATGGGGCACCCACATTCGTGCGCGTATGCAACCCACCCTTCGCAAAGTACGCGAAGGATGGGGCACCCACATTATTTTCTCTTCTTCTGTGCCGGGATGAAGACTTCCATGACGGCCTTGCGCATCAGGTCGGGCGGAAGCAGTCCCTGGGCGAGCAGAAAGTCGTGGAAGCGTTTGGCGTCGAACTTCGGCCCCAGCGCGGCCTCGGTGTCCTTGCGCAGTTGGAGCAGCGTTGTGTATGCGTAAAAGTTGCTGCTGGCCTCTCCCAGCGCTCCGTTGGTGAGCCGGTCCACTTCATCGGTGGCGAAGCGGTGGCTGAGTACGATGTCGTTCTCGATCAGCTTGGTTGCGTCGTCTGGAGTGGTCTTGCCCGACTGTAGATCGGAGATGAGAAAGGTACGCGCCGCGCGCAGAAGACGCAATTGCAGCGTTGCCAGTTGGCCATCGGCAGGTTCGTAGGGTTGCACCAGCCACTCGGAGTAGAGTCCCCAGGCCCCGGCGTCGGTCGAGTTGAGGGCATAGAGTTCGCGTGCCTTGCTCAGGCCATGCCTGAGCATCGCGTCGAACTGCAGCTCATTGCCGGGCCGTGCCTCATGCGCGGTCATCGGCCACGCCATTGCGTCGAAGGTGAAGTCGCCGGGCCTGTCCGCAGCATCGCCTGTGGACGAAGGAGGATTCAGCGGCAGTACAAACTCTGCCTTCTGGGCGGGGTCGCGCAGCGACTGCGGGGGGAGCATGTGCGGAACAGGCATCTGCGCGGTCTCGGCCGCTGTGGCGAGACGCAGGACCGTAGGATAATCGGGCAGCGAGACGAGGTCCTTGGTCACGACGATCTCTTCGATCGCCTTCAGCCGCGCCTGATAGAACGGAAGGATGGCGTCGCCGGTGATCTGCGTCTTCTTCAACTGGCGGAGCACATCGCGGTAGTCGGAGGAGGGCCATGCATGCTGCTTGGCGACCTGTGCGGCAAGTGGCGCCATCTCCGCCTGAACTTCGATGAAGACGGCGTGGGCCTGGGCCTCAAGTTGCGCTGGAGGAAGATCGATGCCACTTTGTTCGAGGCTAAATGCGTACTGCTCGGGCGTTATTCGGGCGTTGGGCTGGGCCTTGGGCATCAGAGTGGCGCGGACCCAGGTGTCGTAGTCGGCCAGCTCCTGTTGCAGACGGGCGAAGGGTTCCCGCCAGCCGGTCAATTTGTACTTGACGAAGAGCTGCTGCATGGCGTCGATGTAGCTCTTGTCGCGCCCAAGTTCGGCCTCCATCTCGCTGGTCGAGGGATAGACCACGCCGGGCTTTGCCATCTGTTCCATCATGCGCTGCTTCAGAACGTCGGTGAATGGCTTGAACCCCGGCTCGACGCCCGTGTACTTGCGCAGCCGGACGGCGGCGACCGGTCGCCGGTCCGCCGCCACCTGGTCGTCGAGCAAGGTGCGCAGGCCGGAGAAAACCGCCTGACTGGCGTCGAGGAACTGCACGTTGTGGTCGAGTTCGTAGTCGTCCTCGCGGAATTGCAGATTGAAGGCCTTCTGGAGAATCTCCAGGTCTTCACGCACATTTTTGTCCCTCTCCTTCGCTTCAATTTTCTTCAGCTTCGCAAGGACGTCCTGAAGTTCCTTGCGCTGGGCGATCTCGCCGGCACGGGTCGCATCGGTGATCAAGGGATCGTAGATCGCCAACCCCTGCGCCGAGGCCCTCTCAGGCGAGTGCTTCATCTGCACGTCGAGGAGCATCTGGGTGTACTGGTTGCTGCGGGCAACCCAGGCGGGTTCCGGCGCGGCAACAGGAGCAGAGGGCTTTGGAGCGGCGGAGTTTGGAGCAGAAGAGTTTGGAGCAGCGGAAGTGGAAGGCTTTACAGCAGCGGGAGATTGCGCTCGACAGACAGAGGGCGCGGCCATCAGGCCAGCGGCAAGAATCAACAACGAAACGGCGGTGCGGCGCATCAGCATATCTCCAGAAAAGGGAATACAACCAGCATACGGCCTAGCCCGCACTTAGAAGTCGTCTAAAACTCCTGGGGCAGGGTTGCATCACGACCTCAGCGGCTAAAGCCGGAGTGCCAATGCACATCCGCGGCACGGGTAAACCCGTGCCCTTAAGCAAAACAGAGGTTGTCGCAGCTTCGCGATGGGCGAATAGCAGTCTTTTCCAATCGAAGGA
>PLOU01000208.1 GCA_003142235.1 Granulicella sp.
ATTTACGGATAAGCTCTAAGTCTGGACTTCGTGGAGACGGTTGAGGGTTAAATGCGAAGGCCCGGCTGGTTGGCCGGGTCTGTTTGGTTTTGTTTACTGATTCAATTATACGCCGTGAAGAGAAACTACTATGCCAACTATTTTTGGGAGGGAAGTGGTTGTTGCGGTGTGGGTTACGGGATTTTTTGGGTACGCAGGGGCTTGACACGCGATTTTACTGAGGTTTTTGGGGAAAGAAAATTTTGATTCTTCGATTGGACTGCGTGGATTAGGCGGGAGAGGTCGAGGGATGCACAGGAGGCCCACCTTAGCCGCGATGAGACTGCGGCGAAGATGGGGCACCCGGCTACTGCGCTACTGCATGGATTGAGGTGCGGGGCTTTGGTTTTTGTTTGCCGGATCGGTCTGCGGTGAGTCGATCCCGTCCTGACTTGCATCTGGCTTGTTGCCTGATCTCAGGATGTAGATGACCAATGCAACTATGGCTGCATCGAGTAGCCACTTGAATGCTGTGAATGTATTTATGCCATACATTAGACACCGGATTTTGTTGTGGGTGTAGCCATACCAACTGAGCCCAACGGTGAAGAGGCAGAGGACTCCCGTTGCTGTGACCAGTTGCTGTCGAGGCTCGCGCAGGCTCTTTCCCGTTTCCAGAAAGTTGGTGGGAATAAAGCTGAACGTTAAAAGCAGGCCACCGAGGAGTCCAGTCAGAAGTGCGAACTTCGTGCATGTCGTCAGTTGTTCACTGATGGCACTGAGAGCATATGTGTCTCCCTGAGCTGCGGCCTTGCAGAACCAGCGTCTGGCTTCGGCGCTATTCACCGGTACGCCATGGCCGTAGTAATACATGAGGCCGAGTTCGTATTCTGCCCGTGCATTTTCTTGATTTGCTGCTTTGCGGAACCAGCGGAGAGCCTCGGTGTCGTCCCGTGTTACACCGTACCCGTAGAGATAGATGTAGGCGATACCGGCCTCGGCCAGTGCATCGCCCTGGTCGGCGGCGAGGCGATACCAGCGGAGTGACTCGGTGTAGTCCTGCACTACACCATGGCCGTAGTAATACATCGTGCCAAGGTTGCTCAGTGCCATTGCATCGCCTTGGTCTGCGGCCTTGCTGTACCAAATGAGGGCCTCGACATAGTCCTGTCGCACTCCCCGGCCGTTGTAATACATGCTGCCGAGGTTGTTTTGAGCCTTTGCGTCGCCCTGATCTGCGGATTTGCGGTACCAGCGGAGGGCCTCGGAGTAGTTCTGCGGCACTCCTTCGCCGTGGAAATACATGTGGCCGAGGTCGTATTGAGATTTTGCGTCGCCTTGCTGGGCGCGGACCAGAGTGACTCGCGCGGTTTCAGCGAGCATCCGCTCATTGGCCTTCGCTTTGTGAACGTGCCATGCGATGGCTGTTCCGAGGACCAAGGCAACACAGGCGACAGGCAGCGCAATCTTCCAACCTAATCTCATTTCATCTCGCTTTCGGCTGGACCATTGTAGGTTGGCGAGAATTCAATGGACGATGCCTCTTTAGCGTTATGGCGGGAATGTAGTTAACAGCACAAAACGAATGGAAGACAAATGCGGGGATTCTTCGCTGCGCTCAGAATGACAAGCAGGCGGGCTGCACTCAGGAAGACAGAGCGAATGGGGTGCCTGGAGGAGTGATGCGGACGGCGGCTCGGACGGGGGCGAAGGTGAGGCGGTGGAGGGGGGTGGGGCCGAGAGCGATGAGGGCGCGGAGGTGTTGCGCGGTGGCGTAGCCCTTGTGCGCGGCGAGGCCGTAGCCGGGATGCGCGGCGTCCATCTGTCGCATGAGGCGGTCGCGGTGGACCTTGGCGACGACGGAGGCGGCGGCGATGGAGAGCGAGAGCGCGTCGCCGTGGATGAGGCGGGTCTGTGGGCAGGGGTGGTCGAGCTGCATGGCGTCGATGAGGAGGTGGTCGGGGGCGATGGCGAGGGCGCGGACGGCGGAGAGCATGGCGAGGCGCGTGGCCTGGTAGATGTTGACGCGGTCGATGGTGGCGGCGTCGATCTCTGCGATGGAGACGGCGAGCGCGGTGGCGCGGATGAGGCGGTCGAGCGATTCGCGTTGGAGGCGGGTGAGCTGCTTGGAGTCGCGGAGACCGGCGTGGGCAAGGGCGGCGAGGTCTTCCGGCAGGATGACAGCGGCGGCGACGACCGGGCCGAAGAGACAGCCGCGGCCCACCTCGTCTACGCCGGCGATGAGGTGGAAGCCGCTGGTGCGCAGGGAGTGTTCGGGTGCGTCGGAGCAGACGAGCGACTTCAACAGGCGCTGTTTGGCGGTGGAGGAAGAGATGCTGCGCGCGGGACGAGGGGGGTGGGGAGAGCGAGTCATAAATGTTCAATAACTACAAAACGATAGTTGGTCGGTTTGCAGGTTCACTTCTCGCGCTGCCTCGATTGCTGCGCAATCGAGGCAGCACGGTCAAAAAAAGATTGCGTACTTCGGCACGGCTAAAGCCGTGCCCTTCCGTTCGTGGCGATTTCTGTAAAAACAGTTTCAGGCTCTACGAGCATACTGCGAAAAAGGCCACGGTTGTTAAATGAAAAGCCACGACGAGAGAGCGTCGTGGCCTTTGGATTGAAGAGTGCGGAGGGTCAGGAGGCGCGGGCGACCTCGTGCAGACGGGCAGCCTTGCCGCGCAGACCGCGCAGGTAGTAGAGCTTGGAGCGGCGGACCTCGTAGGAACGCAGCTTCTCGATGCGGTCGATGACCGTGGAGTTGTAGGGGAAGAT
This sequence comes from Granulicella sp., assembly GCA_003142235.1. Lineage (GTDB taxonomy): Bacteria > Acidobacteriota > Terriglobia > Terriglobales > Acidobacteriaceae > Edaphobacter. The sequence goes on from PLOU01000208.1 coordinate 2,755, forward strand.
GCGCTCGACGCCCTGGCCGAAGCTCATCTTGCGCACGGTGAAGGTGCCCTGCGGCCCTTTGTTGGAGGCAATCACCATGCCCTCAAAGGCCTGGAGACGCTCTTTCTCGCCCTCGCGGATCTTCACCTGGACGCGGACGGTGTCGCCGGGGCCAAAGGCGGGGTGGTCGGTCCGCTCAAGTTTGGCGGCCAGCTTCTGCATAATCGGATGAATGGACATGGATGCTTTCCTGTTCGAGTGTCGAATCCTTAGTTTACACGAAAATGGGTGTTTTGAGCGGATTCCGGTCTATTATTGTCCGTTCTGCTACAGCGGCGGGCGTACTTCATTTGCAAGCGCACGCCTCTCTCTAACTGATTTCTGGCGTGCTTCTTGCTTGAGTAGTGCAACACTGTAGTCCGAATCTCGAGGGAGAACATCCTCTGCATTTCGGGTTTCCTCGTTGTATCGCTGCCGTAATACAGGCAATTGGTGAGCAATGGTACCTAAATCAGCTAATCCATCTTCATACAGGGCTTCCCATTCCTCACACTCTCTTGCAATTGCACGGTACGCATTCGCGATTTTGTGATGTCGCTCGAACGATTTCCCAAAGCCAAAATAGGATTCAAATCCTCCCATTGCCGCCGCTATCAAAGCCAGAGTGGCACCGAACCACTTTGCAAAAGACGGAAGCATCTCGGTAATCGCGTATAGAAGCGCCGATCCAAGGAGAATATTCACCGCAATCTGAAAAACTGAAATACCGCGCTGATATCGATGGCTTCTTCTTGCAGCAGCATAATGGCGGTACATTCCCAACTCCGCTGTGCGGTGAAGTTCGGCGAGAATCGCAATGGTTGCTGGGCTTCCCATAGAGTTCTGTTTTACACCCGTCCAAAGACAATCATGAGACATATGGTGTTATCCAGCTTAAAGTCCTAAGGGCGCAAGGTGTTGAGAAAGCGCAAGTCTTCCGCAGACAGCTCCGCATCGCGCAGCAAGTCGGGGCGGTTGCGGAGGGTCTTGGCGAGGGCGGCCTGGCGGCGCCAGCGGCGGATGGAGGCGTGGTCGCCGTTGGCGAGGACCTCAGGGATGGGCGCGCCGCGGAAGTCGGCGGGGCGCGTGTAGTGGGGGTAGTCGAGAATGCCGCCTGCGCCGTGGGTGGAGCGGGGAACGCCGTCGGGGGTATGGCCGTCGGCGGGGTCGCCGGGCTGAATGTCGGGTGCGCCGAAGCTCTCGTAGCGTGCGGAGTCGGCGTGGCCGAGGACGCCGGGGAGGAGGCGGACGGTGGCGTCGAGGACGACGGCGGCGGCCAGCTCTCCGCCACTGAGAACGTAGTCGCCGATGGATAGTTCTTCGTCGGCTAAAAGCTCTGCGACTCGCTCGTCCACGCCCTCGTAGCGGCCGCAGATGAGGACGACGCGGTCGAGCGCGGCGAGGCGGTGCGCGATGGCCTGGGTGAAGGGCTTGCCCTGCGCGGAGAGCAGAATGACAGACTGGCGGGTGAGGTCGCGGGCGGACTTTGATTCTATGGGGGGCGCGATGGCGGTTGCCAATCCATTGCTCTCTGTTTCGCTGCACTCTATAAGACTTATATTTTGGTTGCTGCTGGCCGCGCCGGTCTCTGTGCGGCTGCCTGCCGCGCCCAGCGACTCGATGCAGTCGAAGATGGGCTGCGGCTTGAGGACCATGCCTTCGCCACCGCCGAAGGGACGGTCGTCCACGGTGCGATGGCGGTCGTGGGTGAAGTCGCGCAGGTCGTGGGTGGTGACGTGGACTGCGCCGGTGGCGATGGCGCGGCTGAGAATTCCGTGGTCGAGCGGGCCGGAGAAGAAGTTGGGGAAGATGGTGAGGATGTCGAAGCGCATGGTCACTTTTCGGGGGCGGCGCGGTTGGACTTGAGGTTGGGCCCGCGGTTGGGTTGGAGGTTGATTTCGGCGAGGCCTTCGGGGAGGGCCATGCGGATGGATTTGGCGGCGGGGTCGAGCTCGACGAGGAAGGCGCGGGCGAAGGGGACGAGGACTTCGTCGCCGGAGGGGGTGGCGAGGACGAGGAGCGGGGCGGCGGCGTCGAGGCGGCGCGCGCCGTCGGGCGTGGTGGGGAAGTCAACGCTGGCGACCGTGCCGAGGGGCTGGCCATGGTCGAAGACGGTGCAGCCGATGAGGTCGGAGATGTAGGCGGCGTCGGGGTCGATGGGCGTGCGCTCGGCCAGCGGGACGAGGACTTCGTAGTCGGCGAGCGGTGCGGCCTGCTCGATGGTGTCGATTCCGGCGAAGCGGAGGACGATGCGGCCGGCGTTGCGGCCGACGGGAAGCCAATGCGAGGCGACCTCGGCGAGCTGGGCCGGGCTGGCGGAGAGATTGCCTGAGGGAGGGGGACCGTCGGCGCTCTTCTCAGCGGAGGCTGGATCAGTGGGGGTTATATCCCCTGCGAGCTGCCCGGCGGCGGGAGAGTCGGCGAAGCCCTGCGGGGCGAGCCAGACGCGCGGCTGCTGGGCGAAGCGCTGGGGGAAGTCGGTGAAGAGATCCGCGAGCACCTCTCCCCGTCGCCCCTGCGGACGCAGGATGCGGGCCAGCACGATCCATTGCGAGGCGGATGCCATGGGGTTCATGTTACCTGTTCCAGCGAACCCTGCGCGATGGATGAGATCTGGGCCGGGGCGAGCGGGGGTCAGCTATTCTGCGGCTGCTCGCCGTCCTCCAGGTCATCCTCTTCGTCGTCGTCCTCGATGATGTCGAGCGAGAAGCGGTGGCGCAGCTTCATGCTGGCGGCGCCCAGGATGGTGCGCAGGGAGCGCGCCGTGCGGCCCTGTTTGCCGATCACCTTGCCGATGTCCTGGGGCGCGACGCGGACCTGCAGGATGGTGGCCTCGTTGTCCTCGATCAGTTCGACGGAGACCCCGTCGGGTTGGTCGACCAACGCCTGCACGATCTCCAGGATGAGCTGCCTCATCCTCTCGGACGATTGGCCGTTTGCTGCGGGAGTAGGTTCGTTCATCACAGACACCTCTTGGGAGTATGTCGCGCCGGCCTGATTCCGCTCATTTCCTCAATCTCGGTTGAGGTCGTCAGAGGAGGAACCACTGCTACCGGTACAGACCCGTGTCGCGTCCTGGAAGAGATGCCAGACGGAAACACGCAGACCGCCTGGTTGAAAGCGGCCATGCGAAAAGTCTACGGGAAGGATGCGGAAAACAGATGAGAAGAACTGTCGTCGGAGACATCTTTTGGCACTGGAAACTGGTTACTAGATAACTAATTAGTTACTAGGCGGCGGGGGTAGGCTCAGCGTCCGGGTCCGCGATTGACCCGGCGGTTGGTTCAGCGACTGGTTCAGCGGCTGGTGTTGCGGCCGGCTCGGCGACGGGCGCGGCGAAGAGCTTTCCGACGCGCTCCGACAGCAGGGCGCCCTTGCCGACCCAGAAGTCAATGCGGTCGCGCTTGAGTTCGAGCGAGGCGGGAGTGGTGCGCGGGTTGTAGGTGCCGACGACTTCGACGGAGCGTCCGTTGCGGGCGCGGTCCTTCTCAATGACAACGACGCGATAGTGGGGCTGCTTGCGGGCGCCAACGCGCGCCAGGCGGATCATCAACACTTAGGAAATCCTCTCAAAAAACAACGATGTGATTGGTCGAAGAGATGAAATCGAGCGGTCTGCCGTTGCAGGCAGGGACTGCCGGAGAAGCAGACGGGACCCAAGCTCACACGACCCAACATCTAAGTATGGCGGAGTTTGCGGGATTTTGCAATGCGGACTCTTGTCCAATACAAGAT
>PLOU01000131.1 GCA_003142235.1 Granulicella sp.
AGCGAGAACATGAACCCCACCGCAACCGGCCGCTTGCCCTCCTGCATCAGCTTGCGCGTCACGTTGTCGATCGCCGCGATGTGGTCGGCATCCACCGCGTGGCGCAACCCAAAGCTGTAGGCCAGCAACGCCGTCCCCAGCAGCAGCGGATAGTGGCGCGAGGCAAGCACCGCCCAAACCCACGCGCCCACGTTGAAGGCCAGCAGGATTCCGTAGATCCCCACCACCTTGCCGCGCACACCGCTTGCCGCATCGTTGAATAGTCCAGAGATTCTCATTCGCGCCGTAACACGATTATAGAACCTGTACTATCGCCGCCGCCATACAACCCGCGGTGGAAGGAGATGCTAAGGAGCGTCTCTGGCCATGCCAGCCTGAAGAAGACGGGTGATGTGATGGCCGTCATGTATACGAATATAAAAATCGTGTTACAAATGATTAATACAGCCCTTCCAGTCCGTGAAGGATTCTTGCCCGAAGGAGTTCCCCCTTGTCGCGAATCCAGGTTGCAGCTCTCTCTCTTGCAATCCTTGCCAGCCTGCCTATCAGCCTTTCAGCCCAACAGACAGTCTCCATTCGGATCACCGATCAGACTGGCGCGGCGATCCCCGGTGCGCAGGTGGTCTCGATCTCCTCCGATGGTTCTTCGTCTCAATCCGTGGTAGCCGATGACAGCGGCACGGCACATGCAGGCTGCCAGCCGGGAACAACTCTCCACCTCTCCGCGCTTGGATTTGAGCCGCAAACCGCCGTGCTCAAGGACTGCGCTGGCGATCACGAATACCGGCTGGCCCCAGCCAGTGTGCAGACCACGATCAACGTCGCAGTGACACAGGACGAGACGCCCAACGAGTCCGTAACCACCTCGGAGCAGATCAGCCGCACCAGCGCGCGCACGGTCTTCGACGCCCTGGAAGAGCTTTCCCCCGCCGTATTCGTTACGCGGCGCGGCGTGATGGGATATGGCATCTCCACCAACGGCACCGGCGAGGTCAATATCCGTGGCGTTGGCGGCTCGCCCAATACAGACATCCTTGTCGTCCTCGATGGCCGTCCGGACTTCCAGGGCGAGATGGGCCACACCCTGCCGGATTTCTACAGCCTGTCGGACACAGGCAGTATCCGGTTGGTTGAGGGGCCGACGTCGGTGCTCTACGGAAGCAATGCGATGGGCGGAGCGGTGGAGATTCAGCCGCGCAAGCCCAAGCAGGGAACGGAATTCGAGCTGCAATCGTCGATGGGATCGTTCGGCACGGTGCAGAACCGGCTCTTCGCGGGCAATCGAGCGGGGCGCGGTATCTACACGGCGTCGGCCGGCATCAACGACACCGACGGCGACCGCGCCTACTCCGCCTACCACTCGCAGGACGGCTCGCTGGGCGCGGAGGTCCAGCTCACCTCCATCTGGAACGCTTCGCTGCATGGAAACTATGGCCACTTCCTGGTGCAGGACCCCGGCCCCATCAATCCAACCGAGCCCATCGACGCGCCGAACTCGGCCAGCGTGGGACGTGGTGGGCTCACCGCCGACGTGGGCAACGCCACGCCCGCGCTCAATGGCTACACAAGCTTCTACTCCACATGGGGACACAACGCCATCGCGGACCGTTCCGACACTGACAATAACTTCGATTCCACCGACCGCATCACCGGCGGGCGCCTCTTTCAGACCTGGACGCCGCAGCCGGGACGTGCGCAGAATGCGCTGGCCATGGATTTTGGCGGCGACTTTGTGAACTACGGCGGCGCGGCCGTGAACTTTGAAGTGCCGCGGTCCAGCGCAACAACCGACTATTACGGCGGCGCGCACCAAATCTCGGACAACGCAGGATTTCTGCGCGCGCACTGGTCGCCATCTGTCAAGACGCTGCTGAATGCGGGCTTTCGCTATCAGCAAAACTCGCAGTTCGGCGGCATCGCGGTGCCGGAGTTCGGCGCGCAGTGGCACGCCTCTCACGTCTTCTCGCTCTCCGCCAGCGCCAGCCGCGGGTTCCGCAACCCCACTATCCGAGAGCTGTATCTCTTCCCCGCGCCCAACCCAAATCTGCTTCCCGAGCACGAATGGAGCTACGAGGCCACGGTGCAGGCGCGGATCTCGCAGAACGTGGCCGCGTGGACCACGTTCTACTACGCCGATCTAACCAACCAGATCGTCACTCTCGGCTACTATCCCAACATGACGACGCTGAACAGCGGCGAGGCCATCAACAAGGGCGTGGAGACTACGCTGCGCTGGTCGGGAATCGGCCCCACGGGGCACCATCGTCTCAGCGTGACCGCGGGCTACGCGTTTCTTGCATCCACCAACTTTGCGCCTCTGCTGCCCGCCAACAAAGCCAACCTCGGACTCGACCTCGATATGAAGCACGCCTTCCTCCACGCGACGGTGCAGACTGTCGGCAAGCGTTATGCCGATCCCACCCTCACCACGCAGCTTGGCGGATACACCGAGACCGGCCTCAAGCTCAGTGTTCCCATACGCCACAACTTGAACTTCTTCGCCACGGCGGACAACCTGCTCAACCATCGCTATCAGGTGCAGACGGGCTACCCCATGCCGGGCATCAACGGCGCGGGCGGTTTCGTTATGCACTTCTAGAGGAAGATCACAATGCTGCTTCGGAATCAAAGAGCGTACCAACGGAGGCAAGGATGAGACAAACTTCGCAAGTCTATTTGTTGAGCATTGCGGCAGGTCTGTTGCTTGCCACGGCGTCACTTTCGTCGCAAACGGCAACGCCGCAACCGCTTACTGTGCCGCTCGCAGGCGTGCAGGATTCCCGTCCCTTGTTGCAAGGGGTCCCTCAAACGACAGGAATGCGCAGCGGTTTTGTACACCTGAAACCAGGCGAGACGGTCGGCTGGCACACCACCGGCAAGAATGAGGAGTCCCTGGTGGTCCTGCGCGGCCAGGGCGAGGCGCTGATCGACGGCCAGGCGAACAAACCCTTCATCGCTCCTGCGTTTGTCTATATTCCGCCCGCGACCCGTCACAACGTCGCGAACACGGGAACAGGGCCGCTTGAGTATGTGTATGTCGTTGCGCCCGCGAAGTTACAGTAGCTTAGAGTGCAGACTGCGGGAACTCGAACAACGGCTTCTCCGTAAACAGCGTGGTAGCCGCCGTGCGCCAGCCATGTCATGCCGCCGCTAATGAGAATGCTTGTGAGGATGCGTGTGTGGATGCGCGACCTTCAGGCCCTTGCCGGAGTTGGCCAGCACCAGCTTTCCCAGTTCCACCCCGCGCAGCGCCAGCATGTGGTCCGCAATCTCCTGTAGCTCCTTGCTTCGCCCCTTCATGATCACCACCTCCAGGCAGTAGTGGTGGTCCAGGTGGACATGGGTCGTCGCCAGGATCATGGCCCCGGCGGAGTGCTGAAACGCGGTCAGCTTCTCGCCCAGGTTCGGCATGTGATGGTCATACACCAGCGTCAACGTCCCCACCACCGGCTTGTTCGAATCCACCGTCTCCGCAAGCAGCGCCTCGCGGATCAGGTCGCGGATCGCCTCCGACCGGTTCTTGTAACCGCGCTTGCCGATCAGCCGGTCGAACTCGTGCAGCAGTTCATCTTCCAGCGAAACTCCCGTCCTGCTCAGGTGTGACATCGGCTACTCCTCCCGATTGCAAACGGCCGAACCGCGACTCATGCCAGTAGTTTATCGCCAGTGCCCAGCGCGTGGGTCGCCCAGGGCGGCCCGATTGCAATCTTCGTGCATTCTTGCAGCAAGAGAATTACTCTTCCTTCATGTTCATCCAAAGCTCTTCTGCGCTGCCCACGGCCCATCTCTCTGCGCTGAAAACAACAGCCTCCCAGCCTTCCATCGAAGCATCCGCGCCTTGGCGATTTTTTGCCGCGCTCTGTCTGGGGACCATCGCGCTGGCCCTATGCTCCATCATCGCCGCGGCGCAGCCTCCTGCCGCTCCCGTTGCCACCGATCCTCCACAGTTCGGCCCTTACAACGGCAGCTTCCTCGCCGACGGCCTGGGCCTCCGAGTGCCCATCACCGATGCGCGCGACCCCGTGCTGCTGGCCGATTCGCCTTGGTCGATCTTCTGCTGGATCAAAACCGCAGAACCCGTGGCCGCGTTTGAACTCGTCGCCGGAGTGGGCAGCCCCGCAGCCGAGTATGCCCGCTATCTCGCCGTCGATGCCGGCAAAGTCACGCTCTGGATGGGCGAGGGCAACCAGCTCACCGGCCCCGCAAACCTCACACCCAACCAGTGGCATCTGCTCGCCGCATCGTTCGACGGCAGCCGCTTCCATCTCTTCGTCGACGGCCAGCCCGCCGCATCGGGAACCTTGGTCCTCGGCAGCGTCAACCCCGTGCTACAGATGGCGCCGACCACCGGCTCGGGAATCGCGCCCGGCCGCCACTTCGGCGGGCAGATCGCCTCCTTTACCCTGCTGCGCCACGCCCTCTCCGACAGCGAATTCCATCAGCTCTACATCGCGCGCCCCGACTTCTCCGTCCTCATGTTTGAGGCTGGCTCCAAGCCCTGGCCGCTGCAGACGCGCGGTCAGGCTGGATACCGCGCGCCCCAGGACCCAGCCACAATGCCCACCGCGCGCGCGCCCTTCTCGCCCGCCGTGGCCATCCAGCGTCCGCCGGTTGGCCCGTCGCTTGAACCAACCGGCGCCGATGAGTGGACCTTCTCCGATGGCTGGACGCTCCGCCAGGCCCCCAAGGTTGACGCCGACGGCGCGCAGATCAGCTCCGCCTCGTTCAACGACTCCGGCTGGATGCGCGCCACCGTTCCCGGCACCGTTCTCACCACCCTGGTCGACGATGGCGTCTATCCCGACCCCGGCTACGGCCTCAACAACCTCGCCATCCCCGAGTCGCTCAACAAACAGGACTACTGGTACCGCGCCCAGTTCACTTTGACCGCATCCACGCTCCCCGCCGGGGCACACGCCGAACTGACCTTCGAAGGCATCAACTACGCCGCCTCGATCTGGCTGAATGGCAAGCTCCTGGGCACGATGAAGGGCGCATTCCAGCGCGGCAGCTTCGACGTCACCTCCGTGCTCAAGTCCGTCCAACCCAACGTCCTCGCCGTGCGCATCTCGCCGCCGCCCCACCCCGGCATCCCGCAGGAGCAATCCATCCTCGGCGGGCCCGGCGAGAACGGCGGCGCCTTGGCGCTCGACGGCCCCACCTTCGTCGCCACCGAGGGCTGGGACTGGATTCCCGGCGTCCGCGACCGCAACAGCGGCATCTGGCAGCCCGTCACTCTCCGCATCACGCAGGGCCTCAAGCTCGGCGACGCCCAGGTCGTCTCCACATTCAAGAACCACGACACATCGCGCGCCGCAGTCGAGATCGCCGTCCCGGTCACGAATCTCTCGTCCGCCCCGGTCGAAGCAACGCTCGTCGCCTCCATCGAAAAGATCTCCGTCCGCAAGAGCCTCACCCTGCCTCCGGGCGACAGTGTCGTCAAGCTCACTCCCGCGGAGTTTTCCCAACTCAACCTCGACCACCCGCGTCTCTGGTGGCCCAATGGATACGGCAGCCCGGAGCTATACACCGTAAAGCTGTCCCTCCAAGCGGGCGGCTCCGTCTCCGATAGCAAAGACGTCCGCTTCGGCGTCCGCGAGATCAGCTACGAGCTGAGCCTGCTCGATAGCTCCGGCCATCTGCGCCGCGTGGAGTTCACGCCCGCCAACGCGCGCGAGGCGGAGGCCGCCACTCCCATCGTCGATGTCAGCCACGACGGCATGTTGGAGGTTCCGACACCCGCGGCCGAGCTCGCCAACATTCCCGAAGAGCGTCGCGCCAATGCCAGCTCGCACGTCGCATCGCTCGTGCCCGGCGCCCAGAACTCGCCCGCAATCCAGCCCCTCACCGACCTCCGCGCCGCGCCGTATCTCGTCCTCCGCGTCAACGGCGTGCGCATCGCCGCGCGCGGCGGCAACTGGGGCATGGACGACTTTCGCAAGCGCGTCTCCCGCGAGCATCTCGAACCCTTCTTCCGCCTCAACCGCGACGCCGGCCTCAACATCATCCGCAACTGGGTTGGCCAGAGCACCGAAGAGACCTTCTACCAGCTCGCCGACGAGTACGGCATGATGGTCTGGAACGATTTCTGGGAGTCAACCCAAAACTACAACATCGAGGCCGAAGACCCGCAGCTCTTCCTGGCCAACGCCGCCGACACCATCCAGCGCTTCCGCAACCATCCCTCCATCGTCATGTGGTGCGGCCGCAACGAGGGCGTGCCCCAGCCCATCATCAACCTCGGCCTCGACAATCTGGTGCGCACCCTCGACGGCACGCGCTACTACTCGCCCAGCTCCAACGCGGTGAATCTGGCGGGCAGCGGGCCGTATCGCTATCAGGTTCCCGCGCAGTACTTCACCACGCTCAACCGCGGCTTCTCCGTCGAGACAGGCACACCGTCCATGTCCACGCTCGAATCCTTCCAGAGTACCGTCCCCAAGCCGGACCAGTGGCCCATCGACGACGTATGGGCCTATCACGACTGGCACCAGAGCGGCAACGGCGATGTCGCCCCGTTCATGGCGGAGATTCAGGCCGAGTTCGGCGCGCCCACCAGCCTCGAAGACTTCGAGCGCAAGGCCCAGATGCTCAACTACGTCGATCACCGCGCCAT
>PLOU01000078.1 GCA_003142235.1 Granulicella sp.
GTCAGCTTCGAGAAGAAGGAGGAAAGCTACCTCGCCCTGCTTTCTCTCGCCGCCGCCATGATCTGCTGGAGACAGACAATCTCTATTTACGGATAATCTCTTAGTCTAGACCCAATCCAAAAAAGTCCAGACTTAACATGCCTTTTTTGAAGACTTTGATACTTTTTCGCACAAAAAGCGAGAACCCGCAGAACCGAAACCGCTGCAACCGGACGGATCTTCGCCTTAAATACGTCTCACGCGCTTAGCGCGAGCTTAACCTGCATTTTTTGAATACTTTACGCTATCCCCCCCCGGGGGGGGACACTTCATGATGGACAGTTCTGAGATTGCCTTGCCGGGTGTCGGGCACATCCGATGCTCTAGACTGGAGCGATGCGACTGACTCCGGTCTTCCTTCTCTCCGCCACCGATGCTGCCCACTTCCCTTCCGCGGCGAAGACCTTCGGCGCGCCCGAGATTGCCTTCCTCGGCCGCTCCAATGTAGGCAAGTCATCGCTCATCAACGCGCTGCTCGGCTCCAAGCAGGCGCACACCTCGTCCACCCCAGGCCGCACCCGCGCCATCAACTTCTTCGCCCTCCACGAGGGCGCGGGCGACAAGATAAAACCCCGCCCCACGCTCATCTTCGCCGACCTGCCCGGCTACGGCTACGCCAAGATCTCCCGCTCCATCTCCGCCGAGTGGCCCAGCTTCATCGAGCCCTACCTCGCCGAGCGCGAGACGCTCGCCCTCGCCGTCTGCCTGGTGGACAGCAACATCCCGCCCCAGCCCAGCGACCGCCAGCTCATTGACTATTTCAAGCAGACCCAGCGCCCGTTCCTGGTCGTCGCCACCAAGTCCGACCGCCTCTCCCACAACGCGCTGGCCAAATCGCTCGCCGCCCTCAAGCGCGAGCACCAGCTCGACGAGGTCCTCCCCGTCTCCGCCAAATCCGAAGCCGGCGCCAAAGCCCTCTGGCCCCGCCTCCTCGCCCTCGCCGAGTAGCGTTTTCCTCACAGCTCAAAGCTCAACCCTGAAAATTCAACTCCTCACCCGCTCCACTTCCTCATCCGTCAGAAACACTACCCGCCGATGCGGCCGTTCGCGATGAAAGAACCTCAGGGCCGCCGCACACCAGCGTGCGCGCGCGCCCGTCGCAGGAATCATCTGTAGCAGCCGCGCATCGAATGCGCGCAGCCCCTCGCCGTCTGCAAACCCGAACAACTCCAGCCTCAGCCCGCGCTCCCGCGTGTAGCCCTCCAGCCGCGCCGAAGCGTCCACGACGCCCGCCGCTGCCAGCGATCCATCGAAGTCCACAACCAGCGTCCCCATCTCCGCAAATGCGCGCGCCGCCCGATCCAGCGTCCCCGCGTCCCCCTCCGCTCGAAACCCTGCAAAGACCTCAGGCTGAACCCCGCGCTCGTTCAGCTCCTCCAACGCCGCATTCAACTCCATCGTCAGCCCGACGCTCACCGGCCTGCGCTGCCGAATCTCGTTCTTCAGAATCCGCAGCGCCTCGTCCACGCTGTTCACGACGAAGTCGCACGCCCCGCTGCGCAAAGCCGCCCTGCAAACCTCCGCCCGCGCCTCGATCGCAAGGCATCCAGCCCCAGCAATATTTCCTGCCATCGCCAGCGCAGCCCCGCCCGGCCCCAGCCCGCAGCCCACCATCAGCGCGCCCGCCCAATCCTTTCGCCCCAAATCCTCTCCCAAGGCGCACAAAACTGAGAACGCGCGAAGGACCTCAACCTGAAAGTCCTCCGCGCGCTCTGTCATAGCTTGACTCGTCTGTTTAGCCGCCGTAGTAGTCCAGGCCAAGGTGCGTGATCAGGTCCTCGCCCATGATGTGCCGCAGCGTGTTCTTCATCTTCATCGACTGGATGAAAAGATCGTTCTCGGGGTAGACGCCCGGAGCGCTGTCCGGGGCCTTGAAGTAGAAGCTGAGCCACTCCTGAATTCCCAGCCCCTTCAAGCTCGGAGTCCGCGCCGCAAGGTCCATGAACAGGCACAGGTCCAGCGCCAGCGGTGCCGCCAGAATCGAGTCGCGGCACAGAAAATTCACCTTCAGTTGCATCGGATACCCGAGCCAGCCAAAGATGTCGATGTTGTCCCAGCTCTCTTTATTGTCGGCGCGCGGAGGATAGTAGTTGATGCGGATCTTATGGTAGATTTCGCTGTAAAGATCGGGATGCAGGTCGGGCTGCAGGATCATCTCCAGCAGTCCCAGCTTCGACTCTTCCTTGGTCTTGAACGACTGTGGTTCATCCAGCACCTCGCCGTCCCGGTTACCCAGGATGTTGGTCGAGAACCAGCCGTTCACGCCCAGCATGCGCGCCTTGAACGCCGGAGCCAGAACGCTCTTGATCAGCGTCTGCCCCGTCTTGAAGTCCCGTCCGGCAATCGGCGCATTCATCTTGCGAGACAGTTCGTTCATCGCGGGAAAGTCCACCGTCAGGTTGGGCGCGCCGTTGATGAACGCGATCCCCTCGGTCAGCGCCGCCCACGCATACAGTTGCGAGGGAGCGATCCCCGGATCGTCGTCGTCCATCCCCTTCTCGAACGCCGCCAGCGACTGATGCACCGCCGTCTGCTTCAGGAATATCTCGGTCGAGCCGGTCCAGATCACCACCTGCCGGTCGGTCTTCTTCTTGAACGCCTGGATGTCCTTGCGGATCTGCTCCGCCAGGTCGCGCTTGTTCTTCCCGCTCTTGATGTGCGTCCCGGTCAGCCGCTTCACGTAGTGCTGGTCGAACGCAGCGGGCATCGGCTCGATCGACTCCAGGTACGGTCGGATCTTCTCCAGCAGCTCCTTGTCGAGAACATGCGCCGTCTTCGCAGCGTCGTACAGATTGCCGCCGAAGATGTCCCACCCGGCAAACACCACGTCGTCCAGCTTGGCCAGCGGCAGGAAGTCCCGCATCAGCGGGCTGTTGCCCTCGGTGCGTTTGCCCAGCCGGATGGTCCCCATCTGTGTCAGCGACCCGATGGGCTTGGCGAGTCCCTTGCGGATCGCCTCTACGCCGGCGATGAGAGTGGTGCACACCGCTCCCATCCCGACCGTCATGATTCCTAGTTTCCCTTTGGCTGGCTGAATGCTCGCCGCGTCTGGTATGGCGGCTCCGGGTGTAGACATGCTATGCAAACCCCTTCTGTGCTGCAATGTAGGTGCGCTTCTTCCGTCAAGACGGAAAGATCAGTATAGACCCAACCACCAGCCGGGGCATATTTGCTGTTTTGTTTCTCTTAACGGGCAATCCCCTATCATATTTGCGTACTGAGACCGCCTCGCTGGGACGGGCCCTGAAGTGGGACAATCGATGTGTCAGAATGGAGGCCGAGGTTGATGAAAATCAGCATATTGCGAACGGGCCTGAGCAGAATACTCTGCCTCGAAATTGCTTTGACGGCTTTCGCCGCGTCGAGCGCAATCGCACAGCAAGGTGCAAACGGGACGGAGCAACAATCGATTGTTCCCCTGCGCCCGATGGCCGCGGACGCACACCCGTCATTTGAAGTCGCCACCATCAAGCCCGCCAACCCAAACGAATTGAAAGGAAATTTCTTCATCGGAGGTCATCGGATTGTTATAGAAAACCAGAGCGTCAACAGTCTTATGTCCGTTGCTTACGCGATTCATCAAAAGCAGATTGTGGATGGCCCAGCCTGGTTTGACACTCGGAAGTACGACATCGTTGGGCAAGCAGACGTGGAAGGCGTAGCAAACCTCCGGCAGATTCAGGAGATGCTGCAGAAACTATTGGAAAGCCGATTCAACTTGAAGTTCCATCGGGAAAAGCGCGAGCTCGCGATCTATGCGATTACGGTGGCAAAGGGTGGTCCAAGGTTGGCAAAGAGCCCGGACACTTCAATCAGTTTGCCCACCCAGACCGGCAGCGGCAGCGGCAGCGGCGATCAACAGGTTAGGAAATTCACCAACAACTCGATGTCGGACTTCGCCCTTGGCATGCAGGCGTTTCTGGAGAGGCCCGTAGTCGATAAAACTGGGCTTGCCGGCAGATACAACTTCATCTTGAAATGGACGCCCGATGAATCGAACACAAATGCCCCAGACGCAGCGCCAGGCATCTTCACTGCGATGCAGGAGCAACTTGGTCTAAAGCTGGAACCGGCCAAAGGCCCAGCGGACGTCCTCGTGATAGACCACGTCGAAGAGCCGTCGGAAAACTAGGCGCAGAAGGACACGATAGCTCACGCCGCCTCCGTGCGAATCCGCCCCCGCCAGTGCGACACCACGAACCACGCCAACCCCACCACCAGCACCCCCTCCACTCCCAGGTGGAAGCGGTGAAACACCTCCTTGAACTGCGGATTGCTGTTCCACGATGCGCCCAGCCGCATCCCCACATACGCCAGCGCGTAGCACCACGGCCACGACCCCACAAACGTATAGATGTGGAAGCGCGCCTGGTTCATCTTCGCCACGCCCGCCGGAAACGCGATAAACGTCCGCACGATCGGCAGCATGCGCCCCACCAGTACGGTGATCGACCCGTAGTGCGCAAAGAAGTGGTCCACCCTGTCCAGGTCGCGCCGGCTCAGCAGCACCCATCGCCCATAGCGTTCCACCATTGGCCGCCCGCCCCGCGCCCCCGCCCAGTACGCCGGCACCGACCCCAGGTTCGACGCCAGCGACGCCACCGTCGCCAGCAGTACCAACTGCATCTGCACCTGCATTGGCGTCATCCCCAGCGTATGCACCAGCGCCACGCCCGCCAGCGGCATGATCACCTCGCTCGGAATCGGGATACACGCCGACTGAATCGCCATCAGCACCACGACGCTCGCGTACCCGCGCACCCCGCTGCCAATCAGCCACACCAACAACCCAATAATTTTCTCAGACATGCAGATGCAGTATACCCGCCCCCCCCACATCCCACCGTCATCCCGACCGAAGGCGGCGCACGTTGCCGCCGTAGTGGAGGGACCCCCGCATTTCGCCTTTGTCGTCGCATGTTTTACATCGTCATTCTGGCGCAGCCAGAATCTCCGTATTGGCCTTTGCCTTTGTTGTTGTCGTTGCATCACAACCAACAACCAGCAACCGGCAACTTCCCCTCACACCTGCGGCCGCAGCATCCGCTCGAAGACCTGCGCGATGTAGCTCACCGCGTTCATCGTGTTCTCGTAATGAATGCGCTTTGGCCCAATCACCCCCACTGTTCCGTGCCCATCGCCCGCCATCCGCGCCGGGGCCGCAATCAGCACCAGTCCCGCCATCTCCGGCGCGTGTTCCTCCAGGTCGAAGATCACCCGCACCGACTCCTGTTTCGCGTCGATGTACGCGTCCAGCAGCTTCACCAGCCGCTGCTTCGCCTCCAGCGCCGACAGCACCTCGCGCAGCCGCGCCATATCCTCCGCGCTGCCCACGCCGCGCGTGCCCAACAGGTTCGCCACCCCCTCCACAACCACCGTCTGCACCGTGGCGCTGCCCACCGGAACCGCGCCCACCCACAACTGCTCCACCGAACTCAGCAGCCGCTGCACCTCGCTTCGTTCCCGTTCCACCAGCCGGCCAATCTCCGCGCGCACCCGCTCGATGCTCCATCCGCGGAAGTGCTCATTCAGAAAGTTCGCCGCCGCCTCAAGCTCGCGCGCCGTAACGTCGACCTGCATCGTCAGCATCCGGTCCCGCACCAACCCCGAGCTGGTCACCACCACAGCCAGCACGCTCCCCTTCCCCAGCCGCGAAAAATGCACATGCTCCAGCGTGTCGCCGCCTGCCACCATGGCCACGGCCACGCCCACGCCGCTGGAAACCGTTGCCAGCACATGGCTCGTCCGTTCCAGCATCGCCTGCGTCCCCGTCACTCCCGCAAAGCTCGAATCGATCTGCGACTCCAGGTTCAACCGCTGCGCCTCCAGACTCAATCGCTGCGCCCCACCCAGCAGCCGCGCTCCCACGCCTCCACTCAACCGCTCCACATACAGCCGAAACGCGCGCGCCGTCGGTACCCGGCCCGCCGAAGTGTGCGGCTGCTCCAGCAACCCCTCGTTGGCCAGCTCCGCCATCTCGTTGCGCACGGTCGCCGAACTCAGCCCCGTCGCCCCATGTCCACCACCCGCCCGCACCCGCGCAATCGTCCCCGCGATCGTCCCCGACCCCACCGGCTCGCCGGTCTCGATGTAGCTCTCCACGATGGCTGTCAGGATCGCCCGCTGCCGCGCCGTAATCCGCTCCGCCTCCGCCATCGCGCACTCCCTCCCCCACAGTTTATTCCCTCCGTAAACCCCCTGTATTTCGTTTTCGCTGCCGCGGACGCTTCTCCACCGATGCTCGCCTCACCCACCTGGCGCGGGCCTCTACTTCTTCCGCATCTGGTCCATCAGCTTCTCCGCTACGTCTTCGGCGGCCACATCGTACGTTCCCGCCTCAATCCTTCGCCGCAGCGCCGCCACCTTCTCGAATCGTACATCGCTTCCCGTGCTCGCCTGCGAGATCAGCATCCCGGCCAGGCTCACCTGCGTCTCATCGTCCGCAATCTCCCCGACCCCGCTGCTCAGCGGCTTGGCAGCGCGCGTGCCCGGCGCAGTCAGCCCAGGCCGGGCAGACGGAGGCAAACCACCGACCGCTCCAACCGGGGTTGTAGGCATGGCTTCCATACTCTCCCCTGTTCGACTTGCGTCACTCACCCGCGCACCTCCACTCCCCCACGTCTCTCAGGCTCATCGGCAGCCGCAGCAAAAACTTCAGATCGAATTCCTGTTCTGCAACACCAATTTCCCAGAATAGTCCGCAAAACTGTCCCAAAAAATAAATATTATCCAGCCAATCCGCCCCCAGGAACCGCAACGGGAATCGCTCTCACCAGTTAATCCCGAAAACCCCTCCTGAAAGCGCCGCATCCACCGCAACCCGCCGCTCCCTGCCTTTGCCAGTTGAGAGGGTTCGAGAGACAATCGTGCCATGGCAGAGTTCCTCGCACCGCGGCACCAGGTTCCCCAGCCGTTCAGCCCCAGGCAGGCGACGGCCCTCCCTCCCTCCGCGCAGACCTCCTCCTCCGCGCCGCCCGCGCCCTCGGGCCGTCCCGCCGGCAGCGAATCCACAGCCGCGGCCCCGCTCGACTCCGCAGCCCCGCCCACCCGCCGCCAGGTCGTCTGCTTCAGCTTCTACAAGCTCCTGCCCGAGTGGCGTCGCCTTCCCGCCGCCGAGCGCGCCGCCCACAAAGCCGCCTTCATTGCCGTCCTCGAAAAATGGAACAAGCCCGGAGAGTTCCTCTCCCTCACCTACTCCACCATCGGCACCCGCGGCGACGTGGACTTCTGCGTCTGGACCATCGGCTACGCCGTCGACGAGCTGAACCAGATGCGCTCCGAACTCCTGCGCACGCCGCTCGGTGGCTACCTCTACACCCCGCACAACTTCCTCGCCAGCACCAAGCGCTCGCAGTACCAGATCGGCCGCCCCGACGAGAGCGAGGGCGAGGGCCGCGGAGCCATCCGTCCCGGCGGACAGAAGTACATCTTCATCTACCCCTTCTGGAAGACGCGCCCCTGGTACCTGCTCTCCATGTCCGAGCGCAAGCGCCTCATGGACGAACACATCCGCATCGGCCTGCTCTACCCGCGCGTCAAGCTCAACACCACCTACTCCTTCGGCCTCGACGACCAGGAGTTCGTCGTCGCCTTCGAGACCAACTTCCCCGAAGACTTCCTCGACCTCGTCCAGCAGCTCCGCGAGACCGAAATCAGCCTCTACACCCTCAAGGACACCCCCATCTTCACCTGCGTCCGCCTCACCCCCGCCGAAATGCTCGACCGCCTCGGATGAATAGGCGAATCCCGTATTTGTCGTTGTTTGTTTTTGCTGTCATCCTGAGCGCAGCGAAGGACCCCGACGATCTCCGCCCAACCACAACCGCTCGAACCTTTCTCCCAATAAACACCGCACTTTAAGAAGCCAGAAGATTCATCATGGCAAACAAAAAGTCCCCCACAAACCCAGCCCGTATCGCCGCCCTCCTCGACGCCCTGCAAAAAACCTACCCCAACGCCGTCTGCGCCCTCCACCACAAGAGCGCATGGCAGCTTACCGTCGCGACGATCCTCTCCGCGCAGTGCACCGACGTCCGCGTCAACCTCGTCACTCCCGCGCTCTTCCGCGCCTTCCCCACGCCCAAACTGATGGCCGCCGCATCTCTCCCCGAACTGGAAGAGTTGATCCGCACCACCGGCTTCTTCCGCAACAAGGCGAAGTCCATCCAGGGCGCGGGCCGTGTCATCACAGAAGAGTTCCACGGCAAAGTCCCGCAGACCATGCCCGAGCTCCTGCGCATCCCCGGCGTCGCCCGCAAAACCGCCAACGTAGTCCTCGGCACCTGGTTCCACATCGCCGACGGCATCGTCGTGGACACGCATGTCCTGCGCATCTCCCACCGCCTCGCCCTCACCCGCGAGACCACCCCCGAAAAAGTCGAGCGCGACCTGATGCGCCTCATCCCTCAGCCCGCGTGGATAGACTTCACCCATCGCATCATCTTCCACGGCCGCGCCCTCTGCATCGCGCGCAAGCCCCGCTGCGCCGACTGCCCGCTGGAGCCCCTCTGCAACGCCCCCGGAAAAACCTTCTCCTCCCACTAGCCGCAACGTTTCCATACCGTATTATTCGGAAGGGCACGGCTTTAGCCGTGCCGATGAGTACACCCTTTGAAATCTGCGCAACCGTGATCGCAAAGCGATCGCGGTTGCGAACGCGTTTTACCATCGTGACGCAAGGTTGATACCATTCCTCCACGCTTCAGCGCATCGCGGAGTATCCAATGAAATTCAGCAACGAATGGTCGCGTCGTCACTTCCTTGCCGTATCCAGTGCAACAGCAGCCCAGGCCGCGGCCTCCCTCAAGGGCCTCTCGCAGACAGCCCCCAGCGCAGCGTCAGCCACAGCCGCCGCGCAGCGGAACATTCAGGAGGCCGCCCGCCTCATGCCTCCGCCAGAGATCATCTCCGGCGGAATCGTGCCCCTCATGCACTCCATGACCGCCCGCCCGCTGCGTTACCGCCCCATCGCCGGCGACTTCGTCATCCGCAACGGCGGCGAGTTCTTCAACCGCCCGCTCTACGCGCCCTGCTCCACCACCCAGACCGCCGACTTCCGCGTCGACGCCAGCGACCTGCCCGAGTTCTCCCTCTACCTCCCCGGCCACGGCGGCAATCTCAAACTCGGCTTCATCGCGGCTGGCGCGACAAACGCCAGCGGCGCCGCGTCGAAGTGGGCCGCAATCGCCGACGAGGTCGTCGCCCGCTACCGGCCCGGCCGCATGATCTATGAACTCCGCGACTCCCTCCTCGGCACCGGTTCCATCCGCGCCGAACTCATCACCGCAGCCGAGGGCTCCGGTATCATCCTCAAGGTCGAGGGCAGCAACCTACCCTCCGGCACGCGCCTCGCCTGGGCCTTCGGCGGAGTCAGCGGCAAGAAGGGCCGCCGCAACGGAGACATCGGCTGCGAAGTCCAACCCGTCTCCCAGTTCTTCCAGGTCACTGCGGAGGAATGTGCGGGAAACATATTCGAAGCCGTTGCGACCGACCGCCAGCCATGGGTTCGCGTCAAGGGCCCGGCTGCGGAGCTGGCTCTCACGCTCCCGATGGGTTCTGCCGAGGCTGCTCAGGAGATGACGGTCGCTGAATTTTCCGCATGGAACGCGCCGCCAGACACCGACTTCGCTCATCCTCTCATCGACCTAAACAAAAAGGAGTCCCCGATCCTCAGGGGTTCTGTACAGATGAGCAGCCAACCGATGTATCTGACCATCCGCCACGTGCCGCCAGGCGGCCAGCCGGATACGAGCGATTCCGCCGCATCCTTCGACGCCCGCAGCGCCCAGCTCGATGCTCTCGCCACATCCCTCACCCTCGACACCCCCGACGAGTACCTCAACACCCTCGGCCCCGCCATCTCCGTCGCCGCCGAAACCATCTGGGACGCCCACTCGCAGTGCGTTCTCCACGGCGGCGTCGCCTGGCGCACCATGCTCGCCGGATGGCGCGGCCCTTACTCGCTCGACGCCCTCGGCAACCACGACCGCGCCCAGCAGCACTTCCGTCACTGGCTGAAGAAGCAGAATCTCACCGCCATCACCACTGCCGACCCCGCCATCGGCCCCTGGGACGACACGCCCAACTTCCATCTCACCCGTAAGGAAAAGATGCTCCACTCCAACGGCGACCTCTCCGGCAACCACTACGACATGAACATGGTCTTCATGGACGTCCTCATGCGTCACCTCATGTGGACCGGAGACCTGGACTTCGCCCGCGAGATATGGCCCGCCTTCCAGCGCCACCTCGCCTGGGAGCACCGTCTCTTCCGCCGGACGTATTCCACCGCGAGCGGTAAAACGCTTCCGCTCTACGAGGCCTACGCAGCCATCTGGGCCAGCGACAACCTGCAGTACAACGGCGGAGGCGCGGCCCACTCCTCCGCATACAACATCTTCGCCTTCCGCTTCGCCGCCGCGCTCGCTCGCGCCCTCGGCGAGGACCCCACCTCCTACGACACCGAGGCCGCGCTCATCCACGAAGCCATGCAGCAGCTCCTCTGGCTCCCGTCGCAAGGCACCTTCGCCGAATCGAAGGACCTGATGGAGCCGCAGACCGTCTACTCCAATCCCGCGCTCTGGACCGTCTATCACACCATCGACAGCGAGGTCCCCACCCCGCGCCAGGCCTGGCAGATGGCCGCCGAGCGCCTCGCCGCGCTGTGCCATGTCCCCATCCACGGCGAAGGCGTGCCGCCAAACGAGAACCTCTACATGCTCTCATGCTCGGACTGGCTCCCCTACATGTGGTCGCTCAACCTCCTCCTGCTCGCCGAAAACTCTCACATGGCTCTCGCCCTATGGCAGGCGGGCATGGCGGACGAAGCCTTCCGCATCTTCAAGGGCGCTCTGCTGGACTCCATGTTCATGGGCCTCTGCCCCGGCGACTTCCACATGACCTCCGCCCTCGACGCCCACCGCCAGGAGTCGCAGCGCGACTTCGGCGATCCCATCGGCATCACCTCCCGCGCCCTCGTCGAAGGACTCTTCGGCATCCAGCCCAACCTCATCGCCAACTCCATCCGCATCCGCCCCGGCTTCCCCTCCGGCTGGAACCGCGCCTCCCTTCACCACAAGGACTTCGACCTCACTTGGAAGCGCGAAGCCCTCAGCGATAGCTACGAATTCACCAGCCGCCTCGCCAAGTCCGTCCCCCTCACACTGATTCTCCCCGCGCACACCACAACCCTCCCCACCGTTCTCTGCAATGGAACCCACGCCGAGTGCGCCTTCGATCCCAACGCCGTCGGCTCACCGCATCTGAAAATCACTCTCCCCGCCGCTCGCGCCTACAAGATCAGCGTGCAGTGGCACAGTCAACCGTCCGCTTCCGCACCCGCCCAGCGCACCTTCCGCGTCGGCGAAGCCCTCATTCTCCCGCAAGGCGTCACCCTCGCGCAGCTTGACGATCCGCAGCACGCGCTCACCAACGGCCACATCACGTCCCCCGGCTTCCACACCGTCTTCTTCAACATGAAGCAGGGCGACTGCACCTGGACCCTCCCCATCTCCTTCGACGCCAAGCCCTCCGCCGCTGCCTTCGCCCCAATCCCAGCCCTCGCCGCAGCCGCGCGCACCGAGCCGCTCGACCTTACTTCCCTGCTAAAGAACCAGATCAACGACATCTTCACCCGCACCTACGACGAGCCGCGTTCGCAATTCTGCTCCCTCGCCTTCCCCAACAACGATCTCGGCGGCTGGGCCAACGCCGACAACCGCGCCACCATCAGCGACGCCGGCCTGCGCGCCGCCGCCGGCCTGCTCCACACGCCACTCGGCGTGGACTTCCGCACCCCCGCCGGCGACGCCCCCAACTGCCTCTTCCTCTCCTACTGGAAGCAGGACGCGCCCTCCACCAAGCTCGCCCTCACCGGCCACGCCAGCGGCATCTACCTCCTGCTCGCCGGCACCACCCTCCCCCAGTGCAGCCACATGCTACACGGCACCGTCTCGGTCGCATACTCCGACGGCACCTCCGCCAAGCTCCCCCTGCGAAACCCCGAGACCTGGTGGCCCATCGAGCAGGACTACCTCCTCGACGACTTCCTCTTCGTCAACGAAGCCCCACTCCCCCCGCGCGTCGATCTCGCCACCGGCCAGACCCGCGTCCTCGATCCCGTCGCCTTCCACGGCCGTGGCCGCACCGTCCCCGGCGGAGCAGCCACCATCCTCCACCTGCCGCTCGACCCCGCCAAAACCCTGGCCTCGCTCGAAGTAAAGTCCGAACTCTACGGCATCGTCGTCGCCCTGCTCGCCGCAACCCTGGTGCGAACTTAGCCGTGTAGCCAGATGAATTTATCTATCTGCTTGAAGGGGAATGAGTCTAGTTTGTAGTGCTCACGAAAAGATTCCACCACTTTTACAAACGCCGGATAGTTCCTGAGAGATTCGTGAGAGAACTCAGAGTCAGAAAACCTTACTTGTTTCTGAAGACCCAAAAGATATTTGTCAACGCGCGAATCGTAAATCGGATAAATCTCAGGTCTGTGCCAGTTACAATACTTGCTCGCGAAAGATAAATTGATTCTATCTTTTTCCCCAATTTTTACACATGCAACCTTATCCACAATTTCTAACGCACCAGATGCTAGGCCGTCATCTATCGCTTGATGATTCTGATAGATATGGTCGGCGACTGCATGGACAGCTAATATTTGTGTGGAATAAAGACGGTTGAGAGCCACAACCTTCAACAGCACATGGCTGGGGTCTGTATTGGTGGGATACAGACCGAAGAGTGTTCCGAGTGCTGTCTCAGTAACCGAAAATTCTTCGTCGAACTTTTTGGAAGCGTACTTAACGTTGTCAGCAGTCGGTTCGATCAGTAGGGCGTTCATAGTAGTCATCCTTTCCTGACAACACCCAGCCCTACTCCACTGGCAGTCGCGCCTTATACCCGTCGCGCGCAATCACCGAGTACTTCAGCGGCTTGCCCTTCTCGTCCTGCATCTGAAGCGGGTGCCCTTCGTTGTCCACCAGGATCACCTTGACCTTGCGATAGCTTCCGTCGTTCGCCGGGTTGGTCGGCCGGTAGGTCAGCAGGTACTGGTTGCGGATGGAGTTGTTGATCTGCGCAAAGTCGGCGGGCAGCTCGCCCTGGAAGAGCGGCGAGAAGCTCAGCCCGCCGGTCATCTCGGCGAAGGTCTTCAACTGGTTCTGGGCCTGCAGGTAGTTCATCTCGCGCATTCCGCCGCCGGCCCCCATCTCGTTGAGCAGCGCTCCGGTTCCGATGGTGAAGATGGTCACGTTCGGCGTCGCCTTGATCTTGGCCAGGATCTTGTCCAGCGTGATCTTGGAAAACGTGTCGCGCCCAGTGCCGATGAGAATGATGTACTTGCGTCCATCGATGCGGCTGGTGCGGTCCAGCGTCTCGTACAGCGCGTCGAACATGTCCGTGTCGGATAAGCCCGGCAGCGTCAGCGAGTTCAGGCTCTCGGCAATCACTTCCTTGTTGTTGGTGAAGTCGCTCAGGATGTGGGTCCCCAGGTCATACGTCATCACGGCCACATAGTCGTCGGGACGCAGCGAATGGAAGAACCCGGCCGCGGCGTTGCGCATGTCGTTGATGAAGTAGTAGGAGTTGGCCGCGAACTCCAGAAGCATCACCGCCGTGATCGGCGTCTGCCCCATGCGCACGTTGTCCACCTTCTGCTCCACGCCGTCTTCCAGAACCAGAAAGTTCCCCGCCTTCAGCCCCGGTACGAATTGGTGGTTCTTGTCCAGAATCACGCTCACGTCCAGGTTGACGATGGGAACGTCAACCCGCAGCGAGTAGGTCTCCCCGCCCGGGTTCTTGATCTTCGGCTCGGCCGGCGCGGGCGGCGGTGGTGGCTCCTCCGCCTCCTTCTTCTTCGGAATCACGATCGTGCCATTGTCGGCGTTGGGGCCTGCCTCGGAACCGGAACTCTGGTCAGCCGGCTGCGCAGCCGGTGGCGTGGACGGCTGTGCGGAGGACGGCGCAGCAGGCGGCGTGGCCGGAGCCTGCGTGGCCGGGGCCTGCGCATACGCAGTAGTCGTGACAATGGCGACCAGCACAGCCAGCGCCAGCGCGGCAATCGGTGCCGTCTGGCGGCGGAGGGAACGGGTTGCGGCGGACTGGGTCATGGTCGTCATCTGTATCTCAGACTTTACTCCGGTTTAGACGAACTTCGCCTCGTTCCGGCTGCATGAGGCGACTGGCAGCCTCTTTCGAGCGGGATTCGGGTCGTCTCTGCCTTGTTTGCGACGGGAAGTTCGCCAACATAAGACCTGACGCGGCGTCCTATCAAGCGCCTCTGAAAATGTCTTGCTTTGAAAGCGCGAGACTTTTAGAGCATTTTCACTATTGCTATAGAGACAAGAATTG
>PLOU01000052.1 GCA_003142235.1 Granulicella sp.
GACTACTGCTGCTGCCATGCGGCCTTCGCGCTGCGCGAGGACGGCTACGAGACGATCATGGTGAACTGCAATCCGGAGACCGTCTCCACCGACTACGACACCAGCGACCGGCTCTACTTCGAGCCGCTGACGCTGGAGGACGTGCTGGCGGTCTATGAGCACGAGGCCTCGGGCGGAGCCAAGATCGGCATGATTGTGCAGTTCGGCGGGCAGACTCCGCTGAATCTGAGCCTTCCGCTCAAGCGCGCGGGCGTGCCCATCATCGGCACATCGCCGGAGTCGATCGACCTGGCCGAAGACCGCAAGCGTTTCGGCAAGCTGATTACGGAACTGGGCATTCCGCAGCCCGATGGCGCCATGGTGACCTCGGTCGACGAGGCGCTGGCAGGCGCGAACCGCGTGGGCTATCCCGTGCTGCT
Source organism: Granulicella sp. (assembly GCA_003142235.1). Lineage (GTDB taxonomy): Bacteria > Acidobacteriota > Terriglobia > Terriglobales > Acidobacteriaceae > Edaphobacter. Next base: position 420 of record PLOU01000052.1, read on the forward strand.
GCGGCCCAGCTATGTGCTGGGCGGGCGCGCCATGGTGATTGCCTACGACGACGAGGCGGTGCTGCGCTATATGAGCACGGCGATTGAATACTCGCAGGAGCGGCCGGTGCTGATCGACCACTTTCTGGAGGACGCCATCGAGTGCGACGTGGACGCGCTGTGCGACGGGACGGACGTGGTGATCGCGGGGATCATGCAGCACATCGAGGAGGCCGGCATCCACTCCGGCGACTCATCGTGCGTGCTGCCCGCAGTGGATCTGACGGACGACGTGCTGCGCACAATCCGCGAGCACACGCGCAAGCTGGCGCTGGCGCTAAACGTGATTGGGCTGGTGAACATTCAGTTTGCCATCCAACGCGGCAAGGTCTTCGTCATCGAGGTGAATCCACGCGCCTCGCGCACGGTCCCCTATGTCTCGAAGGCGACCGGCGTGCCGCTGGCCAAGATCGCGTCGCGGCTGATGGTGGGCCGCACGCTGAAGGAGCTGCTGCCGGAGGATGTGGCGCGCGGTGAAGACCTGGATACCGGCGCGCACTTCTATGTGAAGTCGCCGGTCTTTCCCTGGGGCAAGTTTCCCGGCGTGGACACGGTGCTGGGGCCGGAGATGAAATCCACCGGCGAGGTGATGGGCGTGGCCGACAACTTCGGCGAGGCGTTTGCCAAGGCGCAGATCGCAGCTGGCCAGGTGCTGCCCGTGAAGGGGACGATCTTCCTCAGCGTGAACGACCACGACAAGGAAGGCGTCGTCGATCTGGCGCGGACCTTCGTCGAGATGGGCTTTCACCTGGTGGCGACGCATGGCACGGCGGAGGCTCTGGAGGCCGCGGGGCTGCCGCCGGAGCGCGTCTACAAGGTGAAAGAGGGCCGGCCCAATGTGGTCGACCTGATCAAGGGCGACCGGATTCAGTTGATCGTCAACACGCCGCGCGGGCAGGAGACCTTCTTCGACGAGAAGGCAATCCGCCGGGCTGCGGTGCTGGCGCGGATTCCCACCATCACGACGCTGGCTGCGGCGCGTGCCGCGGCCGAGGGCATTGCCGCGTTGCAACGCGGAACGCTGAGCGTCTGCGCGCTGCAGGAACTGCATGCGGCGCGCGCGACTGCGCAGGCGTAGCGCTGAAATCACGCGTCCCCCAACACGAATGAACTGAAGATTTCTTACGTTCGCTTGATGATGAACACGGTCTTGTCGTCGATCTCGTCGCTGTGTCCCTCCTGGCGCAGCTCACGGTCTCTCTTCACCGCGTAGTCCAGGATCGCGTTGCAGATGTCCTTGGCAGACTGCTGTTTGTGCTCGCCGATGATGGCTTCAATCCGGCGTTTTTCCGGCACGCCGCTCCCATCGTAGACGCCGTCGGTATAAAGAAAGAGGATGTCTCCCCTGCCCATGAGGGTAATCAACGCCATATCGGAGGCTTTCATGCGCCGCGTCCTCAGCTTGACGGAGATATATTTGTTGCGGTCGGGATGGTCTTCGGGGACCTCCAATCCGAGCGGCAGAAACTGCACCATGCGGTCCCTGCCAATTTTCATGAACCTCTTGTACTTTGCCGAGAAGACGAGCGGAGGCGGATGGCCGAAGTTGACGAAGCGGAACTGTCCGTTGGAGCGCATCTCGCCGTAGAGCAGCGTGGCAATCTCGCGCGAGCTGGCATCCATGCTCCGGCCCAGGGCATTGCGCGCGGTTGCCGACTGGGCGAGCCTCAGGTTGAGCTGCTCAAAGAGCCTGGGCGTGATGGTCCCGACGCGGTCCAGCTCCGAGAGCATGAACGCGTGCAGGGTGTCGTGAACGGTGGACGCGATCTTTGCCGCAATGATGCCGTGGCCCTGCGCATCGACAATCAGCACCCCGGCGGACGCGGAGAGTTCGCGCAGGTTCTCCACAATCCTCAACTGCTCCGAACTCTTTGCCTTCCTGAACTCAACTCCGTCGCGCTCCGTGTAGCCGGGCCGCGTCGCCATCCACTGGATGTGCACATCAACGCCATTGCGCGCCTTTGCCCCCGGGGCAAGCGGTTCCAGGACCTCTTGTGCCAGCCATTGGGCCTGACTGATGCGCGCCTCGATGTTGTAGCGCTGCTGGAAGTTGATGTACTCAAAGACATCGCCGCCGACGATCTCGTCCGGGATGGTGTTCCCATACATGTCGATACCCGGCAGGTGAGGGATCACGCCCTCCACCGGCATCAGCTTCTTGCGCAGATACTCATCGATGGTCAGAGGCAGGTTGGCTTGGGAAACTTCGCTCAATGGCACAGGTCCTCCATCTCCCGGCTGGTTTTTGCTGGCATCTATCTACCAGCTTATATCAGCAAAAGACGGGCCACACGCCCTGGCCCTCCATCCGCCGGCTGCGCGGACAACGGCAATGGCTTAAGGAATCCCTGAATCGGCGGCGGAGTCATTTCATCCGCGCGTAAGCCGCGAGCAGTACTTGTACGTCAGCCGCGCGGCGCGCAATGGATAGTAGAGGAAGAAGAGCCATTGCGGCAGGAGGAACCACTCCAGTTCCTGGTCCGTCGGGGCCTTGAGCAACGCGGCAGTATGCCGCAGCTTGTCCCAGGTCCGTTCCGCCATCCGCGCGTTGAATACGGTCAATTCCCAGCTGTGCGGCTCACTCGGCGGAGTACACATCAGCCGCAGGACCACCTGCCTCGCCCGCGCCTGGACTGCCTGCGCCGCGCGTGCCCGTTGCAAAATATCTTCGGGAACCGGCGCCTCAAGCAACTCGTGCGCCAACGACAACCCCAACAGCAGCGGCCTCATGCATCCCGCCTCTTCCGCCAGTTGCAGAACGACATCCCATGCCAACTGCTTTCGCACCAGCCGGGCGACGTCCCCCAGCCACTGAAGACGCGACCACATGTGTTTCGTGCCGTGAACGCACAGAAACAACAACAAAGCTTCCGGCGAAAGGCACGGGACTTCCCTGCCCGCCATCCTGGTCCGGCCCAGCGAACGCCACAGCATCTCCGGTGCGATGCGGAAGGGATAATGCGCAGGGCCGGTCTCCCACTTCAGGTCCACATGCGCCATGCGCTCATGGTGGAAGATCAACTCGCAGTTGAGGCGCAGCAGTACGCGCAGCGGCAAGCGCTGCATATTTGCGCCGAGCGCGTATCCTTCCTGCGCGAGGACCCTCAATGCGCCTGCTACATCCTGACTTCGGACCAGGAAATCCAGGTCGGAAGACGGCCGCAGCGCTGGATCGGGATAGAACGATTCGGCCATCGCGGGGCCTTTCAAGGGCACGACGGCAATGCCGTGGGCTGCGAAGGCATCCAGCAACGCGAGCAGTTGGGAGGTGAGAACCAGGTTCTGCCGGGCTGAATCGCGGCAGATGTTGCGCAGCCGGCTGGCAACGTCCGGCGGCATAAGATCGGGAGATGTCTCAGATACGACGTGGAACAGCACTGCTGCCAGGCCGTGAAACTGCGCGGCCTCGACCAGTGCATCCCAGTCCATGACCCGATGGGCCAGTTGGCGTACGCGCGCGGCGTCCACGCTGCCGCCACGGGCACAGTACAACAGGAGCTGCCAGTCCGGACTTCGCGCTGCGCAGTCAGCCACGGCGAATGCAACGCAGTCAGCCACGGCGAAGCGGGTCCCCACCCAATTCAGTCCGCGCGCCCTGGGCGGACACAAGCCAATGCACACGGCAATAGATCCTGTGCCTGGAAGGACGGACTGCCAGTGGACTCACTTCACAACCCCCATGGTTCTTCATCCTCCGATAAAACCTGCGACAGAGTCCTCAGGCTCGTAACACTAAAGTGTCATTAATGTTGTCACTAAAGTGTCACCAATGAAGTCAAACGAATGTTTGGCGCGGCCTGACGCGCTGTTAGAATGGAGTATAGCTGACGCGGAGTTTCGCAAAGGAACGACCCGCGGTCTCTCGGGCAGTGTTTCACCTCCGATTGTTCGGAGATGCGCGCATTTAAGCCTTTACCCCCGGGAGCAAGCGGCCCCGGCTCTGTGAGTCGGGGCCGGGTTGCTGTTGTGCATTGTGCCGTTCTTGCAGCATTGGCTGGTTTTTCCCAGGGAGGCAGTATGAGTTATTTTGCAGTAGGAGTTCTCTCCAGCCGGACTACCGGACGAAATCCGATTGCTCGCTGCCTTGTGGGCGACGACGTGCCAGTTCAACAGACGATGGGACCAAGGCGCGCAGGCTTCGCCTTTGCGTTCGCAGGCGTTGCGCTGCTCGCGGCGGCCAGTCTCCCGGCATTTGCACAGGCGGGGCCGGCGGTAACCACGGGCCGTCCAACCGACTGGACACACCATCACCTGGTCTTCTCCAATCCTGGCCCGGCGGGGGATGAACGCGCCAATGGGAACGATTTCCATTCGCAGGACGTGCGCAACAGCACCCGCTACGCGCTGCATCAGATGAGGCGCAATCCATCGCTGCGCCCCAGCGTATCGCCTGGCAGTGGGCCGCGGGTGGATTCCACCTCGACCAAACACTTGGATTGGAGCGAGACCCTGAGCACGGGTCTGGTGAATCCCAACACCTTCCCGGCGAAGTTTTCGTTCAATACCAACGCCTACAGTTGCGCCTCGGACTACATCGTTTACCCGACGGGCGCCGCGGGATCGGGCACGACTCAGGCGACGGTCCTGGCCTACAACGAGCTCTATGGGACCTCCGGGCCCCGCGGTACGGGTTGCGGCGCCGGGACGAGCGGCTCGGCCGTGCCCAAGACTTACTGGGCCTACAACACCGCCTATCCGCAGGGCTCCACTACGGGCGATGGCAGCAAAATCACAACCTCGCCTGTGCTCTCCCTGGCCGGGGACCAGGTGGCGTTCATCCAGGTCAACAGCAGCAACGTTGCCAGCCTGGTGCTCCTCAAGTGGGCCACCGGCACTTCCGTCGTAGCACTGAACTCAGCCTCAACCAATGTGACCGCCGCGAACTATCGCGCCTGTACCGCTCCATGCATGACCAGGCTCACTCTGAACGGGTCGCCCAACGACACCTGGTCCGCTCCGTTCTACGAGTACTACGACGATTTGCTGTACGTTGGGGACAACAGCGGCAAGCTGCACAAGTTCACCAACCTGTTCCTCAGCGGGACGCCAGCCGAGGTCACCAGTGGTTACCCTGTCACGCTGGGTACGACGCTGCTTGCTTCGCCGATTTACGATTACACCTCGGGCTATGTCTTTGTCGGCAACGCAAACGGTGTTCTCTATTCCGTCGTGGGCAGCACGGGCGCCATCCATGCCACGTCGGCGACCCTGGGCGAAAATGCCCACGGAATCTTCGATGCCCCCCTGGTGGATTCCAGTGCCGAAACGGTTTACGTCTTCGTCGCACAATCAGCTGGCATTGCGCGCAGCGGCTGTGCAACTGCCGGGGTCAACTGCGTCTATCAATTTGCCGCTTCCTTTGCCTCCGGCTCTGCGGGATTGAGCGAGCCCCTGGGAACAGGCGGTACCGGTGGCGGCCAGCAGTATCTTTTCGCCGGCACCTTTGACAATATCTATTACTCGTCCAACAAGGGGACTGCCGGACACCTCTATGTGATCGGAAACAGCGGCACGAATAACGGTCAACTCTACCAGATACCAATTTCCAGCGGCGACTTGATGGGAACCCCAACTACATTCACGATTGGATACAACGAGAACCAGCCCGCATATCCATCACCCATAACCGAGTTCTGCAACAACGGCACGAGCGCCTGCGTCTCCAGCGCGACGGCCACTACATCGGGCACAGACTACCTCTTCTTTGGCGCCTACGATGGTCTCCGAACAACTTGCGGGGCCGGAGGCGGGTGCGTCGTGGCTCTCAACGTTACTACCGCGACTCCGGCCGAGGCATCCATTCTGGATGAGAACTACGGCGCCGCGTTCCATTGCTTTGTGACGGGCGGAATCATCGTCGACAACGCGATACCGACTGGCACTGAGGCTGGAGCTTCGGAGATCTACTTCCTGGGCCTCGGCGGCACTACGGCGAATCTCTGTGCAGCAACCGGCACGGGGAGCCTCACAGGCGTACAGTCGGTTCAATAAGGTACAGGGCGCATTCCAGTTGTGGAATTTTTGGGGGGGGCAGAATGACGATGAACAAAGAGGAAGAACAAAAAGGGACACAGACGCCAAAGAAGAAAACGCCTTACCAGAAACCGGCCTTTCGCTGCGAGAGTGTATTTGAAACCAGCGCACTGCGATGCGGCAAGGTGCAGTCCACGCAGGCGCCGTGCCACAGCAACCGGAGTGCTTCGTAGCCCGGCAGGCGATGGCAGCAGCGCGGGTTCTGTAGGACCGGGCCGGTACGTTCTTGCAGCGCTGGTAGTTTATGCAGCATTGGGTAGTTTTCCCCAGGGAGGCAGTATGAGTGGTTTGGCGTTTGGATCTTTCTCCGGTCGAATTTCGCAACATAATCAGGTCTCACGCTGCTGCGGTGGCAACAGCACACCAAATCCACAATCCACGGGAATCAGGCGCGGCAGCTTCGCCCTTGCGTTCGCGGGCGTTGCGCTGCTCGCGGTGGCCAGTCTCCCGGCATTTGCACAGGCGGGGCCGGCGGCAACCTCGGGCCGTCCAACCGACTGGACGCACCACCACGCAATCTTCTCCAATCCGGGCACGTTTGATGATGCCATGCGGAATGGCATGATCAACAAGTGGAGCAAGATCGTCAACGAACCGCGCTACCAGATGCAGCAGCTAAGGCGTAACCTGTGGCAGCAGCCAGGGACGGGATGGGGCCATGAGTCAGGGCCGCTGTTGAAGACGGACTGGAGCATGGACCTGGGATCGGGTGCTACGGTGGGCGCCGGGCAATACCCGGCCAAGTATTCATTCAGCGGGAATGCGAGCTGCAGCGACTGGATCGCGTACAACACTGGGCTGGCTGGCGCAACAGGCAGGCAGGCGAACATTGTTGCGTACAGCAACCTGTACGACACCACCTGCTCCGGATCCAATCCTTCAGTGTACTGGGCTTACTTCAGCGGCACGGGCAAAGCGACTACTTCGTCTGTCATCTCCCTGGATGGGAGCAAGATCGTTTATATCGAGAACCCTGCATCGGGTGCTGCGATATTGCGGATCATCGCGTGGAAGTCGGGCCAGGGCACTCCCGCGGCGGCTGCCACTCCGCAGGTGGAGTTCAACAACGCGCAGGTTGGTGCCGCGGGCAACAAGGCGTGGAGCAGCTGCACGGCGGGCGAATCCTGCATGATCAGCGTTCCGTTCCAGAATGGCGATCAGGACACCACGTCCTCGCCGTTCTACGTTTACTTCGGCACATACTCCGATACGATTTTTGTGGGCGACACCAATGGAAAACTCCATCAATTCACCGGAGTGTTCAATGGGACTCCCGCCGAAGTCACCACAAACTGGCCAGTGTCGGTGAGCGCCAATGCACTGACCAGCCCGGTCTATGATGCCGGGACGTCGGGGAACATTTTTGTGGCCGACCGGGGTGCCACGGGCGGATTCCTGTACGCGGTCAGTCCCTCAACACATGCCAAGGTACTGACAACCAGCAAGCTGACTTATGCTTCGGGCACGGTCGGCATCGTTGACGGACCGCTGGTGGATTCCAACGCGCAGATGGTTTATGTATTTGTGGGGAGCGATGCCAACACCACCACAACCGTGGGCTGCGAACCAGGCAAAGTTACCCCAGACAATGGGTGCAGCGGTGTGTTCCAGTTTACGGCCAGCACTACGGGCACCGGTACCGGCACCTGCAATCCGACCAGCACGACGGCATGGCCAACGAATTCCATTTGTGGCGAAGAGGCGGTGTTCGGTACCGGGACGATAGCGACACCGACGACGTACGACGGGGCGTTCGACCAGATTTACTACGCTTCGGCGGCGGGCACAGCGGGCAACCTATGGACCTGCAATCAGCATCTTTCGTCGGAGCCGCGGTTGTCCTATGTGCCCATCCAAGCCAACGGTAAGTTTGTGGCGAGCGGCTCGAATATCACTGTCAACGCCACCACGGCGGTCACTACCTTGACCTCTGCACAAGCGACCTGCTCGCCGCTAACGGAGATCTATGGTGCGGGCGGCACCACCAACGACTACATATTCGCCGCAGTGTCGGCAAACGGCAGTGTCGGCACCATCAATACGTCCTCGTCATGCACGGGAGGCTGCGTTTACAACTTCCTGGTAGGGAATGGCACCACCATTAGCGTTCCGACCAAGGCAACTCAGGCGATCCAGTCTACCGGCGGATCCAGCGGGATTGTCATCGACAATAAGGGGTCGGGCACAGGTGAATCCCAGATTTATTACACGCCCATGGCCAACATGGCCTGCGTGGGAAACGGAAGCACAGGGAGCGGCACGGGCGGCTGCGCCGTGCAGACCTCACAGCCGGCTCCTTGATCGAACGCTGGAAGGCGGGCAAGAACAAGCCTCAGCACCTACGCGACCGATTGCCTCACAGGCGTACAGTCGGTACAGTAGGTCTCAGGAGCGCGCTCTTAGTTGCGGAATTGGGGGGGGAGAACGACGATGAGCAAAGAGGAACAGCAAAAAGGGGCACGGACGCCAAAGGAGAAAGCACCTTACCAGAAACCGGCCTTTCGCTGCGAGAGCTCTTTGAAACCAGCGCGCTGAAATGCGGCAAGGTGCAGACCACGCAGGTGCCGTGCCACAGCAACCGGAGTGCTTCGTAGCCCGGTTGAGGGGGATGGCCACTGCACGGCAGGCCCGTGAACAGGTGATTTCTTGATGGTGGGACAGCATCCAATGGAACTAGCAGGAGAGCTTCAAGACGAGGCCAAACACGATCTGGCCGCGGAGGTGCTTCGTCAGTTTGGAGAGGTGCGGTTGAAGGTCACCGGGGCCAGTATGCTGCCCTCCGTCTGGCCTGGAGACGTGCTGACCGTTCGCCGTCGAAGCCCCGCCGAACTGCTCCCCGGACGGATTGTCCTGTGCTATCGCGACCAGGGATTTGTAGCCCACAGGATGGTCGGCAGACAAGGCGATCGCATCATCACACGCGGCGACTCGCATCTGCGGGACGACCCTCCGTTCGGCGAAGACGAGGTCTTGGGCGAGGTGGTTTCCATCCTCCGCAATGGCCGCCCGGTCCCTCTCACTCCCGCCTGGTGGCATCGCATCTTCTCCTGGACCCTGCGCCATTCGGAGCTGTGTACCCGGATCGTGCTCCGCCTGCGCAGGTCCATCAACCTTTCGTGGGCCGGCTGATGGGCTGCGCCATCGCACAGGACGTGGTCATCGAGATCGGGGCGATGCCGGTGCTGGTGCGCACCAGTAGCCCGGAGTTTCTTCAGATTCTCCGCGAGCGTTACGGCGGCTTTGTGAACTCCTCCGCGCAACCGGTCTTCGAGTTCGAGGTCGAGATTGTACGGCCCGGCACTATTCCGACTGCAATCGGCGACGACGAAGTCTTGAGCGTGCGTTTCGAAGCAGGCCGCTGGGTGCTGGAGCGCGGCGACTTCCACGCGGAACTGGACCCCGCCCTGCACCACGGGCGCATCTGGCAGTCCGCCACTCCGTATGCCATCGACGCGGCCTTCCGCATCGTTCACTCGCTGCTACTGGCCAAACAGGGCGGGCTGCTGGTTCATGCCGCCAGCGTGGTGCGCAATGGCCGGGCGTTCCTGTTTGCCGGGGTCTCCGGCGCGGGCAAGACCACCATCTCGCGGCTCGCGCCCCCGGATGCCACCCTGCTGACCGACGAGATCTCCTATCTCCGCCGCGAAGCCGACGGCTATGCTGCTTATGGCACTCCCTTTGCCGGAGAGCTGGCGCAGCCGGGGGAGAACGTGCATGCGCCGCTCGCCGCCATCTATCTTCTGGCCCAGGGCACGGAGAACCGCATCGACCCCGTCGCCGAGGCGGACGCTCTGCGCGCGGTGCTCCGGTGCGTGCTCTTCTTCGCGCACGATTCCGAGTTGGTCGGCCACGTCTTCGACTCCGTTTGCCACCTGGTGCAGCGCGTTCCGGTGCGCCGCCTGACCTTTGTTCCCAATTTTCGCGTGTGGGAGTTGATCGTATGAGCCCCGTGTATATCGCTCGAGTCAAGGAAGTCGCCGCGCGCAGCATCGGCGGAGAGATGATGATCATGTCCGCCCGCGATTCGATGCTCTTCAGCCTGAATGAGACGGCGACGGCAATCTGGCAGGCGGCCGACGGCGCCACCCCGCTCGCCGAGATCGTGCAGCGCAGCGTCTGCGCGCGCTTCGAGGTTGACGCGGCCACCGCCCTGCGCGATGCCGAAGAGCTGGTGGAAGGGTTGGCGCAGCATGGAATCCTCAAAGTCTCGAACCTGCCCATTGAGGAGACGCCGTGAGCGCGCTGATCCAGGAGATGAGCGACAAAGCGCAGCGGCTGGGCATTCCGCTCGGCGTCCAGTTCGACCTGACCTATCGCTGCAATGAACGCTGCGTGCACTGTTACCTGGACCACGACGACCGCGACGAGATGACTACCGCCGAGATCAAGGACCTTTTGGAGCAGATGGCCGAGGCCGGGGTCTTCTTCCTCACCTTCAGCGGCGGCGAGATCATGATGCGGCGCGACTTCTTCGCGATCGTCGAGCACGCCCGCCGACTCTCCTTCTGCGTAAAACTCAAGACCAACGCGGTGATGATTCACCGGAGCGAGGCCGACCGCATTCAGGCGCTTGCGCTGGACTCCGTGCAGATCAGCGTCTACTCGCACCGCGCCGAGGTGCATGACACCATCACCCGGCTGCCGGGTTCGCTGAAGCGGACCATCGAGGCGGTGCGGCTTCTGGTGGAGCGCGGAGTCAAGGTGGTCTTCGCCAACGTGCTGATGCGCGATAATTTCGCGGATTATTCCGGCGTCCAAGCCCTGGCCGCCGAAGTTGGCGCAGAGTTTACCATCGACCCGACCATCACTCCAAAGATCGATGGAAACCGCTCCATTCTGGGCCTGAATATTGATCGCGCCCAGCTCCAGCAGGTCTTGCGCGATCCATCCCTTCTGGGCGCCAGCCCAGAGGAGTTCTGCGCCCTGCCCGACGGGCCGCCCGCCCCCCAGGACGCGCAGTTGATGTTGCCATGCAGCGCCAGCCACACCTTCTGCTACGTCTCGCCGTACGGCGATGTGTGTCCCTGCGTGCAGTTTCCTCTGCTGGCCGGCAACGTGCGCACCACCCGGTTCCTCGACATCTGGCATCACTCGCCGCAGATGAAGGAGGTGCGGTCGATCACCCTGAGCGATCTTCCGGTCTGTTCCTCCTGTGCGCATGGCGGAGGCACCTGTTCGCGATGCCCGGGCCTCGCCTACATGGAAGGCGACATGCGCGGGCCGTCGCATCAGGACTGCGAAAAAACCTTCGTCCGCACGGGTGTGGCGCCCACAGGCTGGAGGGTCCGATGCGAGGCGCATCCCGTCGATGAGACTGGCGCAGACCCGCAGCCGCCGCCGGCCCAGGACCCAGGGCCGATCGCTTCAAGCCCGCCTGTAAATGGTTGTTAGAGTGGCTCCTGAGGTAGGACTCGAANNGAACCTACAACCCTTCGGTTAACAGGGGCATTTGAAGGTTTGCACAGCGTCGCACCGGATTGCATTTTCATTGATGATAAATGACTTATTCGTTTCCATCTTGCACCGGATCGCACCGAAAAGCACACTTTCTCAATCCGAACAGCCACCAAAACAGCCACCTCTACCCCTTTCGGTGTCATAGTTAAGTATAGCTAAACGAGAGGGTGAGAGACGATGGCAAACGGGACGGTCAAGAAGTCGAAAGCGATCAGAGGAATCTTCGAGAGGCCGGACGGAAGCGGCATCTGGTGGATCAACTATTACATCGAAGGCAAGCGTTTTCGGGAAAAGGTCGGTCGGCGTTCGGACGCTATCACTCTCTATCAACGTCGCAAGACGGATGCTCGGATGGGCGTCAAGATGCCGGAGGTTCGGGCGCGTCGTGCAGTCCTTTTTGAGGAGATTGCGGCAGATGCTCTGGCGTACTCCAAAGAGCATAAGGTGTCGTTTCCCGGCGACCGTTCGACTGTCGGCAAGCTCCTACCCGTCTTCGGCAAGGTTCCTCTCGGCAACATCACTCCGCAGACGATCAAGTCGTACCTGGACACGCGCAACGATCTGACAAAGACGACCATCAACCGCTATCGCGGAACCATCTCGATGATCTTTCAAGAGGCTATCCGCAACGGCAAGGCCACGACCAACCCTGCTCGGCTGGTTCGTCTCCATCGTGAGGACAACAGCAGAGTCCGGTTCGTTACCTTCGCAGAAGAGGCAGCCATCCGCGCAATCATCCGTGAACGATGCCCAATCCATGAACCTGAGTTGACCCTGGCTCTCGAAACGGGAATGCGGCGCGGTGAGCTGTACTCGCTGGAGTGGGATCGTGTCGATCTTGAGCGGAGACAGCTGCTCTTGCTCAAGACAAAAAACGGCACAGCTCGTGTGGTCATCCTCACGACCGCAGCGGTCACCGCGCTTGAGGAGCTGCGGGAGCGGCGCAGCCAGAGTTCTCCGAAGGTCTGTCTCACCCGCTATGGTGAGCCGATGCTTTCGCCCCGCGCCTGGTTTGAACTGGTGATGCAGGAAGCGATCAAGAATAATCCTGCGCTCAAGGACGTTACCTGGCACATCTTCCGCCACACCTACATCTCCCGCCTTGTCATGGCCGGGGTCGATCTGAGGACCGTGCAGGAGCTAGCCGGTCACAAGGACATCAAGATGACTGTCCGCTACGCCCACCTTGCGCCAGCGCATAAGCTGGCGGCCGTAGACAGGCTGGCGGAGTACCGCAAAGAACAAGAGAGGGCCGCCTAGTCATAAGGAAGCCCCTTCGCAATATGCAAAATATACGATCCTGTCGTATATTTTGCATATGTGGATTTCACGCACAGTTGAACCCCGGCTGGAACGCTCCGCCAAGACGCGGCCCGTCATCGTGCTTACTGGAGCCAGACAGACCGGCAAGACTTCAACCTTCCTGCGCCTGTTCCCCGGACACTCCTTTGTCTCGCTGGATCTACCCACCGAAGCCGA
>PLOU01000114.1 GCA_003142235.1 Granulicella sp.
GGGAATACGCTGGCGGCGATTTTGGTGCATACTGGAGTTACCCGGCTGTTTCACCCAGGCCGGTGCAACCCCCGCTCCCGTTGGCGCAAGGCGCCGGGCACGCGGCGCACGAATTTTGAAAATTATCGATTTTATTTTAGAAGAAGCCGGCCAGGCAGGGATCAAGTCCGTTGGCCGGACAGGTTTGAAGGGAAATGATTGCATCCGGATGGCGAACGGCCCCGCCTCAAGTTGACTCTGAGGTTGTTCTGGTCACAAACTCCGCGTGCCTGTCATCATTTGAAGCATCCCAAGTGTCTCCGATAGATATTTGCAATAACCAGCGCGCGCCCATCGTCGGCGCTCTCTGGACGCAGTCTGGGGTGGGTCATGACCCCTGGCAGCACCCATCGGTCGCCACTGCTTCCCGCTCCCACACTCCTGTCCGCACCCTCGGTGAGCGGCGCCTAGCACCAAGCTAGCGCCCCTCCGATCCTCTCGCCTGCGCCTGCCGCTCGCTGAACCGGCCCATCAAAGCCGGAGCGGGCAGAAAGAGCAGGAACATGTCGAAAGAAATCTTTATCTCCAGCACGCCTCACGAGACGCGTCTGGCCATCGTCGAAGACGAAGCCCTCACCGAAATTTACTACGAGCGCGAGAACGAGTACACGCTCGCCGGATCGATCTACAACGGGCGCGTGACGCGCGTTCTGCCGGGCATGCAGTCGAGCTTTGTGGAGATCGGCCTGGAACGCGACGCGTTTCTCTACATCACTGATTTCATGGAAGAAGCTCCGGACTCGGAGGAGTTTGACACCACTCCAACCGGGGAACGCGCAGCGCGCGCGCCACGCCTCGGCAATGGCGAGCAGCCTACGGATGCGGGCGGACGAGGCGAATCTGGCGGACGCGGAGGCGAGCGTGGCGGCAGAGGACGGCGCGGCGGACGCGACCGCGATCGCAACCAAGACCGTCAGGGAGGCTCCGACGCAGCTCCGATCCAGCAGGACGGTGGGCGCGGTGAGGCCGGAAACAACGACGCCGACAGTTTGGCCCCCAGAGAGTTCAACGAGGGCTCCGAGACTGGCGAGGGCGCTGCCGGCACCGATGGAAGCCGCCGCTGGCGCGGACGTCGCGGACGGCGTCGCGGGCGCGGCGCATCTGGCCAGGCAGGCGATACGGCGGGCCAGGCGGGCGATGCGACGCAGGAGAACTCCGCAGCGGGCTACCCCGCGGCCCAGGGCTACTCCGAGGTACCCGGCACCGGCGACGACGACTCGACGTACGAGCGCGAGACCACGCATGAGATGGACGGCGAGGCCAGCTTGCAGCCACCCGATCCCTCTGCCGACCGCGGCCTGGAGAGCCCGCGCAGCGACCGCTCCGGCGACCGCGGACGACGCGACGGTGGACGCAACCGCGACGGCCAGCGACGCGAGGGACAGCGGCAAGACCAGCGTCCGCAGCGCTTTCCCCGCGGATTCGAGCCCTCGCGCAACCTGTACGGCGTGGACAGCGGCGAGACCAGCGGCACCGGCCCCATCTCCAACGCCTATCCCGACGAGATCGAGGCAGGCACCGAGCCGATCATTCTGCCCGGCGAATCGCTCTCCAAGTACCGCAAGGGCGGCGAAGAGCAGGCCGCAGCCAAGCCCGCGGAATCGAGCTCGGGTACGCTCGCTCCGCCGGCCAACCTCTACACCCTTGCAGCCGGCTGGGACGGCGGCGCAACCCTGCCCGGGGAGACGCTCTCGCGGCGCAGTCCGTCCGAATCGCGCCCAGACGCGCGCCACGACTCGCGTTCCGACTCACGGGAGGGACGCAACCGAAGTTCGCGCGACTTTGAGCGGGGGCCGAGACGCGATTCCCGCCCCGGTCGCAACGACCGCGGCGAGGGCCGGCGCGACAACCGCGCCGATCAACGCAACGACGCTCCCATTGGCGACGCCGCTGCCGCTGCTGCCATCTTTCAGCAAGGCTTCCAACCCTCCGCGCCCGCCGCAGAGATTGTTCAGGAGTTCAATCAGCAGAGCGTAGCGGAAGCCCACGTTGCGGAGATTGCAGCGACTCCCGAAGCCGCTCTGCCGATCGCGCAAGAGCCGGTAGCAGTTGCCGCGCCGGAGGCGGTTGTGGCTGCCGCGCCGGAGCCAAGCCCGCAGGTTGAGGTCGAGTACGAACCAACGGACGCTTCGGCCTCCCATCGCGTCGATCCCGTGCCGCCCAGCGAGTTCCGCCAGAGCGCGCCGATTGTAGAACCGGAGCCGGAAGCGCAGGCCGAACCGGCAGCCGAAGTTGCCGCCGAGCCGGACGCGCCCGCTCCCGTTGCCCATGACATCACTTCAATCACTCCCGCGGGCCAGATGCTCTCCGAGCCGGCGGAAGTTCTGCCGGTCGAGGCGCAGGAAAGCGTACCTCAGGGGCTGAAGCCCCATCATGAGCAGCGGGCTGATGGCACGGCTGAAGCCGTGCCCTTAAGCGGAACCGCCGCAGGCTTCGCACCCGGCCCCGGCCAGCTGGCCGAAGAGGTTATGGACGTGGAAGATTCCCCGGCCCCGAGCATCCACGCCAGTTCCATCGAGGAGATCGACGACCTGGACGAAGAGACGGTGGAGGGCGCGGCCGATCTTGGCACCATGCTGCGCGAGATGTCCATCGACCAGATCACCCGCGCCACGCCCGAGGTGGAAGACGAGGATGACCTGGACGAAGACGAAGACTTTGAGGAAGACGACCTCGACGAGGAGGACCTCGACGAAGAAGACGAGGAAGAGGAAGACGACGAGGAAGGTGAGAACCAGGGCGACCGCGACGGCGCAGAGCAGGCGGACGAGCTCGACGAGCAGGCGGCCCGCAGCGGCAACGCCGCCGATGCAGAGTTCTATGAGGCCCAGTCTGGCCAGCCGGAAGAGGCGAACCGCACGGCTGAGCAGAATGGCGCCGTCGCACCTCGCCAGGACCGCGGACGCGATGCAGAACGCCGCCCAGGACGACGCGACGGACGGCGCGATGGACGGCGTGGCCGCAGTGATCGTGGAGACCGCGGCGACCGCCCGCGCAACACCGGCGGCTCGGGCGAACGCAGTCGCTTCGGACACGGCGGCGGCCGTGGACGCTCCTCCATGCAGACCACCAACCTGCCCGCCATCAGCGACCTGCTCAAGCCTGGGCAGCAGATTCTGGTGCAGATCGCCAAGGAGCCCATCGCCAAGAAGGGCGCGCGCATCACCAGCCACATCGCGCTTCCCGGACGCTTCCTGGTCTTCATGCCGACGGTCAACCACACCGGCGTCTCGCGCAAGATCGAGTCGGACGGGGAACGCCGCCGGCTCAAAGAAATTTTGCTGAACGAGAAGGGCGACGCCAGCGGCGGATTCATCGTTCGCACCGCCGCCGAGGGAGCCAGCGAGGAAGAACTGCGCAGCGACCTGCGCTTCCTGCTGAACCTGTGGGCGGAGATCAAGGCGCGCTCTGAATCCTCCAAGTCGCCCGCGCTGATCTACCACGACCTCAACCTCATCGAGCGCATCCTGCGCGACCAGGTGACGGACAACTTCTCCGCCATCTGGGTCGACAGCGAGAACGAGTACGAGCGCGTGCTGCACTTCCTGCAGCGCTTCCAGCCCTCGCTGATCCGGCGCGTCAAGCTCTACCTGAAGGACACGCCACTCTTCGAGCAGTTCGGCATCACCGAGGAGATCAACAAGGCGCTGCGGTCGAAGGTGTGGCTGAAGTCCGGCGGGTCGATCGTCATCAACCAGACCGAGGCGCTGGTGGCCATTGACATCAACACCGGCAAGTACGTGGGCAAGACGGCGCGCCTGGAAGACACCATCGTCAAGACCAACCTCGATGCCATCCCCGAGATCGTGCGCCAGATCCGGCTGCGCGACCTGGGCGGCATCATCATCATCGACTTCATCGACATGGACGAGCGCAAGAACCGCAACCGCGTGATGGCCGCGCTGGAAGACGAGTTGAAGAGTGACCGCGCGCCGTCCAAGGTACTCCAGTTCAACGACTTCGGGCTGGTCGCCATCACGCGCAAGCGGGTGAAGCAGTCGCTGGAGAGGACGCTTTCGACCACCTGCGCCATCTGCGAGGGCACCGGGATGGTCAAGTCGCCCATCACCGTCTGCAACGAAATCTTCATCGAGATGCGCAAGATGCACAAGACGCTGGACCGCGGCGACATCATGCTGCGCGTCCACCCGGAGGTGGTCAAACAGCTCAAGGCGTCGGGCGCGAAGTGGCTGCTGGAGATGGAAGAGATGGCCGGCAAGACGATCCTGGTGAAGAGCGACCCTGCCCTGCACCCGGAGCAGTTCGACATTCACTAAGGGATCGACGATTTAAAGCGATCCAAATGACGCAATAGCGCGTCTTATCTAGCAACAAGAAGATTGCTCTCCGGCTGCGAGAGACCGGCACAACAAACTCAGGCGATTCGGGTTAGAAAACCCGAAGGACTTTGCACTCTAAAGGGAGTCATTAAAAAATGAACATCCACCGTAGTCTCTTCGGTATTGCGTGCCGCGGGGCGGCATTCAGCTTCCTGATGGCGGGAACGGCCTTGCTCGTCCAGGCCCAGCAGTCCCCGTCCGCCGCATCGACCGTGAAGGCGCCAGTTCTGCTGGCATCCGAATCCGCTTCGTCTGGCCTCGCCTCGGCGTCGTACAGCAGCAGCTCGTCCTCGTCCGATGCGGATTCCGCTGCAACTGCCGATACCGGCGCCCGCTTCAATCTGGACTCGGCCGCGCTCGCCAGCTCTCAGCCGCCGCCGCGCCGCCACTACGGCCGTCCCAACTACTCCAGCGGCAACAGCAACAAAGACGGCTCCGAGAAGTACACCTTCCTGGGCGGCATTGGCCTCACCCTGCCCGCCGGCAACACCCATAAGTACGAGACGCCCAGCTACGGGTTCCAGGTTGGTGGCGGACGCAACTTCAACAAGACCGTCGGCCTGCTGCTACAGTTCGACTACGACCACTTCGGGCTGCAGGGTGCCACGCTCGCCAACCAGAATTATCTCTACGACTACGGCTGCCCGGCAGGCACCGTCGCAGCGGGTACATGTGGTGTCTCCGGCCTCGATGGCAACAACCACGTCTGGTCGTTCACCCTGAACCCCACCTTCACTCTTCCCACCAAGGGTTCGCTTGGCGCCTACGCCGTAGTCGGCGGCGGCTTCTACCACAAGGTCACCAACTTCACCGAGCCCACGATCGAAGAGAGTTGCTACTACTACTGCGAGGAGTACCAGGTGAATTCAAACATCGACCACTACACCAGCAATGCAATCGGTGTGAATGGCGGCTTTGGCCTCACCTACAAGTTCTCCAAGTTCTCCAACGAGCGGCTCTACATGGAAGCTCGCTATGTCTTCATCCCCAACTCACAGACCTACGGCGTCACGGCATCCAGCCCGGCATCCGTCCTCAACGCCTACACCGGATACAACCTGTATCCGCAGAACAGCAACCGCACCACCTACATTCCGGTGAAGTTCGGCATCCGCTTCTAGGGCGGTTTCCGAATCGTGCATTGCG
>PLOU01000196.1 GCA_003142235.1 Granulicella sp.
TCGGGGTTCTTCGCGCTCGAAAGAATCGCTCAGAATGACGGCAAGAACAGGCAACGGCGAGGGCCAATACGGAGATTCTGGCTGCGCCAGAATGACGACGCGTGAAGGCTTCACTGGAATGATGAGCAAGAACAGGCAACGGCGAAATGCGGGGGTCCCTCCACTGCGGCGGCAAAGTACGCCGCCTTCGGTCGGGATGACGGCGGAACTGATGCGCCGCGGTCGGGATGACGGCGGGTGAAGGGCGCGCGAAGGAAGGCAGAGACCACCCATCCTCACCCCAGCGAGCAAGCTCGCCGGGGACCCCGATAGCGATAAGGCCGCGATGGATGGGGTACCCGCTTTACAGCGTGTGGGTTGTTGGGGTTTGCGGTGCGGCTGGAGGAACGGCGGCTACCGGGGTTGTTGCTGGTGCGGTGGGCGGCGGGGCGGCGGGGGTGATGCGCAGGGCCATGCGGGGGAAGGTGAAGGTGCCACCCGCGTCGTCGATGACGTTGACCTGGCAGACGTAGGTTCCGGTCTTGAGGCCGGCGAGCGGAACGTCGAACTGGAAGGCGACGGCGTCCCGTTCCGGGATGTTGATGGCGGTGGCCTCGACCATGGGGGTCTCATAGACCTTGACGCCGCCGAGCAGGAACTCGATGCTGGTGAGGATGCGGACGGGGACGGCCTCCTTTTTGGTGAGGCCGGGGGTGGTGGCTGAGGTGGCGGGCGCGGCGGAGGAGTCCTTGTCCTGGGCGGGGCTGTAGACCTCATAGAGGAACTTCAGATGCTGGTCCTGACGGAAGACATGGGGGACGTTTGGCACCCACTCCTGGCCGTCGCGCACCAGCGGATCGATGGCGTTCTTTTTTGAGGTGTTGGCCGTGCTCTGGCTGCTCATGACGACGGAGCTGAGCTTGAGCGGCATCTTCTTCATGTCCGGGACCTGGATGTCGGTCTCGAAGCTGCCCATGTTGCCGGACTGGTTCTCTCGCACGACGAACTTGAGGTGGTACTTGCCTGGGGCGAGGGTGAAGCCGGTGGAGTACTGGACGTTCTTCTTCTGCACCTGCTGGTTGGCATCGATGTCGAGGTTGACCGTCTGGCGCACCTGGCCGACTGTGATGCTCTGGGCGTTCTTGACCTGGCCCAGGAAGTCGATGGTTGCCTTGTCCTTGTCCTTGACTGTGGTGACATGGATTTGCGAGCCGGGGACGACCACGGAGATGGGGATGTAGAACTTGCCGTCGGCCAGGCGGAAGTAGAGGGCCTGGAGGTAGACGGCGACGTCGGTGGCGGGGAGCTCGCTGCGCATCTGCTCGGTGAGTGCGAGTTCGCGGTCCTCGGTCTTGGCGTGCTGGAAGTCGGCCGGTGCGTAGTAGCCGGGGCGGTACTCCAGCCTGGCGTCGGGATGGCCGTTCAGCGTGATGGTGAGATGACGGTAGGTGCCGTCGCGCCTGGGGTTGGTGGAGTGGTAGCCGACGATGTAGTAGGCCTCGGTGTCGTGCTGCACCTGCTGGAAGGCGGGTGCGAAGTCGTTGGAGTCGGTGAAGAGCTTGCCGCCGGTGTCTGAGGCGAGGGTGCCGAGGGTCTCCTGCGAGCTGAAGTTGGAGCTGAGCTGGGACTGCATGGCTGCGCCGCTGTATGCTCCGGTGCCGCGGCGGCTGCCCTGGGAGGCGTCGCCCACGGGGTTGAGGGCCTGCAGGCCGCGAATGTCCACCGCATACAGCGCCGTGTCGTCCTTGACGCACTCGTTGGTGGCGGAGCGGATGCTGGCCTCGTTCTCGATGCCCTGCTTGGTGAGGCCGCCGGAGAAGTACAACATGCTCTTCTTCTGCTCCACCTTTGCCATTGACTTGCATATGGTGCGGATGGCGTACAACTGGCGGTCTGTGTTGAGGGCGTTGAACTCGCTGTCGTCGGCGGTGAAGCTGGAGGAGTCGTCGGAGGCGGCGGAGGTGTCGCCCTCGCTGCCCTCGGCGAAGCCGGAGCTGTCTGTGCCGTCGTACTTGCTGACGGCGGCCAGCAGGGCGGACTTGTCGTTGGTGAAGTCCTGGTCCATGCTCAGGCTGGAGACGAGGCTGACGGATGCGGCGAGATCGGCGGGGGCCATCTTGTTATTGATGTAGTCTTTTGCCGCGTCGACGGCGCGGGTGATGTCCTCGGGCTGCATGCTGCTGAGGTCGAAGAACATGACGATGAGACGGCGGTTTTTCAGCTCGTCCGGCTTTGCGGCAAAGTCGTTGTTCACCAGGTCCGCGATGGTCTTCTTCTTGGTCGCGGTGGCGCCGGAGACGGTGGTGGCCTCGGCCAGAGTTACGGCCTCGTCTACATTCTGGTAGTCGAAGCTGATGATGTGCTGCGGCTTCTTGTCCTCGGTGACGGTGAAGTCGGACTCCTTGAGGTCCTTGATGACAGCGCCGGTCTTTTTGTCGCGCACGACGACGTTGGTGAGGACCGTCTCTGCGCGGACCTTGAGGGTTTCAACCGAGGATTGCTTCACCACGGCGATCTGCGCCATGGCCGAGACCGGCAGCCCCGCCGGCGAAACCGCCATTCCAGCCACCAAAATTGCCGCTATCGCTCGTCGCATTGCCGATCCTCCACAATTGCTTTCTGCCGATGAATGATTCGACCGAAATTCCTAAGATGAACCGCCGGGCCGAAGGATAAATACTGAGATTCTGGCTGCGCCAGAATGACGGTTATTGTTGTCGCTAGAACCTGTACCGCGCGGTGTAGTTGAAGGAGCGCATTGAAGCCGCGGTAGGGTTTACCTGGCCGAAGCTGGAGGAGTTGAGCGTGGTGTTTGCGCCTGCGTACTGCACGGTGTTCAAGGCGTTGTTTGCGGTGATGCGGGCCTCGAAGCTGCGCGTTCCGCCAAAGCTGACGGTGCGCGAGAGCGAGCCGTTGACGGTGAGCGTACCGGGCATCTGGATGGAGTTGCGCGAGGCGGTGCCGTAGGTGCCGGCGGCCGGCGCGGTAAATGCGGCGGTGTTGAACCACTGGGTCCGCGTTCCCGCGCCCTTGATGGACTGGCCCGGTACGCGGTTGGGACGCAGGTAATTGGCGCCGACTTCAAGCTCGGCGGACGTTCCTGTGTACTGTGGCGAGGCGTAGCCGCCGGTGGAGGTGGTGAAGGCGCCGCTGATGGAGTAGCCGTCAAGGATGTGCGCCAAGATGCCGCCCTTGTTGAGGAAGGCGCGGTTGGGGCCGAAGGGCGGCTCGAGGATGAAGCTGACGTTGAGCGACTGGCGATGGTCGAAGCTGGAGTTGCTCTCCTCGGCGGCGAGGTCGAGGTCGTTCTGCGCGGTGTAGCCGCCGCTGCCGCCAACCGAGCTGGCGTCGTCGATGGAGTGCGAGTAGGTGTAGGCGGCCTGCAGCGAGACCCCCTTGTGCATGCGCTCGCGGACGCTGACAGACAGCGCGTTGGAGCGCTGGTAGCCGAGCGAGTCCTCGTATCTGAACTGGACGGAGTTGGGGTTGAGGACGCCCGTGGCGTTGCGGTTGGGCACGCGCACGATGTCGAGGTTGCCGGCGTAGGCACCGATGTAGTCGATGTTCAGTACGATGCCCTGGGGCAGGGTGCGCTGGATGCCGAGGTTGTAGGACTGCACCATGCCGAGGCGGTAGTTGGGAGAGACGCCGAAGTTGCTCTGCGTGGTCTGGGTGGAGCAGTTGAAGCCGGTGGAGTTCTGATACTTCGTGTTCCACGACATGTTCGCCAGGGTGCAACTGGTGGGGCTGCCGGCGCTGTTGAGGGTGTTGGTCTGGGTGGTGGCGAAGGGCTGCTGGAAGGAGAGGCTCTTGGCAAAGCTGGAGTACGCGCCGGTGTTGTAGTTGATGCCGTAGCCGGAGCGGACGACCGTGTTCTTGGTCCACTTGGACTTGGGCGACCAGGCGATGGCGATGCGCGGCGAGAACATCGACTTGTCCGGGTTGACCAGCGTGGGCGGTGTGCCGAACTGGCTGTCAGTGAGTTGGCATCCTGTGGTGGGGTTGGGGCAGACGTTCTGGATGGCAAGAGTGGAACCGCTGCCGGAGAGTTGGAGATTGACCATTCGGTCGTCCTTCTCTTCATAGGGCGAGAAGTACTCCCAGCGCAGGCCGAAGCTGACGGTAAAGTTGGATTTGGCGCGCCAGTCGTCCTGCGCGTACCAGTCCCATGAGTTGCCGCGGAGGTAAATCTTGTTGGGGCTGGCGGTAATGGCGCTCTGCTGCGGCTGACCGATGAGGAAGTCGGCGACCGAGGAGCCGTTTGTACAGGTGGGGTTCGGGTTCGCCGGACTGATCGGATTGTTGTTTGGCGTGCAGGCTGGCGGTGCGGCTGCCTGCGTGACGAAACCGGAGAAGGTGAACTGGCCGAGGACGTTGGTGCCGCCGATGGAGTCGTTGTGAATGCGGTGGAAGTCCAGACCGTAACGCATGTTGTGCTTCTTGTGGCTCCAACTGACGAAGTCGGAGAAGCTGATGGTCTGGTTGATGGCGCTGCTGGGGTTGCTCGTCTCGCCTAGTCCAGCCACACCTGTTACTCCGGACATGCTGATCGAGGGGATGCCGTAGTAGAAGGGGTTGCCATAGATGGAGGGATTGCCGACTTCGATCCCGGAACCGAGCTGCAATGCGGGATCGACGGGGCCGTTGGTGAAGTAGTTGATGGTGTTGCTGGAGGAGCGGCTCCAACTGAGGGTGGCGGAGCTGTTGATGCGTCCGTAGCCGACAGTGTATGCGCTGGAGAGGCTGTATCCGTTTGTTGCGGAGGAGCCACCGAGCATGGGCGAGAAGTTTGAGTTTGCGCTGGCCGAGTGGGAGTAGGCGAAGTTCTCGGCGATGCTCTGGCGCAGGACAGGCGGAGCGTTGCGGTTCTGCCCTCCTCCTCCTCCGCCACGTCCTCCTCCTCCGCCACGTCCTCCTCCGCCACCTCCGCCGCGCCCACCGCGCGTTGGCGCGGCGCCGAAGCTGCGGTTGTAGCGCGCGGAGAGTTGCGAGGAGTGCGAGGAGCCGGGGAAGTTGGCCTGGTAGTTGTCGTAGAGAGAGTTTGGCGTGATGTTGGGCTGCGGATAGTAGGTCAGCAGCGCCTTTGCGGCGGCGTTGATCTCAGTTAACGGAATGCACATCGACGGGGAGGAATCGTAATTCAGAATGCCGGGATCGCAGCCCGTGTTGCCGTAGGGCTTGCCGGTATTCGGGTCGTAGACGGGAATGCCATAGGTTGGCTGGGCCTGATATGCCGGGGTCAGGTCGCCAAGGCGCTGCGCCGGGGTGGGCACGATGATCTGCGTGGTGGAGGGGTTGGAGTTGCGCGTCTCCTGCACGCTGAGGAAGAGAAATTGCTTTGGGTTGGCCTTGATCCAGCCGGGGATGTAGGGCGTGCCGGTGAAGCTGGCGATCAGCGTGTTGCGGTCCGACTGCGGTTTCACGATCGGAGTTCCCGTAAACGAACGGGCAGTTGCATTGAGCGCGCTGTCCGCGCCGGTGTATGCGAGGGAGCCGTGCCAGGCGTTGGGGTTCTGACCGCGGAATCCGCCGAAGCCACCGCCGAAGCCTCCGCCACCGCCGAAGCCACCGCCTCCGCCGCGTCCACCACCACCGCCCCCACCGAAGCCTCCGCCGCCGCCACCACCAAAGCCACCGCCACCGGGGCCGCCTCCGCCTCCGGGACCACCTCCGCCGGGGCCACCGGGGCCGGGGGCGAAGGTTCCGGTCTGCATGACTCCGCCGAGCGTGCCGGCGATGTCGCCATTGTTAAATCCGTTGCGCTGCATGTCCTGAATGCGGTTCTGCAGGTCGTCCTGGCTGAAGGTGGCGAGGCCGTTGATCTGGCCCTGCACGCCCGTGACCGCGATGGACTCATTTGCGGATGCCGATGAGTCGTCGCCGGCCACCGCGCCCAGCGATGGAAGAAGCGTGTCGCTGTTCGTCTCGCCGGTGCTTGCGTCCGTCTGATCTGAATCTTCATTGCCCTGGACCGCCAGCGCCTGTGTGCCGCGTCCAACCCTGGCGACAGCGCCGGAGGTGGCGCCGCGAGCGGCAAGCGCGGCCCGTCCCGCGCCGGGGGCTGTTGCGGTCCGGCCGGCGGCCGCCGTGGCCGTCTGCGCCGGCACTGGCGCGACCCGCGAGGCGAGGTCCACCTTGAACTCCGCGGTCTGCGTGGGCAGGCCACCGTCCTGGCTGGAGGCGTTTACCACGACCTCCTGGGTTACGGAGGCAAATCCGGTGAGGTCGGTCTTGACGACGTAATGGCCGTTGCGCGGCACCGCCATCTGAAATACGCCGTTGATGTCCGTCGTGGTTGCGTACCTCTTCCCGGTCAGCGTGTTGGTTGCGCTGACCGCGACGCCGGGCAGGGGAACTCCGCTGGCCTTCACCGTGCCCTGGATGGTTCCACCCTGCGGTTCCGCGGCCACAACCGGCGCAACTGCCACAGATGCTGGGGCTGGCGGGGCCGCGGGAGTTTGCGCAGCGGGAGTGGACGGCGCCGCTGCAGTTGGGGTCTGCGCAACTGGGATGGCCGGAGCCTGCGCAGCCGGAGCCTGGGTTGCCGCGGGCTGGGCCGCCTGCGCCAGGGCCTTCGCGCCAAAATCTCCGGCGACGGACAGGACCGCCGCACCGATTGCCACCACCGTAAACAGCCTTATCGCATCGACTCGCCGCACAGTTACACTCCCATGACAAACCTGAAAGACTCGAAGCAGATCAGCAAGCACTATGCTGCTTATCGGCAATCAACCACAATGCAGGAGTTATTTCCTGCCCCTCGAAAACAACTCCACATCAACACCACGCACTTGCTAAGACAAAGCAGTTTCCCAATCGGCACGCTCAATCCTTAGATGCTTATTGGGTTGAAACAATCGGCGGCAACCCAGGGGTGGACCGGGGGGTTGCGCATCCGGCTGCCGCAACCACGGCTGTCCGGAATAAAACTCTCATCGCTTCGACCTTCCGACCATCTCAAGTCTGTCTGGAACCTATTGATACAGACGGGGAGAATCGGCGAAAGGCCGCGACCGCGCGCGAATAATTTAGCAGCGGCCACAGGGACTGGATGTTGCGGCCGGGACTCTACATTGCGCAAGGACGCTCTCCTGCATTCGCGCTCTTGCGAGGCGCATCGGCCATGCAGGAAATGCCAGCGGTGATCGAGATCGAGCGCACGTTGAAGAACGCTTTCTGCTCAATCGCGGCTGGACCGGAACGCGATGCGGCGGGTTGCCGAGTGTCGGTCGCGGGTTGTCGGTTTGCCGTCCGCGGACCTGCTTCCAACCGCGCAGACCGGCAGGCTTGCGGACGGGGGGCGCTGCCGCAATTCCGGTGCATCTGCCGCGGGACTGCGAATGCGCGGCCAAGCCGGCCGGCTTAGACGATGCAGATCGAATTAAGATGCAGATCAAAAGTAACTCGGTCCGCCGCCCGCGAGTAACCGATTCCCGAGGGCCTGAAACATAATGGTTTGATTACCATTAATAGCTTCCAATGTGGCGACTCATCTCCTATATTGTGGTTATGGGATTGAGGCGTTCCCGATTGCTGATTAAGACTGCTTAAGAATTCTGAAGCGAATCGGAGAGGTATTCAGCATGGAGACGGCCTCATAATCCGGTACAAATTGAAAGCAGGTTTAGAGCACCGATTGCCGCACTTGGTTGCAATACGATCCCCAGGAGTTCCAATATGCGATTAAAGACTGCCGTAGTTTTCCTGACCCTCTCCCTTGTCTGCCTGATCTCTCGTGTCAGCTTTGCCGACAGCCTCACCCTGAGCGGCGTGGGCGGGGCAAGCACCGACGGCTTTTACGTCGATCCCTACATCTTCACGATTACAGGCCCGGGCGGCACCAGCTCGATGGTCGATATGTCCTGCCTCAACTTCAACCGCGAAGTCACCATTGGGTCGTCGTGGACTGCGGACCCCATCAGCGTCGCGTCCATTGGTTCCAGCGGCATTGACGGCGAGCCGTTGATCGACTTTCTTGCCGACGCGTACCTTTATAACCAGTACGCCGCCGCCGTTGGCGTCAACGGCGGGCAACTGACCTCCGACATCCAGTTCGCCATCTGGAGCATCATGGATCCCACCGGCATTGCTAGTGAGGACGGCTTCGACGCAGAGGCCAAGTCCCTGGCCTCAGCAGCTAAAGCCGCTGCCCCCGCCGCCCTGCTCGCCGGCGACTTCGCGAATGACGTAGTGTTCATCCCCAGCTACTATACCCCCGGCAGCGAGCCCCAGATATTTATGACGGATCCGCCTCCGCCTGCAATCACCCCTGAGCCAACCAGCCTGCTCCTGCTGGGAACCGGGCTGCTCGGCACGGTCGGCCTGATGCGCCGCAAGTTCAGGAAGGCTTAGCTGCAACTCTGCAAGGGAACTACGATTCAAGGGGATGTTTTTCACCATGGGCCCGCGCCGGCAACTCGACGCGGGCCATCTGTTTGCGATGCAGACGATCGCAGGATTGCAGCGCGGGGATTTGTCCGCCGGCCGCCGCGCTGTTTGAGGATGAGGAATGACCCGAGGCGAGTGGGACGGGAGCTGTGGCGGGGACCATGCGGCGCGCGGCGCAGCGGCTGAGGGAAGGAGATCGGCATTCATGCTTTGACAGCCGATTCCGGGATACGTCGGAAAATTATTCGGTTACAGCCGCAACTTGTCACCCGTTTCCACATCTATATCAATAGACTCCGGCCAAATCTGAGATATCGCGGACGGACGAGCGATGAGCGATTATTGCTGGACGAGAGCGATCATGGCCTGGAACTGGAAACAGAGGATGCAGCTCGAAGGTAACTCGACTGGTCGCCCGTGAGTAACCTATTCCCAAGGGGAAGAAACAAAATGGTTTGATTACTATTAATTGCTTCCTCAGCAGCATTGGAAGCTCTATATTAGCAGCAAGGGGATTAGAGCATTCCCGCTTGCCGGTTATGACGGACCGCAGATCTGACGCGAAACGGCACAGTTGTTCGATACGAGATGCCCAAGAGACGCCAATGTATTCAAAGAGGCCGTTTAGAGCTTAGACCATTGCTTTACTGCACATGGTTGCAATCGGGTTCCCAGGAGCTTCACCATGCGATTAAAAACTGTTGTCGTTGCGTTGATATTCTCCCTCGTCTTCTTAGTTTCACGTGCGAGCTATGCCGACACCCTTACCATGACCGGGTACAGCGGCCAATACGAAGACTACGAGTTTGTCTACCCCTACCTCTTCCAGGTTACGGGATCGAACGGCGTCAATCAGTTCGTCCCGATGTCTTGCCTCAATTTTGATCGCAACGTTAACTTTGAACAGCCCTGGAATGTGGACGCCATCAACGTGTCGACCATCGCCTCCAGCGTCGCCATGGACCCCGGCTACACCCTCGACGGCGAGTCGGGGTTGGACTTTCTTGCCGACGCGTACCTTTATAACCAGTATCCCGCCACCGACTGGAACCAACAGACTGCCGATGTCCAGTTCGCCATCTGGAGCATCATGGACCCCTCGCTGACGGAAGCCAACACCAATGGCGCTTTTAATGCAAATGCTCAAGCCCTGGCTGCGGATGCCCTCCTCATTGCACCTACACTGCCCTCCTTCGACTTCGCGAATGACATGGTGTACATCCCCGACGGCGACTACTCCGCTGGCAGCGAGCCCCAGATATTTATGACGGACCCGCCTCCTTCCGCATCCGCTCCTGAGCCAGCCAGCCTGATTCTGCTTGGAACCGGACTTCTGGGCGCGGTTGCCGTTATGCGCCGCAGGCGCGGGAAGGTATAACCGCAACTCTGGTAGCGACTACAATTCAAGGAGACGTTTTCACAATAGGCCCGCGCCGGCAACTCGACGCGGGCCTATTGTTTGTGCTGCGAAAGATCGCAGGATTGCGGCCCAGGGGCCTGCTCGCCGCCCTCTAACGCGTCCCGCTGTGCGAGGATGAGGAATGAGCTTCGAGGCGAGTGGGACAGGAGTTGTGGCGGGAATCTCGCGGCGCGCGGTCGAGCGGCTGAGGGCAGGACATCTCTGGGTGTACCGGTCGGATGTGGAGCGGCTTACGGCGGGTGCAGGCGATCCGGTTCCCGGTGGGGCGTTGGTAAACGTGGCCGACGGGCGGGGAGTTCCGCTGGGAACGGCGCTGTATAGCGATGCGTCGGAGATTGCTCTGCGGATGGTGTCGCGTCGAGTGGGAGTGGGGCGGGCGGAGTATCTCGGCGAGGTGAGGGAACGGCTGCAGGCGGCGATCCGGCTTAGGGAGCAAGTGGCTGCGGAGGCGTTTTTGGGGGCGGGCGCCGGAGATGCGTCTGAAGAGACGAATGCGGCGGCGGACAAGACGGACGCTTGCAGGCTGGTCTTCTCCGAGGCGGACGGGCTGCCGGGGATCGTGGCGGACCGCTATGGCGAGCTAGTGGTGGTGCAACTGCTGACGCAGGGGACAGCGCAGGAGGACGTGCGCGCGGCGTTGGCCGAGGTGCTGGCGGAGCAGGCCTGGGTGCGGACGGTGGTGGAGCGACCGGATGCGCGGGTGCGGGAGATGGAGCATCTGGAGCCGGTGCCGGAGGCTCCGCTCTTTGTGCGCGAGGGATGCGAGGCGGCGCTGAAGACGGTGTTCACCATCAATGGAGTGCGCTTCCACTTCGACGCAGCAGCAGGGCAGAAGACGGGGGCGTTTCTGGACCAGAGGTTGAACTATGCGGCTGCGGCGAAGTGGGCGCGTGGGCGGGCGATGGACGTGTGTACCTATCAGGGCGGGTTTGCGCTGCATCTGGCGCGCGTGTGCGAGCGAGTTACTGGCGTGGATGCGAGCCGCGCGGCGCTGGAGGTTGCGGACCGGAACCTGGCGCTGAATCCGGGGATTGCGACTGCGGTGAATTGGATTGAGGCGGATGCATTCGATCTGATGCGGGATTATTCGGAGGCGGGCGAGCGGTTCGACTCGATCGTTCTNNCCTCCGGCGTTTGCCAAGACGAAACGGGCGGCGGAGGGCGCGATGCGCGGCTACAAGGAGCTGAACCTGAGGGCCATGAAGATGCTGTCGGCGGGAGGAACGCTGGTGACCTGCTCCTGCTCGCACCATGTGGGGATGGAGGAGTTCACTGGCGTGGTGCGGGCGGCGGCGGAGGACGCGGGGCGGAGGGTGCAGGTGCTGGAGATGCGCGGCGCTGCACCGGACCATCCGGCGATTCTGACGTTGCCGGAGACGAGTTATCTGAAGTGCCTGGTGTGCCGGGTGGGGTAGGGCGGTTGTTCGTTAGCGGTTGGGAGATCAGGGGCGCAGGACGGTGAAGCCTGCGGCGGCGGCGGCTTCGGCGAGGCGGGTGTCGGCGCAGAGGAAGGTGCGGCCGGTGGGGCGGTTGCGGCACCAGGCAAGGGCGGCGGCGAGCTGGAGGCTGTCGGCGGCGCGCAGGGGGTAGAGGCCGAGGAGTGCTTGGGCTTGATCGCGGACGGCGTCGCTGGGGAGGATGTCCAACCAGTCTCGTCGCATCTCCGCGAGGCGGTTCAAAGCGAGCTTTCTCGCCAGGTCGTCGAGGCGGCCACTGCGATGGACGCGAGCGATTGCGCTATGAATCTCCACCGGCGTAGCCCACCAGATGACAGGAGTAAATTGAGTAGCCATCTCTCTCGCCCACGGACTGGTTGGCTCACTCACAAGTAACGGATTGAGCGCGCTGGTATCCCAGAAGGCGGAGGTTTTGCTGCTCAACGGCCCTCCTCCCGCTCATCGAGAAGGGCCTGAGTGAGAGCGTTGCCCTCGACCTTCGGCATCGGGAGATGGTCGAAGGCCCTGATGTCCCAGGGCTTCTCTGGCATACGGAGGATGCCATCGGCGACGAGTTCGCGCTCTTCGTCGGAGATGCCGTCATTGTGGGGGAAGGGGATGATCTGGGCGACGGCGGTGTTGCGGTCGCGGATGGTGATGGTCTCCCCGGCCTTGGCGTAGGTGATGTACTTGCTGAGCTGGTTCTTGAGGACGGCAATGTTGACGGTTCGCATGGGGGCGACCTCGATATGGCTATTATAGCCATATCGAGCTAGAAGTGGTAGGCCAGTTGGGCGGTTATGGAACGCGGAGTGACGTAGTGCGTGCCGGAGAAGGTGGAGAGGAAGTTGTAGAGGGCGACCTTGTTGGTGAGGTTGACGATGGTGACGGAGGCGGAGAGGGTGCGTTTGTCGGCGGTCTTGCGGCGCAGCAGGTTGTCTTCGCCGAAGGAGAGATCGAAGAGGCTGCGCGGTGCGACGCGCGGCGGGTCGTGGTCGTCGTTCTCGGCGTTGGGCACGGGGAGCTTGAGCAGGGACGAGGTGAACTGCGAGGCGAGGCATGTGGCGGGGAGGGGATGGCCAAGCGTGGCGCTGACTCCGTTGCAGGCGAATCCGGCCTGGGCCTCCTGATCGGCGGTTAGGCCCACGCCGGTGGCGTCCCTGAGGTAGATTGTCGGCGGAGCAACCCCCACGACGGTTGTCTGCGGGCAGTCGTTCGATGCCAGTGTGCCGTAGCAGGGGGCGGCTCCGGCGACCTGGCCGGAGTCGAAGCGCCAGTTGAAGCCGACGTAGGGGCCTCGCTTGCCGAGCTGGTACTGGGCGTGGGTGGTCTGGTTGAACTTCTCGTCGTGGTCGATGCGGAAGGGGGTGTAGGCCGCGGTCTGGCCCGATTGCACGGTGGTTCCGAGGCCGCTGGTCTGCGGAGTGAAGAAGCGGGCGGCGACCGAGGAGAAGACAATCTGTGCGGTGAAGTTGTGGACGGGGGGTATGTCGAGGCGACCGTCGAAGCCGGGAATCTTGGAGTTGTGCCAGCCGATGGGGAAGGTGATGGGCGTGGCGCCGAGGACGGAGAAGTCGTAGGCGTTGTGGGTGTACTCCCAGACATAGTCGGCGGAGAGGACGGCGAAGCGGGAGAGGGACTGCTGGAAGCCGGCGTGGAAGTCGTTGCGGAAGCCGGGGCGGTTGGGAGCTGGGGTGCAGGGGATGAGCGCGGCGATGACGGCGGAGTTGCAACCTTCGCTGGCAAGGACCAGGTTCTCGTTGAAGGGCGACTCCAGCGAGCGGGCGTAGGAGACGCGCAGGACGGTCCCGGGGCCTTTGACCTTATAGCTGAGAGCGAGGCGCGGCTCGACCTGGTTGGCGGCGACAAGTCCGTTGTATTGGTCGAAACGCAGGCCGAGGTTTCCGGACCAGCGCCCGAAGGTGATGGCGTCCTGGGCGTATGCGGCGAACTCCTTGACGTCGGTGTGGCCGTGGAAGGCGTAATCGCCGCCGCCTTCGGTGAGGTCGTAGGGTTTGAGGGTGGCGCAGGCTGTGCCTGGAATTGCGGAGCCGTTGGGGTTCTGGCAGCCGAGGCCGGGTTCGAGGTTGGGATCGACGATGCCGAGCTGGAAGTTCTCGGTGAGGAAGGTCTGGGTGTAGCTGATGCCGGCCTTGATGTTGTTTCCGCCGTGGGTGTAGGTGATGTCGGAGATGAGGCCGGTATTGGCGAGCGAGCGCTGCTGGGCGATGGTCTCCTGCTGCAGGTCGGGCGCGCCGCGGTCGGCGAAGGGGTTGGCGCTGGGATAGTAGTTGAATCCGTCGCGGCGGAAGAAGTAATTGGCGTTGAGGACGGTGGAGGTGTTGATGACGTGGGTGTAGGAGGGGGCGAGGTTGATGGTCTGGATCTGTGCGCGTTGATCTGAAGGGCCAACGGCTGCGCCGTTGGGACCTATCGCTACGCCGGCGGAGTTGGTGGGCCATTGCGTGGCGTACTGGCTGTCGTAGGAGTTGGGGGTCTGGAACCAGGAGCGGGTGTAGTTGAGGTTGAGGCGCGCGGAGTTGGCGGTGGAGATCTGAACGTCGATGCGGTCGAAAAGATTTTCCTCGTTGCCATGGTCGTGGATGGCGTGGAACTCCGGCGGGTCGAGGAAGCGGCCGGTGTTCATGACGTTGGCGGAGATGAAGTTGCCCAGCTTGGCGGAGCCGGTGGCCAGATTGAATCCGACGTTGGAGGAGCCGAAGGAGCCGTAGGAGGCGGTGACCTCTCCGGTGGGCTTGCTCTCGCCCAGGCCGGAGCGGGTGGTGGCGACGATAACCAGCGAGGTCTTGCCGCCGTACTCTGCCGGAGGCGCTCCGGGAATGACCATCAGCGACTGCACTGAGTCCATGGGGATCTGATTGGAGAAGGTCTTGCTGGTCTGGTCGGTGATGGACTGGCCATCGACGGAGAAGGAGTTGGAGGCGTGGTCGCCCATGCCGTGGAACATGCCGTTGGAGTCGGCGGAGACGCCGGGGGAAGAGAGCGTGACCAGCGAACTGACCGAGGAGGAGATGCTCTCGATCGGAATCTTGGCGAAGAGATCACGGTCGACATCGGTGTGACCGACGGGGTCGGCTTCGACAAGATCGCCGCTGGTGGTGGTGACGTCGACGACGGTGCTGGCGGAGGCGATCTGTAGCGTGGTGGTGAGGGCGATCGGCACAAAGGACTGCACTTCGACGGTCTGCGAGGCCGGGGCCATGGTCTTGGCGGCGACGGTGAGGCGGTAGGTGTTGAAGGGGATGTTGGTGAAGATGTAGGCGCCGGAGTTGTCGGTGGCGGCGGTGTCGGAGAGGCCGCTGATGGCGTTGGATAGGGTGACGGTGGCGTTGGCGATGACCGCGCCGGTGGGGTCGATGACCGTGCCGGAGATGGTCCCGGCGTTGCCGGCGGACTGGACGCGGGAGGGCGCGGGACGGCGGGGCGCGGGAGCCTGAGCGGAAGATTGCGTGGGGGTCTGCGCCCTGGCGCGAGGCGCGGCCACGGAGAGCGATGTGGCGAGAATGACGAATGCTGCGGAGATGCCGCGTCCGATGGACGTGTTCATGAAGTTCCCCCCTGGTGGATTGCGTGTTGCGTGTTGACGAGGTGCTGTGCGGGAACGCTTGTCAACAGGCGACGGGTGGGGGACGGGTGAAGAGGTCGAAGGTCGAGAGTGTGCGGGGAAGGATGGACGGCGGGAGGGATTCAACCACGGCGACGACGGAGGTCGTGGGCGCGGGGGATGGAGCATGGATGGGATGAACGGAGACGTGGGCCGCGGCGCAGAGGGCGCAGTCTGCGTGGTCGGCGCCGTCGGCGTGGGTGTGCGCGACCTGCACGGAGCCCAGAATGACAACCAGAAGGACGCAGACCAGCGCGAGGAGAATTCTCCACGGGCGGTCGGCACGATTCCTCTGGTCTTTTTTACCCATACTACTCAACTATACCGTAGGATGCGCGGGTGGGTAGAGGAGCGCGCGCAGGGCGGGCTCATCGAGGACTGGGATGTTGAGGGCGCGGGCGCGGTCGAGCTTGGAGCCGGAGTCCTCGCCGGCGACGAGGTAGGAGGTCTTCTTGCTGACGGTGGCGGAGACGCGTCCGCCGGCGGACTCGATGAGTTCCTTGGCGGCCTCGCGGGTGAGCGTGGGGAGAGAGCCGGTGAGGACGAAGGTAAGGCCGGCGAGGGTGGAGGTGGTGACGCGCTTCTCGGCGGTCATTTCCACTTTCAATCCCTGTAGCTTGTCTATCAGCTCTCGATTCCTCTGCTCAGCGAAGAACTCGACGATGGCCTGGGCGACGCGCGGGCCGACCTCGTTGACCTGCTCCAACTCTTCGGCGGGGGCGAGTCGCAGGGCCTCTATCGAGCCGAAGTGGGCGGCGAGGATCTGGGCGGTGCGCTCGCCGACGAAGCGGATGCCGAGGGCGAAGAGGAGACGGGCGAGGCCCGCACGCTTCGACTGCTCGATCTCGTCGAGCAGGGACTGGGCGGATTTTTCGCCCATGCGGTCGAGCTGGAGAAGGTCCTCTTTGCGGAGAGAGTAGAGGTCGGAGAGGGTGCGGACCAAGGGCTCGCGCACAGTCGTATCGCTCGTTGAATCGGCGCTGGCCTGGAGATTGGTGATTGCTGGGCTGAGGGATTGCTCTTCGCCGTCGGCTGCAAGGATAGTCGATGGATTCTGGCCGAGGAGTTGCGCGACCATTGCATCCCCCAGGCCTTCGATGTTCATGGCGTTGCGGGCGGCGAAGTGGAGCAGTCCTTCGCGTAGGCGGGCGGGGCAGTTGGCGTTGACGCATCGCCAGTCGACTTCGCCTTCGGCGCGGACGAGTGCGCTCGCGCACTCGGGGCATTGAGTGGGGAAGACGATCTCTTCGCTGCCGCGCGGACGATGGGTGTCTTCGATGACGGAGACGATCTTGGGGATGACGTCGCCGCCGCGTTCGACCTGGACGAAGTCGCCGATGCGGACGCCGAGGCGCATGATCTCGTCGGCGTTGTGCAGCGTTGCGCGGGAGACGGTGGTGCCACCGATCAGCACCGGAGTGAGGACGGCGACGGGTGTCACCTTTCCGGTGCGGCCGACCTGGAAGTCCACGCGCTCCAGGCGCGTAATAGCGGCGCGGGCGGCGAACTTGTATGCGATGGCCCAGCGCGGCGCACGGCCAGTGAAGCCAAGGCGGCGCTGCTGCGCGGTGGAGTCGACTTTAATAACAACGCCGTCGATCTCGTAGCCGAGGGTGTCGCGCAGGCCTTCGGAGTTGGCGATGAAGGCGAGAACCTGGTCGATGGAGCTGACCGTGGTGGCGTGGGCGTTGACGCGGAAGCCTGTGGTGCGGAGGGATTCGAGCGCGGTGGATTGGGTGGGGAGGAGGGATTCGCCGGGCTGATTGAGTTCGGTGGCATCCCACCCATCCAGCAAAGAGCGCTGGATGGATGGGGCACCCGGCGTTGTGGGTGGGACACCCAATGTTGTGGATGGAACACCCAATGCGCTGTCGCCGTGGAGGAGGAAGTAGGCGTAAAAGTCGAGGCGGCGCTGGGCTACGATGTTCGGCTCGAGCGTGCGGATGGTTCCGGCGGCGGCGTTGCGCGGATTGGCGGCGGGAGCCTTGCCATCGGCTTCGCGCTCTTCGTTGAGCTTGCGGAAGGCAGCGTGGGGGAGGATGACCTCGCCGCGCACCTCGAAGCTGGCGGGCAGGCCCGCGGAGCGCAGCTTCGCTGCCGAGACGCTCAGCGGGACGGAGCGGATGGTGCGGACGTTCGTGGTGACATCCTCGCCGATGGCCCCGTCGCCGCGGGTGAGACCGCGCTGGAGGCGGGCGGAGCCGTCCGGGGCAGGCGCGTAGAGCAAGGCGAGGGAGAGGCCGTCGAGCTTGAGCTCGCAGACGTAGCGCACCTGTTCGCTGCTGGGCAAGGCTTCGCGCAGGCGAGCGTCCCAGGCGCGGAGGTCGGCCTCGCTGTAGGCGTTGTCGAGCGAGAGCATGGGGCGCGAGTGGGGCGTCTTGACGAAGCCCTCGCGGGGCTTGCCGCCGACGCGCTGGGTGGGGGAGTCGGGCGTGATGAGTTCGGGGTAGGCCGCTTCGAGCGCGCGCAGCCGGTTGTAGAGCGCATCGTAATCGGCGTCGGAGAGCTCGGGCGCGTCGAGGACATAGTAGAGATGCTCGTGGTGGCGCAAGTCCTCGCGCAAGGCTACGACCTGCTGGCCGGGAGTGGGTTCGGAAGACATTCTGGGATGATTATAGAGAGAGCTGGCTTGCCTGGTCGCAGGACTTTGCAGAGACGTAGAGGTACCAGGCGAGCCAGAACGGCGTGGTCCAGAGGTAGAGGGCGGAGTGCAGGGTCCTGCCGGATAAAGGCGTGATCTCGATGAAGGCGCTGGCCAGCATGAGCGCGCCGAGCTGCGCGCGCGTGGTGGCGCGATAGACGCCCACCAGTAACGCCGGAACCAGCAGCGCCTGGTCGGTAATCCATGCGTACGGGCTTGCCAGAACGGAGACCAGCATCAGCAATGCGCCATCCTGCATCCAGTCCCATCGGTCGCGGCGCTTCCAGTAGAAGGCAATTGCCCAGAGGCAACCCACGATTGCGGGGAGAAACTGCAGCGCCATTGTCTGCCGGTGAATGGCAAATCGCAGGGCAACCGCCAGGCACGGGATGAACTCATGTTCAATCCCGGAGGAGCGCATCATCCGGGCGTACTGCGCCCAGACGGACGGGTCGAGCGCCCACGCGGCCAGCGAACTTGCGGCGAGCGCCAGGACCGCGCCCGCAAGCAGGCGGCAGGCGCGGCGGAGCACCACCCACAGAAGCAGTACCGCGGCAAAGGGAAGAAAGAGGTGGGGCTTCAGCGCGCAGAGCCACAACGAGAGGCCGGCGACGAACGGGCGGCTGCTGTGGAAGCGCAGAAAGAGGGTGAGGCCGAGCAATGCGAAGAGCGCGGTCTGGCCGCACATGACACACAGCACCGCCGGCGCGAAGGAGTAGCCCAGGTAATGCAGCTTGTTGCGTGGACGGCCGTGCATCAACCAGAGCATGTGGACCGAGAGCGCCATTGCCGCCAGCAGGAGCAGCGACCAGAGTAAGGCTCCGGCGCGCAGTCCGAAGAGTCCCAGCGGGACCACCAGGCAGAGCGCGTAGGGAGGATTGCGCATGAGAAGGACCTGGGTATTGTCGGAGAATCCGACGGACCGCTCGATCTTCAGAATAGTGGCGCTGTCGTAGGGATTGGCGTGGGCAACGATCTGACGGCCGGCCACCCAGAAGCTGACTACGTCGCGACCTCCGGGATTGTTGCCCGAGACCAACAGGACGCAGATCCCGAGGACGAAGATTGCGAAGACAAGAGCACAGACGGAGACGGTCGCGGGTTCGAGGAACTTATGAGCGTCGCGGCGCCATAATCTCGGAGGATCGGGAGGGGCTTGCGGCATGGGCGTTTCAGGGTCTGGCCCATAGTACAGGATGGGCGGTAAAATGCCGCGCTCTTCTCGCGCAAGCGGTATGCTGGAACCTGTCTGCACACTCCCCATGGAACCCATCACACATCTGATGACCGGAGCCTGCCTGGCGCGGGCGGGCTTCAACCGCAAGGCGGCCTACGCGACGCTGGCGATGACGCTGGCCGCGGAGGCGCCGGACCTGGATGTGCTGTGGTCGGCGGGTGGGCCGGTCGCGGCCTTCCAGCACCATCGCGGGATCACGCATACGCTGATCGGGCTGCCGTTCGAGGGGCTGATTGTAGTTGTTGCGGTGTGGCTCTTTCATCGTTGGCGGGTGCGACGGGCGAAGGCCGCGGAGAACAAAGTTGGCGTGGGCGCGAGCGAGGCTGGCGCGAGTGGGGATTCAGCGGTTGCGCGGCCGCTGACGGCGGCCCCGGTGCGTTGGGGGCTGCTGTACGGATTTGTGCTGATTGCGCTCGTCAGTCATCTTCTGCTGGACTGGACGAACAACTACGGACTGCGGCCCTTCTTCCCGTTCAATGCGCACTGGTACGCGGGGTCGATTGTGTTTATCTTCGAGCCGGTACTGTTTGTGGTGCTGCTGATTGCGCTGGTGGCTCCGGCTTTGTTTGGGCTCATCAATAGCGAGGTGGGGGCGCGGCGGGAGACTTTTCGCGGGCGAGGCTGGGCGATCTTCGCGCTGGCGGCGATGGTGGGGCTGTGGGGGTGGCGCGAGGTGGAACACAATGCCGCGGAGCAGTTGGCGTTGGCGGCGAGCTATGGGGCTAGAGACTCAGGGCTGGCGGAGTCGGCGGGCGCTGCGGGCGGAGCGGATTCGGCGGCGCAGGTTTTGCCTGCGCAGGTGCTGCGCGTGACGGCCAGTCCCTATCCGGGGAATCCTTATCGGTGGCACACGGTGGTGGAGACGCCGGAGTTCTACCAGATGGCCACGGTGGACACGCTGCGGTCGACGGTGGCGACCGATCCGGAGCAGGACCTTTTTTATAAGCCGCCAACTACGCTAGCTACGCTGGTGGCCAAACGGAGCTGGCTGGGCGAGGTGTATCTGGACTGGTCGAGCTGGCCGGTGGTTACGGAGATGGGGCCGGTGGTGCCGATTGGCGCTCCGGCAGGAACGGCGGACTGGACCGCGGTGAGGTTTATGGACCTGCGGTTCCTGTACGACACGCCGTTGATGCAGGGGCGCAGCGGGCCGCCGCTCTCCGGGACGGTGTATGTGGATGCGGACCGGCGAGTCGCGCGGATAGAGCTGAGCGGGCATGTGCAGCGGTAGGGTTGCACTGCGCTACGGTTGAGATGGCGGCGGTTCGGGTTGCGGGGGCTGCTGCGGCGGGGGCTGGTAGGGCGGCGGTGGCGGGGGGAAGGCTGCGGCGTAGGCGGGCGGCGGCGTGGAGCGGTCGAGCAGGTCGCCAAGCAGGGGATAGCGTCCGCCCAGGAAGTAGAGGGCGTAGGCCTGGAAGAAGGTGAGAAGTGTGCCCATGAATGCAAGCACCACGCAGACCGCCCAGCAGAGAAATACCAGTCCGCCGAAGATGGCGCAGGCAATCAGCAATATGGTCCCAGCTGTTCCGGCATGGTGCAGGAAGAACCAGAGGATGACTCCGACGATCCCTGGAGGGATGAGTGAGACGAGCAGGACCAGGACGACAGCGATCTCGGCGACGATTCCGAAGACGAGCCCGAGGACAAATCGCAGGACTATGTAGAGGATGACCTGGCCGGGTTCCGCGGCGATGAGCGCGCGCAGGCGTCCGAGAGATTGCGAGATAGTGAGGTCTTCCAGCGCGAGAAAGGGCAGGGCGAGGTCGCGCACCAGCATGTAGATTGCGCTCAGCACCAACAGAACGATTAAGACGGCGGCGATGAAGAGAAGAATCTGCGCGATGTGCAGGCCGGAGAAGAAACCGGCAACGCCAAGTGCGCCCGCCCCGTGAGCGTGATGGAAGAAGTAGACGACGGCCGTGATGATGAAGGGCAAGAGAAGAAGCAGCATGAAGAGAATCAAGAGGAGCCTGAGGCCGATCCAACGCCAGGTGCGGCTGCCGTACTTGCTCCAGAGTGGGCCGACGAAGGTGAAGCGGGTTGCGACCATTTCCAGCAGGACGAGTTGCAGGCGGGAGCCGATGTAGAAGAGGATGAGGCCGATGATCAGCGAGACCAGGCCGAGCAGGACCGCGAACGCCACGACAAACGCAAGAAAGGCGGGAGGAAGTTCGTGCATGCCATTGGAGCGGCCGGGGACGTGAAGATTCAAGCCTCCGCCCATCTCGGC
>PLOU01000001.1:0-1452 GCA_003142235.1 Granulicella sp.
TTCAAGCCTCCGCCCATCTCGGCGAAGAAGGCGACGGCGGCGATCTTGAGAAACGTGCGCAGGCGGAATGGACGGCCCATGAGATCGCGGGTCCGTCCCATGGCGGGAGAGATGCATTCGATTGCGCTGAGTGGTCTCATAAATGGGTAGGAGGAGATTAGCACGGGAATACTGCTGCTGCACGAATTAATCTGCTGATTCTGTGAGCCATTGGTCCCAGGCGGCGAGGGCGCGGTCGCATTGGATGCGGTGGCGCTCTTTCTTGTCTTTCTTATCTCCGATGCGGCGGCGCAGGTCTTCTTCGAGCGGCGGGAGAAGGTCGAAGGTAATGTTGGCGGGCTGGAAGCGCTTACTTTCCGCGTGGGTGATGTAGTGGGTGAGGCTGCCGTTGGCGGTGACGCGCGGAGCGGGGGTGGGCTGGATGCCACGGGCGAGGGCGGCGGCGTAGCGTCCGGCGAGCAGGCCGCTGGCGATGGACTCGGTGTAGCCTTCGACGCCAGAGAGCTGGCCGGCGATGAGGACCGAGGGATGGGCACGGAGCTGGAGGGTTTCGGTGAGGAGGTTCGGCGCGTCGATGTAGGTGTTGCGGTGGATCTGGCCGTAGCGCAGGAAGGCGGCGTTTTCGAGGCCGGGAATGAGGCGGAGGACGCGCGCCTGTTCGCCGAACTTGAGGTGATTTTGGAAGCCGACCAGATTGTAGGAGTCCGCGCGGAGGTTCTCCTGGCGGAGCTGGACGACGGCGTAGGGCCAGCGGCCGGTCCTGGGGTCGGTGAGGCCGACGGGCTTCATGGGGCCGAAGCGGAGAGTGTCGCGGCCTCGGCGGGCCGTCTCTTCGATGGGGAGGCAGCCCTCGAAGTAGTGGACAGGAGCGGCGACGACAGGGAGTTTCGTGGCGTCCGAAATGCGGGNNGGTGAAGGGGCAGTTGATGTAGTCGGCGGTGCCTTTGTCGTAGCGGGCGGCGAAGAAGACGCGGTCCATGTCGATGGTGGTGGCGTCGACGATGGGGGAGATGGAGTCGTAGAAGGCGAGGTGGCTGGAGCCGGTGAGTCGCTGAAGTTCGGCGGCGAGCGCGGGCGAGGTGAGCGGGCCGGTGGCGAGGATGGTCAGCGTGTCGGGGTCGTCGGGATTGAGCGCGGTGACCTCTTCGCGATGGATGGTGATGCGCGGATCTGATCCCGTAGAAAAGGCAGCGATGCGGGCGGCGACGCGGCGGGAGAACTCGACGCGGTCGACGGCGAGGGCGTGGCCAGCGGGAACGGCGGAGGCGTCGGCTTCGGCGAGGAGGATGGAACCGGCGCGGCGCATCTCCTGCTTCAGGAGCCAGGGCGCGGTGTTCTCGGATTCGGACTTGAGCGAGTTGGAGCAGACGAGTTCGGCGAAATCGGCGGTCTGGTGGGCCTCGGTGGAGCGCGTGGGGCGCATCTCATAGAGCGCGACTTCGCAGCCGAGGG
>PLOU01000001.1:1490-3605 GCA_003142235.1 Granulicella sp.
AGGCGCATGGTGGTCCACTCGGAGAGGGGGGTGGCGCCGAGGGACGTGTAGAAGTCGATGGCGGGAGTGTTCCAGTCGAGGACGGCCCACTCGAAGCGGGAGCAGCCCTCGGCGACGGCGATGGCGGCGACGGCGGCGATGAGGGCCTTGCCTATGCCGCGACCACGAAAGGCGGGGCGGACGAAGAGGTCTTCCAGAAAGATGCCCGCGTTGCCGCGCCAGGTGGAGTAGTTGTGGAAGTAGAGGGCGAAGCCTGCGGGAGTGGGAAGGTTGTTGGTTGCTGGTTGCTGGTTGTTGGTTGAAGACAACTCGGCGATGAGGCAGTGGAAGCGCGGGGTGGGGCCGAAGCCGTCGCGCAGGAGGTCGGCATGGGCGGCGATGGCGCTGGCGGGTTCGCGCTCGTACACGGCGAGTTCGCGGATGAAGGCGAGGATTTCGGGGATGTCTGCGGGTGTTGCAGGACGAATTTGGAGGTCGGGCATGGGGTGCGGGACTACTTTCGGGGGTGGTTGGAGGGGGCGTTTGGGTTGGCGGCCAGCCACTTGTCGAAAGGGATGGTGAAGGAGAAGAGTTCCTGTTTGCCGTCGAGGGTGTGGACCATCTTAACGTAGAGCGAGGCGTGGGCGAGAGCGGGGTCGTCGAGGCCCTTGATGTCGTAGAAGAGGTAGCCAGCGAGGGTGGAATGGGCGTTGACGATGGTTCCCTGGAAGCCGAAGTCGCCGTCGTCCTGCGCAACGCGCTTGTCGATGGGGGTGCGCTTGATGGGGATGGGGATGAGCGGGATGCGGATGGGCTGCGTGCTCTTCAGAGTGAAGAGGCGGCGGTTGATCTCGTCCTCGGTGGCGGCGGGGAGGGTGTCGCCCGCGGCGGAGATGAACTGGAAACGGGCCTCGTCGAGCTGTAGGGCGCGGTCGCCGTCGTTGGTGAGAATGACGCGGATGGGCAGAAGTCCGTGCTGGATGTAGGGCAGGCGGAAGAAGGAGCAGAGCTTGGGGTCGTCGCATGGGTCGGCGGCGATGGTGAGGTGCTCGCCGGGGTGGGCGTCGCGGGCGGGGTAGGTGGCGGCGGAGTTGGCGGGCGGCGCGGATTTGTGGCCGGCGGCGCGAGCGGGAATGCAGAGCAGTGCGGCGGCTATGATGGGGAGCAACGCTCGGGCGCGGAGTGCGCGGAAGGCTCGCGAGGCGTGCGGATTGCGTGGGTTGCGATGCGGGCTCATGCTGGGTTGATTATCATCATCCCTGATGCGGCGGTAAAGATGTGCTGCTGTGGGAGAGAGAGTCGAGACAATGGGGATGGCGCTGTATAGCTTGCTGCTGATGGTGGGGCTGGCGGTGTGCTCGCCGTGGTGGCTGGCGCGGATGGTGCGCTATCGCGATGGCGTGGCGCAGCGGCTGGGGCGGGTGCCGGCGGAACTGCGAGCGGCGGCGGCGGGGCAGAAGGTGGTGTGGGTCCATGCGGTGAGCGTGGGCGAGGTGTTGGCGGCGACTCGGCTGGTGGGGGAGTTGGAAGAGGCGCTGGGCGTGGGGTGGGTGGTGGTGGTTTCGACGACGACGTCGACCGGGCAGGCNNGGAGAGGGTGTTTTATTATCCGCTGGACTTTGCGTGGGCAGTACGGTCTTACCTGCGGGCTTTGCAACCAAAGCTGCTGGTGCTGATGGAGAGCGAGCTGTGGCCGAGGATGCTGGTGGAGTGCGGGCGGGTGGGTGTGCCGGTGGCGGTGGTGAATGCGCGGGTGAGCGATAGAAGCTATGCGCGGGGATCGCGGGCGCGAGTGGTTTGGGGGCGGGTTCTGCGGAGGGTGGATTTATTTTTGGCGCAGAGTGAGGAGGACGCGCGGCGGCTGGTGGCGATGGGCGCGCGCGTGGATGCTGTGCGGGCGATTGGGAATCTGAAGTACGACGTGCGGGCGGCGAAGGCGAGTCGCGTGGCGGAGCTAATTAAGGAGGCCGCGGCGGGACGGCCGATTGTGGTGGCGGGGAGTACGGCGGATCGTCTGAACTATAAGAAGCTCAGTGAAGACGAGATGGCGATTCTGGCGTGGGAGGGACGGGTGCGGCGTGAGATCGGCGCGCTGCTGGTGATGGCTCCGAGACACCCTGAGCGATTCGGCGAAGT
>PLOU01000185.1 GCA_003142235.1 Granulicella sp.
TGGATGGCCTCGGCGCTGGCGCGAAGACCCGTCTCCTCGGACGCGTTCATCGGCACGGCCAGCAGACCTTCCACTCCGTGGCGGCCCACAATCGACGGCACCGAGAGGCACACGTCGCTAATACCGCGATACTCCGTCAGCAGCGAACTGACCGGCAGCACGCGCCCCTCGTTCCACAGGATCGCTTCCAGAATCGCAGCTACGGCCAGTCCGATGGCATAGTTCGTCGCGCCCTTGCCTTGAATGATCTTGTCGGCGGAGGTGCGCACGCTCTCGAATATCTCCCGCTCCTCCTTCGCGATCAGCGCGCCGTGGCCCGGCATCTGCCAGCCGCGTATGGGGACGTTGCCGATGCTGGCGCTGGACCACAGCGGAATCTCGCTGTCGCCGTGCTCGCCCGCGATATAGGCGTGGACGTTCTGCACCGCGACGGCGCAACGCTGCGCGATTAGGAAGCGGAAGCGCGAGCTGTCCAGCACCGTGCCGCTGCCCAGAACGCGCCGGCTCTCCAGCCCGCTCAGCTTCAGCGCAATGTATGTCAGCACGTCCACCGGGTTGGTCACCATCAGCAGCGTGGCGTGAGGCGCGACGCGCAACAGCTCGGGGATCAGCGTGCGGCAGATCGCAGTGTTGATCGCGGCCAGGTCGATGCGTGTCTGTCCAGGCTTCTGCTTCGCGCCCGCCGTCACCACGATCACGTCGGAGTGCTCCAGCACATTCAGGTCATCCGACCCGTCCACCTTCGCCATGGGCACAAACATCAGCCCGTGGTTGAGGTCCAGCACCTCCGCCTCCACCTTCGACTTGGCCACGTCGTACAGGCTGATGTGCTTGCCCACGCCGCGCACCATGCAGGCGTAGGCGATGGTCGCCCCCACGCTGCCCGCGCCCACGATCCCGATCTTGCCCGCTCGCTCGCTCATCTCTGTCCTCTACTGATAGATGCATATTACCTGGTGGCGATCCCCGGAGCTGTGACTTAAGTCGGCGAGCCGGATCTCCTCCTCTCCTTCGGTCAGCAGGAGGTATCTGCGCGGGTTCGCGGGCGGGATTGTCAGTGTACTGTAACATTCGGAGGCTAGCGTGGAAGTATGCGGCTGAGCTTTGTGGTTCCGGCGTACAACGAAGAGGCGTATCTTCCGGCGTGCCTGGAGTCCGTGCTGGCGCAGACGCGCGAACTGGGCGATGCGGTTGAGATCATCGTGGTCAACAACGCAAGCAGCGACCGCACGCGCGAGGTTGCGCTGGGCTACAGCGGCGTACGCGTGGTGGACGAGCCGCGCAAGGGGCTGACCTTTGCGCGGCAGGCGGGCTTTGCGGCCAGCACGGGCGAGCTGATCGCCAACGTGGACTCCGACTCGCGGCTGACTGAGGGCTGGGTGCAGACGGTGTTGAAGGAGTTTGCCGCCGAGCCGAAGCTGGTGGCGCTCAGCGGGCCGTTCATCTACTACGATATGTCGCCCAGCCAGCGCTTCAGCGTGCAGCTCTTCTACTTGATTGCGTATGCAGTGTACGCGGTGAACCGCTGGGTGCTACGCGCGGGATCGATGGTGCAGGGCGGCAACTTCGTGCTGCGGCGCGCGGCGCTGGAGAAGATCGGCGGCTTCAACACGGCGATCGCGTTCTACGGCGAAGACACGGACATCGCGCGGCGCATGCACCAGGTGGGCGAGGTGAAGTTCACCTTCGACCTGAAGATGTTCTCATCAGCGCGGCGGCTGAAGAAGGAAGGGACGCTGCGCATCGCGCTGCGCTACACCATCAACTACTTCTGGACGATCTTCGGCAAGACGCCGTACACGAAAGAGTACACAGACATCCGCGAACAGACGGACGCGACTTCGGCGGCCGCGGAGCACAAGGGATA
This sequence comes from Granulicella sp., assembly GCA_003142235.1. Classification (GTDB taxonomy): domain Bacteria; phylum Acidobacteriota; class Terriglobia; order Terriglobales; family Acidobacteriaceae; genus Edaphobacter. The sequence goes on from PLOU01000185.1 coordinate 1,868, forward strand.
AGCTGCCCGAAGGGACCGATGCTAACGAGGGCCCGGGCCCTTCGATCCGGCAGGGCCGCCGAACTCTTCCTCCCAGACTTCGACTTCGTGAAATACTACTCAAAGTTCTTTGCACTTCGATGTTGAAGCCGGCATGTGACAGACTGCCAAAGAGATAGCCCTCGTGGGATGCAAGGCAGCAAACAGTACTTCGACACTGGCCATCTTAACGTGGATGGTGCGGAGTCTCTGGCCCGTGCTTTATCCGGAAAGACTTGGTCAGTAATTCGAGATCATTCTTCCATTTAGTTAGCTGTCTCGAAGGAGGGGGCGAACGCATGATTCCCGATCAGGATGGCCAACCCCTCGCTCCTGGCCTCTACCTCGTCGCCACGCCCATCGGCAATCTGGAGGACATCACCCTGCGCGCCCTCCGTGTCCTGCGCTCGGTCGACCGCATCGCCTGCGAGGACACGCGCCAGACGCAGAAGCTGCTCAACCACTTCGACATCCGCACGCCCACCGTCAGCTACCACAAGCACAACGAGGTGGGCCGCGCCATCGAGCTGGCCGCCGCGCTCCGGGCGGACGCGCGCATCGCCGTCGTCAGCGACGCGGGCACGCCCGGCATCGCCGATCCTGGAGGCCAGATCGCCGCCGCCGCCATCCGTGCCGGCGTCCCCGTCTTCCCCATCCCCGGCGCCAACGCCGCCATCAGCGCCCTCATCGCCAGCGGCCTCGTAGGAACCGCGCTGGGGAGCAGCGACGAGAACGCCGAGCAGTTCACCTTCCACGGCTTCCTTCCATCCAAAGAAGGCCAGCGCCGGACAGCACTCGAAGCCCTGCACCGCAGTACCAGTCAAAACCGGGTGCCCCAACTCCCGACTCTGGGACATGGGAATGATGCCGCATCGCCGCACATCTTCTACGAGGCCCCGCACCGCATTCTGGCCACGCTGGCCGACATCGCGGCGATCTTTGGCCCCGCGCAGCATGTCGTCGTCGCGCGCGAGCTGACCAAGCTGCATGAGGAGTTCCTGCGCGGCGCTGTATCCGAGGTGCGCAAGACGCTCGCCGCCCGCGCCACCGTACGCGGCGAGATCGTTCTCCTCTTCGTCCCCTCCGTCGCCGAATCCACCGGCGACACCGCGCCCGCCAGCATCGCCGCCGAGGTTCGCGAGCTAATGCAAAAAGAGTCCCTCGCCGAAAAGGACGCCCTCAAGCGAGTCGCCCGCGCCCGCGGCATGGCCAAGAGCGAAGCCTACCGCGAACTGCAACGCAACCGCAGCAAATAGGGACTGCTCCCCCTACTCCCGCCCCTTCACCCGGTCATACAGATATCGGTCGCTGGTCGTCCCCAGCGATTCGTTATACAGGCTGGTCGCCCCGGACGCCTCGCTCAGCTCCTCGCTGAACTCATGAATTGCGTGCAGATGCTCCGCCGTCGCGGGAATCTCCATCTGCGGCGTCTTCAGGAACTTCTGGTAGCCGCGGTCCACCAGCCGCGAGATCACGCCATTCAGCATCCATCCCGGCCGCGCCAGCAGCTCGGTGGCGCCGTCGGCGGCAGCGGCAATCTCCGCCGCGCAGCCGTACTTGCGCACCTGGAAGGCTTTAGCGCCGGTTCCTGAAGCGTCGCGCGCCGCCGATACATCAAATTGGTGGCCGGCGAGCGTTGCAANNTTAACTGTCGCACATCCACGGCCAGTCTTCAATCGGCACTCCGCAAGAAGGCCAGCCGCGCGAACCAAAACCCAGCACACGAAGGAAGGGAACTCTTTGACGATTGCAACAGCGCGCGCGCTTGGTGTCTCGCTACTTGGCCGCCGCGACGCGCCTCTGGTCGACGGCATTCCGCAGATCAGCGTGCAGGAGCTGAAGCGTCGCCTCGATGCAAAGGAGGACGTCTTCGTCCTTGACGTGCGCGAGTCGCACGAGGTGCAGATCGTCAACATCGGCGCGCCATTTATCCCACTGGGCGATCTGCCCAAGCGCGTCGGCGAACTCGCCGCACAAAAAGACCGCGACATCGTCGTGCATTGCAAGTCCGGCGGGCGCAGCCAGAAGGCCGCGCTGATCCTGAAGAACGCAGGCTTCCCCCACGTCGAAAATCTCGCCGGCGGAATCCTCGCCTGGGCCGAAAAAATCGACCCCGCCCTGCCAAAGTATTAGAACTGGTTGCTTGAATCAGGTTTTGAAAGGGCGCGGCTTTAGCCACGCCACCAGCGAGCAGAAAAATCGCGGGCTTTAGCCCCTGAGGGAATGCTCGCAGCGCATCAAACCCAGTGATGTAATATGCTCCGGCTACGTCCCAATCTGTCTATTCTCCACTCCGAGGTTCCAATGATCCCGTTGAACAATCACTCCACGCGACGAAATGCCCTCCGCCTCTGCGGGTTCTCCTCAATCCTCTTGGTTGCCGGCGCCGGTTGTTTGCTGGCGCAGGCGCCTGCCGCGCCCCAGCCCGGCCCTCCCCCCGTTCGCTCGCAGTTTCATGAGCCGGCCGCGATGGACTTCAACGATCACACCGGCTTCTCGCAGATCTTCGATGGCAAGAGTCTGGCCGACTGGGAGGGAGATCCCTCGGTCTGGCGTATGGAGAATGGCGCCATCGTCGGCGAATCCAGCAAGGACAACCCAGTCGCCAACACCTATATCTGGCGCCGCAATCTCATCGCCAAGGACTTCGATCTCAGGCTGGAGATCAAGTGCGAGATCGCCGGAGGCAGCGGCATTCAGTATCGCAGCCAGACCGGGCTGCCCTGGAATAAGCCTCCTCGACCCGGAGGAAAGCCACTCAATCTCGACTGGATGATGACCGGTCCACAGGCCGACTTCTGGTTCCCCGTCAACCCGCTGCACGCCTCCTATTCCGGCCAGTTCTACTCGGAGAACACGCCGCTCGGCATCATCGCCTGGCGCGGTGAGGTGGTTAACTCCGCCGCGGGCTCCGCTCCCAACCTCATCGGGACCATCGGCGATCGCAGCGCGCTTGGCGGCTATGTGAAGGTCAACGACTGGAACCAGTACGAGATCATCGTGCGCGGAGGCACATTCCTCCACATCCTCAACGGCCAACTCATGGCCGTCTACATCGACGACGATCCAGCCTCATCCAACAACCAGCCGGGCAAGATTGGGATTGAACTTGAGGGAACTCCCGCCAAAGTCTCGGTGCGCAATATCTGGATCAAAAAAATAAACTGACCGCGGAACAAATTTGTCCCTGCTGGTCCTCTCTCATCAAGCTCGCGCCACAGCTACTCTGCCTTGTCGTCGATGGTGAGAATCTGCAGGCAGAGCGGCCGCTCCAGCATGGAGTCCATCTTCGCGATCGCGGCGACGGCCTTCTCGATCGTCGAGGTCAGGCACGGCTCGGTCGTGATGACAAACGGCAGGCTGTGCTTGGGGTAGCCCGGCCGCTGCAGCAGCGAGTCGATGTTCGCCCCGACCCTGGCCAGTGCCCCCGCNNGCAACCGCCGTAGGATCGCCGCCCGCGCCGTGACCGGAGAAGACCACATCGCCGCCGAAGTGGCCCGACGTGACCACCATATTCTGCGTGCCGTGCGACCATGCAATCGGCGAGGTGAGCGGCACCAGCATCGGCGCCACCCGCGCATGAACCAGCTTGCTCTTCGTGTCCAACTGCGCGCGCGAGACCTGGCGAATCGTGCAGCCCAACTCCTTCGCATAGGCAAAATCAACAGCCTCGATCGTAGAGATCGTCTGCGTGGCAACCGCGTCAGGATCAAGCTCCGCGTGCAGCGCGATGCGCGACAGGATGCACAGCTTGGCGCGCGCGTC
>PLOU01000104.1 GCA_003142235.1 Granulicella sp.
CTATTTACGGATAAGCTCTTAGCCCCCGAGGGGATCTTTTGGATCGATAAGTCTTTGGCAGAGCTTTCAAACTGAATCGACGCGCCCTACGGCCTTGAGACGCGAAGTCCCTTCGTCCACCACTCGCGTGCCGGGATGCGTGGGAACGGAATGTGTAGCCTGTGCGTCACCTTGAATATCTCCGGCGCAAACTCGCGCGTAACATTCGTCATCGCAAATCCGGTAAATCGGCTCTCGAAGTTTCTCGCCCCATCACTCGGCGTGTTGAATCCATCCGGTAGATACAGGTTCCCGACGAATCCTCCCGCCGCGGCCCCCGCAAAGTTCGCTACGGCCAGCCGTCTGTGGCCCGAGTCGGAGCGGTCCGCAAACGTATACCCAATTGCATAGAACAGCCGCGCCACGCCCGTCTTACCCGATGGCCGATAGCGGAAGTCCTCATGCAGCAGCGCGCCGGCGGCGTAGCGTCCCGTCTCCAGCGCCACGCGACTGCCCAGCGCCGCGCCGTAGTTCCTGCCGAAGGCCGGGCCTCCGTCGAGCCAGTCGCTCGGGTAGCCGACGGGCGGTCGCGCCATCCTCATCGCCGCCGAGAAGGCCGGGGCCACCATCGCGCGCGGCCCGAAGGTCGCCACCATGTATGTCTCGGTCTTGAGCTTCAGACTCTCGGGCCCTCTGCCCGCCGCAACCGGCGCGTACCAGGAGTCGCCCGCAATCGGCTCCGGGGTTTGCGGCAGCGTCTTTGCGCTCTGCGGCGCAGGGCTTTGTGCCACAGAACTCTGCGCCACGGGAGCGTCCGGCAGCGTTGCTGATGGTGTCTCCTGGCCGTCGGCACTCCCCATCGCAATCGAACAGACGACCGCGAAAACCGCGCACTTCATCCTCATCCTTCGATCATACCGCCCGCGCCGCTCCACGCGGATTCAGCCCGCCCTTCTTTTTCATCGAGGAATTCCATCGCCGCCTGTACTCCTCATTAGTTACACTCAACACACGCTCGACCAAGCCGTAGCAATACACCCAAATCGCCCAAAGGGAGCGCATTGTGGCACGATTCACCGGACTTCTCGGACTCATCACGTTTCTCGGCGTTGCCTACGCGCTCTCCACCAATCGCCGCGCCATTAAGTGGCGCACCGTCGCCTGGGGGCTTGGCCTGCAGATCGTCTTCGCCTTCCTGGTCATCAAGTGGGCCTTTGGACAGCGCATCCTGCAGGTCGCCAGCGACGGGGTGACCTCGATGCTGGGCCACGCAGCCGACGGCTCCATCATGGTCTTCGGCCCGCTGGGCGATCCCCACAGCGTGCTCCACGTCTTCGCCTTCGCCGTGCTGCCGACGATTATCTTTGTCAGCGCGTTCTTCGCCGTCCTCTACCACATCGGAGTGATGCAGCGGGTCATCAAGGTGGTCGCGTGGATCATGCAGCGAACGATGGGCACCAGCGGCGCGGAGAGCACCAACGTCGCCGCCAGCATCTTCATGGGCCAGACCGAGGCGCCGCTCACCATCCGCCCGTTCCTCTCCGGCGCCACCAACTCCGAGCTGATGACCATCATGACCGCGGGCATGGCCCACGTCTCCGGCGGCATCATGGCCGCGTATATTTCGTTTGGCATTAACGCGAAGGACCTGCTGTCGGCGGTGATTATGACCGCGCCGGGAACCATCCTTGTCGCCAAGATGCTGGTGCCCGAGACCGAGGTCCCCGCCACTCAAGGCACGGTCCACATGCCGCCCTCCGAGGAGCATGCCAACGAGAACTTCGTCGGCGCGATCGCGCGCGGCACCATCGACGGCGGCGCGCTGGCCTTCAACGTGGCCATCATGCTCATCAGCTTTCTCGCGCTGGTCGGCCTGCTGAACGCCTGCATGAACGGCACATCGAACTTCCTGTGGGCGCACGGCCACGTGCCGTTCCCGCACTCGCTCAACGCCATCCTCGGCTTCTTCGGCGCGCCGGTTGCATGGCTCATCGGCATTCCGTGGCATGAGGCGCCGGTCATCGGCAACCTGCTGGGCACGCGCGCCGTGCTCAACGAGTTTGTGGCCTACACCCAGCTTGGGTTGTTGAAGACCGGCCCCGGCGCGCTCTCGCCTCGCACCTTCTCCATTGCGACCTTCGCCCTCTGCGGCTTCGCCAACCTCGGCTCCATCGGGATGCAGATCGGCGGCATCGGCGCGCTGGTCCCCAACCGCCGCAATGACCTCGCGCGCCTCGGCTTCCGCGCCATGCTCGCCGGAACCATGGCCAACCTCATGTCCGCCGCCATCGTCTCCATGCTGATCCGGTAATTCAGTGCTTATTCGGCGGGAAGACTCTCCTGGATGCTCTGCGCCATGTCGTCGATGGAGGTGTGCTGGCTGAGTTGCTCGATCTCTTTGTCCTTGGCGACCTTTTGCAGGCCGACGCTTCCGGCGATCTGGCGGTCCATGCCCAGGACGGCAGTGATCTCCTTTTCGGTGAGCAGGAGGATCTGGAGCATCAGGTGGTCGCGCTCGTCGGAGCGGCGGCTCATGCGGATCTGGCGCATCAGGATGAAGCTGGCCAGCAGAATCGCCTCAAAGGCCAGGAAAGTTCCAAGCAGCGAAAACGGGGCTGGATCGAAGTGGCGAACGTTGGGGATGGTGAGCGTATTGACTGCAACCCATGCAGCGATGACAACAATGTGCAGCGCGACGTAGACAAGGCTGCCGGCGAAGGATGCGACCGTATCGCCGATGCGCTCCGTGCGCGTACGCCGGGCGAGGAACTCCTGCTCATGCTTGGCGATGAGATCGATGTGTTCCTGGACGTGGTTATGCAACATTGGATCACTCACTTCCATGCAGCGGACGGACGGCACACTCATGGCCCATCGACGAGTGGGAGGTCTCCACCGCAGCCGTCTAAAAGTTAGATGCAAGAGCTGAGGCCATCAGCGAAACGCACGGCGCTCTCCCACCGTCCGCTGGAAAATAGCGAAGGATGAGGCACCCGCTTTTGTGGGCTAAATCGAGGGTGGGATAACTGGCCGCCATCGTCTCCATACCGATCAAGTAAAATACCGCTGAACAGCAACACGAAGAAATGGAAGGCCCCATGAAGAAGCTTGTCGCCTCGGCTCTTGGTTTTGTCCTTGCTTCGCTCCTCACCCCGATCNNCCCCAGCCCAATCCAGCGACATTCCCCATCTGGAGAAGAAGGATGGCCGCTACGCCCTCATCGTCGATGGCAAGCCGTTCCTCGTCCTGGGCGGGCAGATCAACAACTCCAGCGCGTGGCCCGCGACGCTTCCCGCCGCATGGAGCGCCGCCGAAGCCATGCACATGAACACCGTCGAGGCCCCCGTCTACTGGGAGCAGATGGAGCCCGCGAAGGGCACATTCGACTTCTCCAACGTGGACCTGCTGGTCACGCAGGCGCGCGAGCACAAGTTCCGCCTCGTCCTGCTCTGGTTCGGCACATGGAAGAACGGCCAGAACCACTACGTTCCGGAGTGGATCAAGTCCGACCCGAAGACCTACCCGCGCGAGGAGAATGCCTACGGCAAGCTGCTGGACGTGATGAGCCCCAACTCGCCGGCCAACCTCGACGCCGACAAGACAGCCTTCGCCGCGCTGCTGCGCCACGTCAAGACAATCGACGCCGCCCACACAGTCATTATGATTCAGGTGGAGAACGAGTCCGGCTCGGTCGGCTCCATCCGCGACTTCTCTCCCGCCGCGCAAAAGCAATTTGACGCGGCCGTTCCCGCAGAGTTCGCGCGCGCCATGCGCCTGCCCACTGGCGCCACCTGGAGCAAGACCTTCGGCCCGGACGCCGACGAGAGCTTCGCCGCCTACTCCACCGCGCACTACATCGGCGAGGTCGCAGCCGCGGGCAAGGCCGAGTACGCGCTGCCGATGTACTGCAACGTCTGGTTCGCCTATCCCGTCCACGCGCTGGATAACCGCGACCGTCCCAGCGCCGGGCAGGAGTATCCCTCCGGCGGCCCGCAACAGGCCAACATCCCCATCTGGAAGGCCGCCGCGCCCGCCATCGACATCCTGGCGCCGGACTTCTACTCCGACGATTTCAGCCTCTTCCGCTCGATCGTCGCCACCTACGAGCGCGCCGACAACCCGCTCTTCATACCGGAGAGCCAGCTCGGCCCCAACTTTGGCCGCTACTTTTTCTACGCGCTGGGCAAGGGCGCCATCGGCTTCTCTCCCTTCGGCATCGACCGCTCCGCGCAGGCCACGCA
>PLOU01000175.1:0-1396 GCA_003142235.1 Granulicella sp.
GAGCGCGCCGGCTGGCGCATCGCCGCCAGTGGCCGAAGCTACTTCCCCGCCATCGACGACCCAGAGATCGAGTGCATGTTGGTCCGCGCGCAGGAGATGGCACGCTACGTCGAGCACGGCGCGCTCGACGCCGGCCTCACCGGCAACGACTGGGTCCTTGAAAACCAGACCGACGTCGAGTACGTCACCAGCCTCACCTACTCCAAGGTCAGCCGCCAGCGCGTCAAGTGGGTGCTCGCCGTGCCCGAGGACTCGCCCTTCCAGAAGCCCGAAGACCTCGCCGGCAAGATCATCGCCACCGAGCTGGTCGAGTTCACCAAGCGCTACTTCGCCGCGCGCAACATCCCCGTCAAGGTCGAGTTCAGTTGGGGCGCCACCGAAGTCAAGCCCCCCACCCTCGCCGACGCCATCGTCGAGGTCACCGAGACCGGCTCCAGCCTGCGCGCCAACCGCCTGCGCATCATCGAGACGCTCATGGAATCCGAAACCCAGCTCATCGCCAACAAATCCGCCTTCGCCGACCCGTGGAAGCGCGGCAAAATCGAGAACATCTCGCTGATGCTCAACGCCGCCATCGCCGCGCAGGGCCGCGTCGGCCTCATGCTCAACGCGCGCCAGTCCGACCTCGACCGCATCGTCGCGCAGCTTCCCGCACTCAACTCGCCAACCATCTCGCACCTCAGCGATCCCGCGTGGGTCGCGCTCAACACCATCCTCGACGAGGCCGTCGTACGCGATGTCATCCCCCGGCTCAAGGCCGCCGGTGCCACCGGAATCGTGGAATACCCGCTCAGTAAAGTAGTTTTATAGCCATGAAAACGTAGTTTTATAACCATGAAAACCGATTGACACCGATGAACGCATACAAAAATCGAATTGTTTTTGATCGGTCGAATCGGTGCCCATCGGTGTTAAGTTCTTAGGAAAATCAGATGAAGCTCGTGCGTACATTTGGTCGGACCAAAAAGTCCGCCGCCGCGTTGATCGAGACAATCGAAAAACGCGGCGCGCTCAATACCTCGAAGGTCGGGCCAGTCGTGCGCCGCATCCTCGCCGATGTCCGGCAGCGCGGCGACGCGGCCCTGCGCAGCTACGCCGCCAGGTTCGACGGCCTGAAGCCGAATGCGCCGTTGCTCGTCTCGCCTGAAGAGATGAAGCTCGCGTGGAACTCCACTGCTCCCACGCTGCAATCCGCAATGCGCGCCGCGCAGAAAAACATTCGCGCCTTCGCCGAAGCGCAAAAGCCACAGGAGTGGACCATCGCTCCCGCCCCCGGCGTCGCCACCGGCCAACTCGTTCGCCCCCTCGAGTCAGTCGGCTGCTACGTTCCCGGCGGCCGTTATCCCCTCCCCTCCACGCTCCTGATGACTGTCACACCCGCGCAGGTTGCGGGCGT
>PLOU01000175.1:1452-3727 GCA_003142235.1 Granulicella sp.
GAGTGCGGCATCGACATGCCCGCCGGCCCAACAGAAATCGTCGTCACCAGTGAGACCGGCAATCCCGCCGGAATCGCTGCCGACCTCGTAGCCCAGGCGGAGCACGATCCCGAGGCGCTCGCCGTCCTCATCACCAGCAACGCCGCGCTCGCCCAGGCAGTTAAATCCGAAGTCAAACTCCAGTCGCAGCAAAATTCCATCGCAAAACAGTCCCTCGCCGCGCAGGGATTTATATTCGTAACCTCCTCCGTTGCAGAATCGCGCGCGCTCACCAATCGCCTCGCGCCAGAGCACCTCACCGTGGATTCACCGGCAGATCTGAAGTGGGTACGCAACGCCGGCTCGGTCTTCGTCGGTGCGTATTCGCCGCAATCCATGGGCGACTACATCTCCGGNNTCATCACCGTCCAGCAGTACACGCGCCGTGCCCTGCGCGCCCTCGGCCCGCATACCATTGCATTGGCCGAATCCGAAGGCCTCGTAGCCCACGCCCAGAGCGTGCGAGTGAGGATGCAATGACATCAGCAACCAAAAAAGTTACAAATAAATCGGTCGCCGCGGAATTTGTAACACAAATTGTTCCGCAGCCGCGCAAAGCAGTGCTGGCCATGCCGGAGTATCATCCTCCGCTGGCTGGCCGCGATGCCCTGCGCCTCGACTTCAACGAGAACACACTCTCCCCCTCGCCCAGGGTGATCGAGCGCCTGCGCCAGATCACCGCAGAGGGACTGACGAAGTATCCCGAGCGCGAGGCCGTCGAGCGCATCGCCGCAGCCCACTTTGGCCTGCAACCGGACCAGGTGCTGCTCACCAACGGCGTAGATGAAGCCATTCACCTGGTCTGCGCCGCGTTTCTCGAAGAGACCGACGAGGCGCTCATCTCCACGCCCACCTTCTTCATGTTCGAGGTCAGCGCGCGCATGATGACCGCGTGCCTCACGCGCGTGCAGGCGGACGCGTCGCTCGAGTTTCCCTTCCAGCGCTTTCTCGCCGCCATCACGCCGCGCACCAAGCTCATCATCGTCGCCTCGCCCAACAATCCCACCGGCGCGGTCGTCAGCCGTGATCGCCTGCTGGCGATCTGCGCCGCCGCCCCGCAGGCGGTGGTGATGGTCGATGAGGCGTACTACCACTTCCACGGCGATTCGCTTCTCGCCGATGTCGCCACGGTCCCGAACCTCCTCGTCGCGCGCACCTTTTCCAAGGCCTACGGGCTGGCCAATCTGCGCATCGGCTTGCTCGCGGGCAATGCCAGTCTGATGAAATTCGTGCGCAAGGTCAGCTCGCCCTACAACGTCAACGGCGTCGCGCTCGCCTGCCTTCCCGCCGCGCTCGCCGACGACGCATACGTCGCGTGGTACGCCGAGCAGGTCAACGCGGGCCGCGCCCGCATGATGGACGGACTGCGCGCTCTCGGCGTCGGCTTCTTCCCCAGCCACGCCAACTTTGTGCTGATGAAGATCGGCNNGGCTTCGTCCGCATCACCATCGGCGTCGAGGATCACGTCACGCGCGGCCTCGCCGCATTGCAGGAATCCTTGCAGCAGATTGGATGGAAGAAACAGCAAGCCAGCAAGTCGGCGAGTCGGCAAGTCAGCGCCAGCGAGAGGGAGTTCGAGTGATGAAAGCCAGTGCGCAAGCAGTGCGAACAGGGACCGTCAAGCGCAAAACCACGGAGACGAAGATCGCCTTGACACTGACCATTGATGGCCAGGGCGCGTACTCCGTCTCCACCGGCATCCGCTTCTTCGACCACATGCTGGAGCTCTTCACGCGCCACGGCGGCTTCGACCTCGCGCTCGCCTGCAAGGGCGACCTCGACGTCGATCAGCACCACACCGTCGAGGACGTGGGCATCGCGCTGGGCGAGGCCTTCGCCATCGCGCTCGGCGACAAGAAAGGCATTCTGCGCGCCGGATACTTCGTCATGACGATGGACGAAACGCTCGCCGTCGCCGCCGTTGATCTCAGCGGACGCGTCGCATGCGTCATCGACGATCAGGTGACGGTGCCGCTGGTCGGCGATTTTCAAACCGAGCTGCTGCCCGACTTCTTCGACGGCTTTGCGCGCGGCGCCAAAGCCAATGTTCACGTCAAAATAATGTACGGCCGCAGCAATCACCACAAGATCGAGGCCATCTTCAAGGCCTTCGCGCGTGCCCTGCGCGGCGCATGTTCGCGCGATGAACGCATGAAGGAGCTGCTGCCAAGCACCAAGGGGCTGCTATGAAAGAAATTCCGGCGTGGCGCAGAAAATCCTTCCACACAAGCCTTGC
>PLOU01000175.1:3774-5619 GCA_003142235.1 Granulicella sp.
GAAATCGTTGTCTGGAGTTTCATGGCGGCAGGCCTATGATCGCGGTCATCGATTACAAGGCGGGCAATCTCACCAGCGTGGTCAAGGCCCTGCATTACCTTCTAGGCGACAAACAGGCCGCGCGCGATGTGGTCGTCACGCAGTCGCCCGACGTGGTGCGCAAAGCGGATAAAGTGGTGCTGCCCGGCGTCGGCCACTTTCAGGCAACGCAGTTGCTCGCCTCGCTTGGCCTCACCGAAGCCGTGCGCGAGAGCATCGCAAAAGGTGCGTCGTTCCTGGGGATATGCGTCGGCCTGCAGTGGCTCTTCGAGGGTTCCACCGAGGCCCCGGGAACGCCGGGCCTGGGTGCGTTCGCTGGAATGTGTGAGCATTTTCCGGCCACATACGAGGGAGCGGAGTTGAAGTCGCCGCATGTGGGCTGGAACTCGCTGGAGCAGATTCGCCCGGACTCCCGCCTCCTGCGCGGCGTCGCAAACGGGTCGTTTGTCTACTTCACCCACTCCTGGCGCGCTCCCGTTGTAAATGCAACTGCGGCGGTTACAGATTACGGCGGCGTGTTTACCTCAGCCGTCGAACGCGAGAATGTCATGGGCGTGCAGTTCCATCCAGAGAAGTCCGCCGACGTCGGCCTGCGCGTGTTTCGGAACTTTGTGGAGTTGTAGATGCTGACGAAACGAATCATCGCCTGTCTCGATGTGCGCGGCGGCCGCGTCGTCAAGGGCGTGCAGTTTGTCGACATCATCGACGCGGGCGACCCCGCCGAGCTGGCGCATCGCCACGCCGCTGAGGGCGCGGACGAGGTTGTGCTGCTCGACATCACCGCAACCCACGAGGGTCGCGGCACGCTGCTGGAAACGGTGCGGCGCGCGGCCGCGCGGCTATTCGTTCCCTTCACCGTCGGCGGCGGCGTGCGCACGGCCGGCGACGCGGCAGCCGTCTTCAACGCGGGCGCGGACAAGGTTAGCATCAACTCGGCGGCCATCGCGCGACCGCGGTTGATCGGCGAGATCGGCTCCAGCTTCGGCGCGCAGGCCGTGATCGTCGCCATCGACGCGCGGCGTGGCGCGAAGCCCCCCGAAGACGCCGAAGTCTACGTCAGNNGAGATTCTCCTCACTTCGATGGACACCGACGGCATGCGCGACGGCTTCGACTGCGAGCTCACCGCCGCGGTCAGCCAGGCGGTACAGATCCCCGTCATCGCCAGCGGCGGCGCGGGTTCCGCCGCACACTTCGTTGATGTCTTCGGCCGCGGCAGGGCCGACGCCGCGCTCGCCGCCAGCATCTTCCACTTCGGCGTCACAAGCTCGCGCGAGTTGAAGGCGCAGCTCGCACAGGCGGGCGTCAGCGTGAGGCTGCCATGTTGATTCCCTCGATCGATCTGATGGGCGGCCGCATCGTGCAGCTCGTGCATGGCGAAAAATTGAAGCTCGCCTTCGACGACTTCGACTACTGGATCGAGCGCTTCTCCGCCTATCCCCTCGTCCAGTTGATCGATCTCGACGCCGCAATGCGCCAGGGCGACAATCGCGCGCTCATCGAAATGATCTGCAGCCGTCTGCCCTGCCAGGTCGGCGGCGGATTGAAGTCCGCCGGCGATGGCCGCGCCCTGCTCGACGCCGGCGCCCGGCGCGTCATCTACGGCTCTTCGCTCTTCGCCGTCGCGCAACCCGAACCCCATCTCTCAGAATCGAGCCTTGGTGCGCCCAGACCCGCGCGCCGCCACAAAATCATCCGCCTTGAATTCGCCGATGAACTGAAGCGCGCGCTCGGCGAAGCCGCGCTCTGCTTCTCCGTCGACACCAAAAACGGCCGCGTCGCCGTCAAGGGATGGAAGGACTCCGTCG
>PLOU01000100.1 GCA_003142235.1 Granulicella sp.
ACCTCGGCCAGTTGGCTCAATCTGGTCGAACGATGGTTTGCCATGCTAACCGAAAAGCAACTCCGTCGCGGAGTTCATCGCTCCACCCGCCAGCTGCAAGAGGCCATCCACAGCTACATCAGACAACATAACCATAACCCGAAACCTCTGGTCTGGCACAAATCCGCCAACCAGATCCTCGACTCGGTCGCTCGCTTTTGTACGCAAACTTTAGAGACAGTACACTAGCTAAAAGCTAAGGGCTAAAAGCTAAAGGCTAGTTTCTTACAACAGGTTTGCGATCGCGTAGCCGAAGAGGGCCAGGACGAGGCAGGCCATGGCGAACGTGACCTTCTGCCGACCCAGATAGCGTTCGCGGCCGGCGGTCATGCGCGGTACTAGCGGGACGCCCAGCGCCAAGCCACTCAGGAAGCCCCCAATGTGCGCCGAGTTGTCGATGCGGATGCCGACGTTGACCACGATCGTGCCGAGCCCGATGACCAGGTTGATGAGGGCGAACTTGATGACCATGCTGCGCAGCCGGCGCAGCTCCTCCCACGGAAATGGCAGGCGGCGGTTGCTCAGCAGCACAATCAGGATTCCCGCGATGCCGAAGACCGCGCCCGAGGCTCCTGCGCCCACCTGCATCAGATAGCCCGGATCGTGCGTCCTCAGGGTGAAGACGACGTTCCAGGCCATGCTCAGCAGGTTTCCCGCGATCCCCGTAATCATGTACACGGCGACCATTCCGTAGGGGCCGATCAGCGGCTCGCCCAGGATGCCCAGATTCCACAGGCACCACATGTTGGTGAGCAGATGAATCAGCCCGACATGCACAAAGGTCGCGGTCAGCAGGCGGTACCACTGGCCGTGCAGCACCAGCCATGTGACGTTTGCGCCGTAGTGCAGCAGGTCGCCCTCGGTGGGATCTTTCGGGCTTACGCCGTGCGTGACCATCCACAGGTAAACCGCAATATTGATGGCCAGCAGAAGGTAGGTTCCGGGCGCGGAGCGTGGGTCCCACACGCCGTACTCGCGCCGCCGCCGCGCCTGCTCGGGCGAGTACGCCTCAGCAGGGGTGGGCTCCTCGGCCGGTACGGTGGAGTCGGCGGGCGGAACGATCTCGCCTTCAAAATGCGGTTGCGTGGAAGACATGGCGCTGCTTCTACGCTAACGCATTTTGTCAAAGGTTGCTGGTTGATGGTTGCTGGTTGTTTGTTGAAGACCAGGCTGATTGCAGCAATCGAATACCGTCGTCTTTCCCAACTAACAACCAACAACCAGCAACCTTCTTGCAACTGTAGCTCAGGCGGCGTTCTTCATGATGCGTTCGCGGATATGGGGGGGGATGCGCTGGATCGCGTCCGCAACCAGACCGGGGATTGGCGTCGCAATGGCAACCAGAACCCACAGAGTCAGCGAGATGACCAGGCCGGCGATGGCCGTTGCCTCCAGCGAGATGGTGATCGGAGTGTGGTACAGGTGGCCATGCAGGCTGCTGCCCAAGTGGGCGATGGCCTCGATGCGGTGCAGCACGGCAGCGGCCAGCAGAAAGGCGAGGATGGACAGCGAGCTGACGGAGATCAGCAGTACGTCGATGGTGCGCGCCAAGTGCTGGCGGCGGCGGCATTGAGCGCACTCCGACAGGTGATGATCGTAGTCTGTGCGCATCGCGGGCGAGAGGCCGGAGATGTCGTATCGCCAGCCGGCCAGAATGTCTCCAATGACCGGGTCTGTGCAGTGCGGTTCGGTCATGCGGCCCGATCTGGAGCTTCGTGAGAAAAAAGTTACCATACAGATATAGACACCATTTTACTTGACTTGATAGCGCAAAGCAGGGAAAAGATCAAACTGGATCGGTTTCTGTCCCAACTGCACAACAACGCGAAGAGGTCTGCCGGACGCCCTATTTCTATTACTAAAAGGTTGAATCAAAGTATGTTATAGGAAGATTGGAGTGATCGGCGCGGCTTGCTGGGCCAGCAGAACGCGGTTGCCCAGCAACCTCCTCCGCTCCCGGATGGCCTCTTCGGCAGAGAGCAGGGCAAGCTCGGGAGCGTTGTTGGTCTCCGACAGGTGGCCGAGGACGATGTACGTGGCATTTCCGTCGTAATCGCGGCTGAGGAACTCGGCGGTCGCGTGGTTCGAAAGATGCCCGACGCGAGAGAGCACGCGCTGCTTCACCGCCCAGGGGTAGGGGCCGTCCTTCAGCATCTCCAGGTCGTGGTTGGATTCCAGCAGCAGCACGTCGATCCGCTCCAGCGCGCGCTTGACGTTGGGCGGCACATAGCCCAGGTCGGTGGCGATGGCCATGCGGATCGACTCCGAGGCCGACTCGAAGACGAAGCCGCACGGATCGGCCGCGTCGTGCGGAGTGGTGAACGGCATAATCGTCAAGTCCCCGATGGAGAAGTTCGTCCCCGGCTGGAAGTACTCCACCGCGGGCAGGCTGGCCGGATCGCGCCGGATCGCGGCTTCCGGCGCTTCTTCTTCTTCAGCCTCCGCGGATGCGGCTGCAATCCGGATCGGGCCGCTCGGCTCGCAGAGTTCAGGATCGGAAGGCTCTGTGGTCTCCACCGCATCTTGCGCGGCGCGCGCCTCCTTCTCCTTCTGCACGTGTTCCAGCCACTTGGCGTAGGTCATGGTGGTTCGCGGGGTCATCTGCCGCACCCAGGCGCGGTGGGTCGGCTCGCTGAAGTAGACCGGAATGCGCAACCGGCGCGCCAGCACCGAGAGGCCCGCAACATGGTCCGTATGCTCGTGCGTGATGAGGATGGCGTCCAGCGCGGAGGCGTCTTCGTCGACCAGCGCCATGCGCTTCATCAACTCGCGGCAGCTGAGCCCCGCGTCCACCAGCACACGCGTCTCGGCGCTGGCGATCACCGTCGAGTTGCCCTTCGATCCGGAGGCGAGGACCGTCATGCGCATAGCTTCAAAGATACGCTGGACGGATGTGCAATTGTGGGCCTTGGGTTGTCTTGAAAGGGACGGGCTTCAGCCCGTCCGTAAAGCCCATATATCTTGAGGACTTTAGTCCCTGAGGGAATGCTTGTTTGTCGAACTCACTACCTGCGCAGGACGTAGATGCGGTAGCTGGCGGGCGTCTCCTCGCGGCTCCACCAGCGCGCGGTGCGCGTGGGAGACCACTCCTTCTGTAGCGTGTACTCGTCGGCCAAAAAGTTCTGGAAGGCGGGCCAGCGGTTCAGTTTGCGGTAATCGAGAGCGTCCGCGCCGCCGAGATAGAGACCGCTGGTCACAACCATGACCTGCGGAGGGTTGGCCGCCAGCGCGCGCGCCATCTCCTGGCGGGTCTGGCGGACGACCGGCACGTTGCCGTCTCCAAAGAGGAAGAAGTCGGAGAGGATGCCATTCGAAGGCTCCAGCCGCATATTGTAGAGCACATTTCCGCAGCCGGAGTTCGTGTCGATGCAGAGGACCTTGTGCGATAGCTGCTGACCGCCGAGCGAGTTGAGATCCTGAGTCAGCGACGAGATGAAGTCGGTCTGCCACCAGCGATAGCTGTGAATCAGAATCGCCGACTTCGGCGCGAGGAAGAAGCCGCCGAACCCCAGGCCGAGCACGGCAAGGGCCTGGATCGCCCAGGTGCGGCGCGCCGGCGCTGGCGGGAGGAAATCGAGAGCGCGGGTGAGATCGAGGGCGATCAGCGGTAGCAGGAAGACCAGCAGAGGATACCGGTAGTACGGCAGCGCCCGTGCCTGGACGATGCAGTTTACAGCGCCGAAGATAACGCCAAGCAGCAGGGCATCCCGCCGAAACTCGCGGGGCGCGCTTCTCCGCCGGGGCAGGAGGGCAAGCACTGCGAGCCAGGCGATGACCAGCGGAAGCAGCGTGGAGATGCTGTGCAGCAGGATGAAACTCAGCGGGCGGTGGCCGAGGCTGGCGTAGTAGGGGACGAGCGTGTGGAGGGTGGCAAGAAACGCGGCAAGCGCGCGTTCCCGCAGCAGGAACACGAGGACTATCGCGGGCGCGACCAGATATGCGAGCGCGGCGGGCAGAAGAAACGCGCTATCTCCGCGCTTGCGCGGTCCATGCTCGCTGCGGGCAGGAGCTCGGACAACGTAAAGCGCGAGCGCGAGCTGAGCGACGGTCAAGAGCGGGGCCGTGGGCTTGATGGTGAATGCGATGCCGGAGAGCAGTCCAAAGGCGGCGGCGCACATCGCCGAGCGTTTTTGGACAGAGTGGACAAAGAAGGCGGTTGCGGCGACGAGGCAGACGGCCATGGTCAGGTCGCGCTGGCCTCCCTGGGCCAGGCCGTCGCGGCCGTGGGTGAGGATGAAGAGCGAGGAGGCAAAGAGGCCGGCGAGCCAGCCATTGTCCGATCCCACCCA
>PLOU01000063.1:0-3223 GCA_003142235.1 Granulicella sp.
ACCGCGCGCGACTCCGGCGCCGTGATTCTGGCCAAGCGCAACGGCATCGTCGATTCGGTGGACTCCGAGCGCATCATCGTGCGCGTCGAGGGAGAACACCACCCCACGCAGCTCTCGCGCGAGGTTGGCTCGGACATCTATCAGTTGACCAAGTTCAAGCGGTCGAACCAGAACACATGCATCAACCAGAAGCCGATCGTCAGCCAGGGAGACCGCGTGGTAAAGGGGCAGGTGATCGCCGACGGGCCATGCACGGAGCAGGGCGAGCTTGGACTGGGACGCAATGTTCTGGTGGCGTTCATGCCGTGGCGCGGATACAACTTCGAGGACGCGATCCTGATCAGCGAAAAGCTGGTGAAGGACGACTACTACACCTCCATCCACATCGAGGAGTTCGAGATCGAGGCGCGCGACACCAAGCTGGGGCCGGAGGAGATCACGCGCGACATCCCCAACGTCAGCGAGCACGCGCTGCGCGACCTGGACGATTCGGGGATCATCCGCATCGGCGCCAGCGTCGGGCACAACGACATTCTGGTGGGCAAGGTGACGCCCAAGGGCGAGACCCAGTTGACGCCGGAAGAGAAGCTGCTGCGCGCCATCTTCGGCGAGAAGGCGGGCGACGTGCGCGACGCATCGCTGACCTGCCCTCCGGGCATCGAGGGAACGATTGTGGATGTGCGCATCTTCAGCCGCAAGGGACAGGAGAAGGACGAGCGTGCCAAGCAGATCGAGCAGGAACAGATCGAGAAGCTGGAGCGCAACCTGGCCGACGAGATCCGCATTCTGACCGACGAGCGGCTGAAGCGGCTGGAAGGGATTCTTGGCGCCAAGGAGGTGCTCAGCGACCTGCACGACGAGCGCACCAACAAGAAGCTGCTCAGTAAGGGCGACATTCTCAACCGCGACACCATCGAGCTGATCAGCACGCGCAACCTCAAGCGGATTCGCTATGCGGACAAGGACCCGCGGGTGAACGAGCAGATCGACGAGATCGAGGAGATGACCTCGCGCCAGATCGACGTGCTGCGCAAGATCACCAACGATAAGGTCGGCAAGATGCAGAAGGGCGACGAGCTTTCGCCCGGCGTCATCAAGATGGTGAAGGTGTACGTCGCCATGAAGCGCAAGCTGTCGGTGGGCGACAAGATGGCGGGACGGCACGGCAACAAGGGCGTGATCGCGCGCATCCTGCCCGAGGAGGACATGCCGTACCTGCCCGATGGAACGCCGGTGGAGATTGTGCTGAACCCGCTGGGCGTGCCTTCGCGAATGAACGTGGGGCAGATTCTGGAGACGCACCTGGGCTGGGCGGCGCACGAACTGGGCAAGCAGATTGCCGAGGCCGCCGCCGAGATGCAGTCGGCCAGCGAGGTGCGCGAACTCTTCAAGGCGCGCTTTGCGGGCACCGCGGCGCTCACCCAGCTTCTGGACCTGGACGACGCGCAGACCATCCGCGCCGCCGCCGGGATGAAGCGCGGCATCTGGTTCGCCACCGCGGTCTTCGACGGAGCGCGAGAGACGGAGATCAAGGCGCTGCTGAAGGCGGCGGGACTGCCCAGCTCGGGCAAGACGCAGCTCTACGATGGCATGATCGGCGAGCCGTTCGAGCAGCCGGCGACGGTCGGCTACATCTATATGCTGAAGCTCTCGCACCTTGTCGATGACAAGATCCACGCGCGTTCCATCGGGCCGTACAGCCTGATTACGCAACAGCCGCTGGGCGGCAAGGCGCAGTTCGGCGGACAGCGTTTCGGAGAGATGGAGGTGTGGGCGCTGGAGGCATACGGCGCGGCCTACATCCTGCAGGAGCTGCTGACCGCGAAGTCCGACGATGTTTACGGCCGCACCAAGATCTACGAGGCCATTGTGAAGGGCGAGGCGGCAATCGAGCCCGGCGTGCCCGAATCGTTCAACGTACTGATCCGCGAGTTGCAGTCGCTGTGCCTCGACGTCGAGCTGATCAAGCAGATCGACCAGAAGAAGGTACCGCTGCCTGAGCTCGCATTAGCCGACTAACGCAAGAGGGAGGTGGAGGCCGGCTTTCGTGCCCCCTCCGCTTCCAGCAATACCACAATCGAAATAGGCACCAGCACCAGAACCAAAGGCATCGCGATGCGCCTGATGAAGTCATCGCGGAACAGATTGAGCAACCGCAGCCAACCCGCTGCACTGCTTTCGCAGAGAACATACGGAGACGCAAACCATGTTCCGCTCCAGCCCCTTTGAACTGACCGGACCGATTCTCGACTTTGACGCCATCAAGATCCAGCTTGCCAGCCCGGAGAAGATCCGCTCCTGGTCGCACGGCGAGGTGACCAAGCCGGAGACGATCAACTACCGCACCTTCAAGCCGGAGCGCGACGGCCTGTTCTGCGCGCGCATCTTTGGCCCCATCACCGACTGGGAGTGCCTGTGCGGCAANNATTGGACATCTGTTGGACATCAGCCTGCGCGAGCTGGAGGCGGTGCTGTACTTCGAGTCCTACGTGGTGGTGGACCCGGGCGATGCGCCGGTGAAGGAGCGCGAGGTCATCAAGGACGAGACCCGCTTCCGTGAGCTTGACGACCAGTATCGTCCCTCCGGCTTCAAGGCGATGATGGGCGCAGAGGCGATCAAGGAGCTGCTGAAGAGGGTGGATGTCACCGAGCTCTCGCTGGAACTGCGCGAGCGCATCAAGACCGAGACATCGCTGCAGAAGAAGCTGAAGTACTCCAAGCGGCTGAAGATCGTGGAGGCCTTCCGCAAGTCCGACAACAAGCCGCAGTGGATGATTCTGGACGTGATCCCGGTGATTCCGCCGGAGCTGCGCCCACTGGTCCCGCTGGATGGCGGCCGCTTCGCAACCTCCGATTTGAACGACCTCTATCGCCGCGTCATCAACCGCAACAATCGGTTGAAGAAGCTGATGGACCTGCACGCGCCCGAAGTGATCGTGCGCAACGAGAAGCGCATGTTGCAGGAGGCGGTGGACGCGCTGTTCGACAACGGGCGGCGGGGACGCGTGCTGCGCGGCGCCAACAACCGGCCGCTGAAGTCGCTCAGTGACACGCTGAAGGGCAAGCAGGGCCGCTTCCGCCAGAACCTGCTGGGCAAGCGCGTGGACTACTCCGGCCGGTCGGTGATCGTGGTCGGCCCGGAGCTGCAACTGCACCAGTGCGGCCTGCCCAAGAAGATGGCGCTGGAACTCTTCAAGCCATTCATCTACCACCGCCTGGAACA
>PLOU01000063.1:3240-3918 GCA_003142235.1 Granulicella sp.
GACCATCCCATCCTGCTGAACCGCGCGCCCACGCTGCACCGCCTCGGCATTCAGGGGTTTGAGCCGGTGCTGGTGGAGGGCAAGGCGATCAAGATCCACCCGCTGGTCTGCACCGCCTTCAATGCGGACTTCGACGGCGACCAGATNNCACATCCCGCTCTCGCCGGAGGCGCAGATCGAGGCGTCGGTGCTGATGCTGGCGTCGCACAACATCCTGTCGCCGGCCAGCGGCCAGCCCATCACCGTGCCCACGCAGGACATGGTGCTGGGCATCTACTACCTGACCAAGGCCAAGGTGAACGCGATCGGCGAGGGCCGCGTCTTCGCCAACATCGAAGAGGTCTTCATGGCGCTGGAGGCCAAGCAGATCGAGACGCTGACGCCCATCCGCCTGCGCTACACCGGCCCGGTGCTGGACATGACCACCGCCTACGACGACCAGGACCTGAACCACACCGAGGTGGTGCACTTCAACAAGCAGTTCCTCTCCACCACGGTGGGCCGCGCCATCTTTAACGACGCGCTGCCAGAGGGCATGCCGTACGTCAACGGCCTGCTGAAGAAGAAGGGAATCGGGCAGTTGGTCAACTACTGCTACCTGAACCTGGGCCTGGAGACCACGGTCAAGGCGCTGGACAGGATCAAGGACCTGGGCTTCCGCTACGCCACCAAGTCCGG
>PLOU01000063.1:3929-7567 GCA_003142235.1 Granulicella sp.
AACAAGGTGATCCAGATGTGGTCTGGCGTCACCGAGCGCGTGGCCGATGAGATGTTCAACAACATGAAGCGCGCGGACAAAGAGGGGGCCATGAACCCGATCTACATCATGGCCGACTCGGGCGCGAGAGGATCGAAGCAGCAGATCCGCCAGCTCTCCGGCATGCGCGGCCTGATGGCCAAGCCTTCGGGCGAGATCATCGAGACGCCAATCACGGCGAACTTCCGCGAAGGGCTCACCGTGCTGCAGTACTTCATCTCCACGCACGGCGCGCGCAAGGGCCTGGCAGACACCGCGCTGAAGACCGCCGACTCCGGCTATCTGACGCGCCGCCTGGTCGATGTCGCCCAGGACGTCATCATCTCCGAGCACGACTGCGGCACCGTGGAAGGCATCTACGTCACGCCGATCATCGAGGCGGGCGAGGTCATCGAGCCGCTGCGCGACCGCATCATCGGGCGCGTCTCGCTGGAAAAGTTGAAGGACTTCGAGGGCAAGACCATCGTCGAGGTGAACCAGGAGATCGACGAGGACCTGGCATCGGCCGTGCAGGCAGCGGGCATCGAGCGGGTCAAGATCCGCTCCGTGCTGACCTGCGAATCGAAGCGCGGAGTCTGCATCCTCTGCTACGGGCGCAACCTCGGCTCCGGCAAGATGGTGGAGATGGGCGAGGCCGTCGGCGTCATCGCGGCGCAGTCCATCGGCGAGCCGGGAACGCAGCTCACCATGCGCACCTTCCACATCGGCGGCACGGCCAGCCGCGTCTCCGACGCATCCCACATCGAAGCCAAGAACGCCGGCACCGTGCGCTTCATCAACCTGGTCACCGTGCGCTCGAAGGACGGCAGCCTGGTGACGATGAACCGCAATGGGTCGATCGCCATCGTCGACGACAAGGGACGCGAGAAGGAGCGCTACGCCATCGTCTACGGCGCCAAGCTCAAGGTCGAAGAGGGCGTCAAGGTCACGCAGGGCGACATCCTGGGCGAGTGGGACCCGTACACCTTCTCGCTGCTGACGGAGATCGCCGGCACCGTCCACTTCAAGGACCTGCAGGAGGGCGTCACGCTGAACGACGAGGTGGACGAGGTGACCGGGCTCAGCCGCCTGGTGGTGGCCGACTCCACCGACGAGAAGCGCCAGCCCGCCATCCTGATCAAGGCCGCGAGCGGCAGCAAGCGCTACCTGATGCCATCGCGCGCCCACCTGATGGTGGCCGACGGCGACGAGCTNNCTCTTCGAGGCGCGCAAGCCGCACGACCCCGCCATCATCAGCAAGATCGACGGCGTGGTGCGCTTCGGCGAGGTCGCCAAGGGGCAGCGCAAGGTCTACGTCACCGCGGACAACGGGCAGGAAGAGGAGTACAGCGTTCCCCGCGGCGTCTACGTCAACGTGCAGGAGGGAGAACGCCTGCGCGCCGGGGACCCGCTCATCGACGGCCCGCGCAACCCGCACGACATCCTTGAGGTGCTGGGCGAGCGCGCGCTACAGATGTACCTGGTCAACGAAATCCAGGAGGTCTACCGGCTGCAGGGCGTCACCATCTCCGACAAGCACATCGAGACCATCGTTCGCCAGATGCTGCGCTGGGTCAAGATCGAGGAGNNAAGGCGTCGCTCTCGACGGATTCGTTTATTTCGGCGGCGAGCTTCCAGGAGACCACACGCGTACTGACGGAGGCCAGCATCAACGGCTCCATCGACACGCTGCGCGGACTCAAGGAGAACGTCATCGTCGGGCGGCTGATCCCGGCGGGGACGGGCATGGAGTACTACCGCAACGTCCAGCTCTCGCCAGAACTGGAAGAAGCGGCAGCCCANNGAACAAGAAGAAATGGCCGCCGAATAAGCGCAAATTATTGCATCCAAACAAAGTACAGGCGGCCAGACAAGGCCGCCTGTACGCATCTAACATCGTATGCGTTAGAATGCTGGAACCACGCAGAGTGACTCGTGCCCCTTCACGGAAATGGCTGGAATCCCAATACGATCACTCGCGCTGTCCAAGGCTATACCACGGCAACGCGAACGGTTCGGGTCGACACCGAGCAAGGTGAGGGCTTTCTCAAAGCCCTTGGCAATCCTGAAGGTCCGCATGTGTTAGCGTGTGAACTCGTCGGAAGCCTTGCCGCAGATTGGCTAGGCCTGAAAACCTTTGATTTTTCATTGATTGAAGTCACTGATCCGAGAGAAGTTGCGTTCGATGGTCAAAGCTGGGCACAACCGGGACCCGCGTTTATTAGTCGTGCAGAAGATATGGGGCTTATATGGGGAGGTGATCCCCAGACCCTTTCGTCAATCTCTAACAAAGAGGACATATGTCGACTTGTCGTTCTTGATACCTGGTTACGAAACTGCGACAGACACTCACCCGATGGGAGAAGAATCAATCTCAGCAACGTCTTTTAATACAGCGGATCCAGCCGCAGCGGACACTTGAACTGTTTGCGATGGACTTTACCCATGCATTCACATGCGGAAGCACACTTGATCGAAGGCTTGGATACATCGAGCAAATTCAGGATGTCTCGATCTTTGGACGTTTCCCTGAATTTAATGTGCATCTATCGCGCGATCGGGTGAATGAATGTGCAGCACGTTTGCAAGCGTTTGATTTGGATATCGCAGAGAGCTTTGTTTCACAGGTGCCTATGGCATGGCAAGTAGTCGCGGACACACGAAGCGTTTGGAAGAAATTTCTTGTTGATCGTGCTCACTTCACGGCCGAGACAATCGCCAGCAGATTGTGGCCTGTGTCGGACGTTTTACCATTTTCAGGAGGTATGCAATGAACGTGACGAATGGATATTACTCACTGGTTCGTTACTGCCCAGACACATCGCGTCAGGAGTTTGTAAACATAGGTGTGGCAATTTATTCCCCTATAGAAAAACAAGTGACGATACGATTATCTCCTGATAACCGAAGGCTCAGTCAAGTCTTCGGCAAGCAGGATCTTCACTTCGTCAATCGGCTCAAGAAGTCACTTGAGGAGAGTCTCAAGCGGGCGTCATTCGGAAATGTTAGCGAGCTTGAGAGCTATATCGGTCGTAGTGCGAATGCGATACAACTCGGGCCACTTCGCTCATTGAAGATTTGCAATATCGCTGACGATCTTACGCAACTATTCGAGCGACTTATTGGAGAAAAACAAGAACGCGGTCCGCTTATTCAGAAGTATCTAGGCCAAAAGCTGACGGAAGCAGGAGTTGAGAATCTTGTCCAAAAGCAAGTCAGTATCGACATCCCATCCTTTGACCAAAGCATATGTGTCCCCTATGCATACCAGAATGGCCGCTATAACCTCATAACACCGGTTGAGTTCGCTGCGGACCTGAGAGGTATTTTTTCAAAGGCCGGCGAAAAAGCTATCGAAGGACGGGAGTTGTCTCAAACTACTGATCCAAAATTGGGGGAACTCCATCTAGTGGTTGTCGCAAGATTCGCGTCCGAGACACGGGAGAACGCACGCGCTAAGATTAGTGAAATCTTCACTGAACACAATGTCGAAATGCATACCTTCGACAACCTTGTCCCGCTTGTGGAAGATATTCGCAAGGCAGCCGCCCAGCACGGCTTACTTGCGACCCCCAAGTAATAGAGGTTTTCGCCGAATGCCCCATTCATCACGCACTTGC
>PLOU01000136.1 GCA_003142235.1 Granulicella sp.
TCCCAGGCGATGCGCTGGATTTTTAGCGGGATGGGCGCGCCGTCGAAGTCGGTGAGGGTGATGCCGGATGAGGTGAGGATGGCGAGTTCGCCGTCGGCGAGGAAGTGGATGTCGCGGGTGTGGTGGAGGATGCCGGGAACGTCGGATGCGAGGAAGAATTCGCCCTCGCCGAGGCCGAGGACGACGGGAGGGCCAAAGCGCGCGGCGACCAGCTTGTTGGGCTCGTTGGCGGAGAGGACGCCGATGGCAAAGGCGCCGGTTAGACGCTTGACGGCGCGGCGGACGGCCTCTTCCAACGGAATTGCGGGCTTGCGGCGGGGGAGGGTGAGGACGGCTTCTGCTGGGTTGGACTCGGGGGAGTCGGAGTTCTGTGGAGGAAAGGTGCGAGCTGTTGAGGTAGTGCGAGCTGCGTCGGGGCCCTTCGACTGCGCGCTACGCGCTCCGCTCAGGATGACAACATTGTTGGAAGAGGCGGCGAGGTCGAGGTCGTTCTCGAGGGAGGATTCGTCCTCCTGTTGGGCAGCGAGGTTGAGTTCGTTCTCGATGAGGTGGGCGATGATCTCGGTGTCGGTTTCGGAGACGAACTTGTGGCCCTTGGCGATGAGTTCGGCCTTGAGAGCGAGGTAGTTCTCCACGATGCCGTTGTGCACGACGACGAGCGTGCCGGAGCCGTCGCGGTGCGGGTGGGCGTTCTCCTCGGTGGGGCGGCCATGCGTGGCCCAGCGGGTGTGGCCGATGCCAAAGGTTCCGGAGATGGGGCTGGCCGCGATGACGGCCTCAAGGTTGCACAGCTTGCCGGGGGCGCGACGCAGCTCCAGACCCTGCGGGCCACCGGCGACGGCGATGCCGGCTGAGTCGTAGCCGCGGTATTCCAGGCGGCGCAGACCTTCGAGAATGATGGGGACGGGAGGCTTGGGGCCGATGTATCCAACGATTCCGCACATGATTAGAGTGTAGATTGTTCGCGTGGGATTTTGTGAGTTGAAGAAGATGGGACTTTTGGGTGAGCGATTGAGGACGGATCGAACGCGCGGGGAGTGGTAGTTTGGTGGTGGCCGCGGAGTGGCCTCAAGCGAATGCATATTCTGGTGCTGAATCCCGGGTCGTCGTCGATCAAGTTTTCCATGCATGAGGTTGGTGAGGGTGCGGCTGCGGAGGGCGCGGGCCCTGTTGAGTGCCGTTCGCTGTATGAGGGCGAGCTGGGCGGCATCGGAGGCCGGCGGGAGAAGCTGGAGTTTCGCTATGTGGCGGGCAACGACCTGAGCGGCAGGCTGGGCGCGGTGAAATCCGGCTCGATGAAGGAGGCGATTGCGGTGGTGGAGCGCGCGGTGGGGCTGGATGGTCTGCCGCCGCCGGACGCGGTGGGCTATCGCGTGGTGCATCCGGGGGCGCATCTGCGCGGACATCAGAGGCTGACGCAGGAGGTGCTGGTGGAGCTGCGCGCGGCGTGCGAGTTCGCTCCGCTGCACGATCCCGAAGCACTGGAGATGATCGACGAGATGATGCGGCGGTTCAGTGGCGTGCCGCACATTGCATGCTTCGACACGGTCTTCCACGAGACGATGCCGGAGGAGGCGATGGTGTATGCGTTGCCCTACGCGGTGCGCAAGCAGGGCGTGCGGCGGTATGGATTTCATGGGCTGTCGTGCGAGTCGATTGTGGCGCAACTGAGGGAGGCGCAGGGGATTGCGTTTCCGCGGCGGATGGTGATTGCGCACCTGGGCAGCGGGTGCAGCGTGACGGCGTGCGTGGACGGCAAGTCCGTGGACACGACGATGGGACTGACGCCGACCGGCGGCGTGATGATGGGGACGCGGACCGGCGATCTCGATCCCGGCGTCGTTCTGTTTCTGATGCGGCAGGCGGGCGCGACGGCGGATTCGGTGGAACGGATGATCGATGGCGACGCGGGGCTGAAGGCGCTGGGCGGCGTGAACGATATGCGCGAGCTGAGGAAGCGGGCCTCCGCAGGGAACGCGCGGGCGGGGCTGGCGATTCGCGTCTTCTGCCGCAGCGTGGTGAAGGCGATTGCGGGATTTATCGCTCTGGATGGCGCGGATGCGATTGTGTTTACTGGGGGGATTGGAGAGCACGATGCGGCTACGCGCGGGGAGATTGCGAGCAACCTGCGCGGGCTTGGCGTGGAGCTGGACGCTGCGGCGAATCAAATGGAGCACAAGGCTGCGGGGCAGAGTGCAGGCCAGACGGTGCGCAATATTAGCGATGAGGACTCGGCTGTCGCGGTGTATGTGGCGCCGGCGGAGGAAGACCGGATGATCGCGCGGCATGTGGCGCGGATCTGCCGCGCAGCACCGAGGAGCGAGGGGAAGGCGTCGTAAATTGATGCGGCTGGAATGCGGGCGAACGGTGGATGGACGTAAGCTGGCATCTGAAGCAATACAGCTCTTTCAATCGATTTGATACGTCATGGAATATAGGATTCAGCTACTTGAGCAACGTGGTTACGAGATAACTACCGACAGTAGCGCACAAGATGTTGAAGAATTGTTGGACGACTTCATAGAAATGTGGAATAACAGTTCAGATATGGATGTTATGACTGAAAAAGAACTGGCTTTGCAAAAAGCCGCAATGGCCGCAGAGCAATCGGGTGATCTGGAGGATGCATACGACATCTGGCGTACCATTTCATCCATCGACACAAATCGTCCGGATTATTTGTGCATATTGGGACGTGTAGCGCAGAAGTTAGGGAGATGGGCATACGCAGAACAAGCATTTCTTGACGCCATAAAAGTTGCTTCCAAACTGAAAGCCATCCTAGTGTCCTGAGTCAGAAGTTCGTTTACAAAATCTGGCGACGGAATCGAGGATCTGGTCTGCGGTTTTATGCCAGATGAAGGGTTTTGGGTCACGATTGTGATCTTGGATGAAGGTGTCGATGGCCGCTTTCAGTTCTTTGGTCGAGCGGTGAACCCCGCGTCGAAGCTGGCGTTCTGTGAGCAGGGCGAACCAGCGTTCCACCAGGTTCAGCCAAGAGGCAGAGGTCGGCGTGAAGTGGACATGGAAGCGGGGGCGTTTGGCCAGCCAGTTCTGAATTAGCTTCGTCTTGTGCGTCCTGTAGTTGTCCAGGATGAGGTGTACGTCCAGCGCGCCGGGCACGTTCTTCTCGATGGTGTCGAGGAAGTTGCGGAACTCGGTGGAACGATGGCGTTGCTGGTTCTGGCCGATGACCTTGCCGGTCTTGGTGTCCAGCGCGGCAAACAGGCTGGTCGTGCCGTGGCGCGCGTAGTCGTGGGTGCGGCGTTCGATCTGGCCCGGTCGCATGGGCAACAACGGTGCGGTACGATCCAACGCCTGAATCTGCGACTTCTCATCGACCGACAGGACCACGGCGTGGTCGGGAGGGTTCAGGTAGAGACCGACCACATCGCGCACCTTTTCGATGAAGAATGGATCGGTGGAGAGCTTGAAACTCTTGCTGCGGTGCGGTTGCAGTGAGAACAGTTGAAAGACGCGATGGACCGTAGACTTGGAAAGCCCGTTCGCCTCTGCTGCCAGACGAACGCTCCAGTGCGTTGCTCCAGGGGGCTTCTGCTTGAGGGTGCGGCGCAGCAGAACGGCAACCTGTTCGTCGGAGACCGAGCGCGGACGGCCTGGGCGAAGCTCATCGTAGAGACCTTGAAGGCGATGCCCGACGAAGCGTTGCCGCCACTTGCCCACCGTCGGCTTGGACCAGTTCAGACGCTCGGCAATCTCCGTGTTGGCGATGCCTTCGGCAGCCCACAACACCAGTTGAGCGCGGGCTACAAGAGAATGAGGGAGGCTGCGGGAAGCGGCAAAACCAGACAATTCACGCCGCTCCTCCGCAGTCAGTTCAAGAACAGGCAAAGGGCGTCCCAGTGACATATCCAAGCCTACCCTGAATAATCTAATTAGTCAAGCTATTTCTGGGACACTACACTAGGGAATGCTCATCTGCCAAACTGACCCACTACCGGCTCACAAGGACCGTAGCGGACGCATCGGGCTGAGTGGTAAGCTGGCGCGGATCAAAACACGTTGATTTTGGCGTTTTTAGAGCGTTCCGCGCAGGAGAAGATCGTATGCCGAAGATGAAGGAAAACCTGGAAGTTACGCGGCGGGACTTTATGCGAACGGCGGCGCTGGTGGGCGCGTCTGCCGCGGTGGGGCGGGTCGCAGGTCTGCCGGGCATTGCGGGAAGCCCGGAGGCGCTGGCGCAGCAGCCGGCTGGCGGGAAGGATGCCGCGATGGGACCGGTGTTTCCCTACGGCGCGGTGTACTTCCGCAAGACGAATCCGCCGGCTGAAGATTGGGCGCGCGATCATCAGACGGCGGCGCGCGTTGGGATGAACACCTTTCGCCACTGGTTTCTGTGGGGCGCGATCGAGGTAGCTCCCGGCAAGTTCGACTGGGCCGACTACGACCGCATGATGGACCTTGCTGCTGCCAATGGACTGAAGGTCATCATCGCGGAGTTCACGACGAATGCGCCGGAGTGGGCGTTTCGCCGGTACGCCAGCGCGAGGTACAAGGGGAGCGACGGTTCCCTCCAGAACAGCGAGATCGGCGAGAGCACGGCGGTTGGCGGCTTTCCGGGATTGTGTCTCGATAACCCCGATGCACAGGCGGCGGCAGAACGATTTCTGACGGCGCTGATCGCGCGTTACCGAAACCATCCCGCGCTGCTTGGGTACGACCTTTGGAACGAGAACACCTATCCGGGCGGCGGCGCGCGCAAGATGAACTGCTACTGCGAGGGGACGAAGCGAAAGCTGCGCGAGTGGCTGCAAGCGCGGTATGGATCGCTGCAGGCGCTGGGCAAGGCGTGGGGCCGGTACAGCTATGGGACGTGGGACGATGTAGATCCTCCAGAGAGTCTGGGCGGATATGTGGAGAGCCTGGACTGGTTGCAGTTTCGCAT
>PLOU01000226.1:0-1651 GCA_003142235.1 Granulicella sp.
TAATTTGCAGTTTAGACTATTTTCCCACCCGCGATGACGAAGAACTTTCGCCTGGCGATGGCGGCGGTCGATCGCTGGCGGAGGCGGCGAGGCAGGCAGATGGCGGATTGTTCGAGAAAAAAAGTGGGTCGCGGGATGCGATGGATGCGGCTATGCTGGTACCTGAATCGTACAAAGATTGCATCCGGTTGAAATGTGTCTGCCGCAGTGCGCTCTGCCGGGCAATTTCAGCGGGAGATGCGGGCAGGAACGACGGCCCAGGGGAATGGATGGCAACTCCGCAGTTGAGCATTGTGATTCCGGCGTANNCTGGTGGTCGATGACGGGTCGGCGGACCGGACGGTGGAGATTGTGCGCGACTGGATGGAGCGGACGCCGCGGCTGCACCTGATCCAGAACGAAGGCAACCGGGGCAAGGGCTACAGCGTGCGCAACGGGCTGCTGCAGGCCACGGGTGAGGTGGTGATGTTCACCGACGCAGACCTATCTGCGCCGATGGAGGAGGCGGAGCGGCTGCTGGCGGCGATCCGGGAGGGGGCGGACGTGGCGATCGGGTCGCGCTGGATGGACAAGACGCGGCAGACCATCCACCAGCCGCTGTACCGGCGGTTTTTTGGGCGGTGCTTCAATTGGGTGACGCGGACGGTGATGGGGCTGCCGTTCAAGGACACGCAGTGCGGCTTCAAGGCGTTCAAGCGCGAGGCGGCGCAGGTGATCTTCCGGCTGCAGCGGATCGAACGGTGGGGGTTCGACCCGGAGATCCTGTTCATCGCNNAGGAGATGGCGGCGATCCGGGGCAACTCGCTGGCGGGGCGGTACGACCGCGACATCGCGGCTCTGAAGGACACCAGCGCGATGGTGACTCCACCGGTGAAGCAGGGGAAGACGAGCGTCAACACATAGGCGCAGGGCAAGCGGACAGTAGGAAGCGGGTTCAGGGGGCGGGGTTGGGGGCGTGGGGGGTGTAGGGTTCGACGGCGAGGATGGAGGAGAGCATGTTGCGCTCGGGGTCGGAGAACTGGGAGCGGAAGGCCGGGGAATTAATGGTCAACTGGCGCTGCTCGGGGGGCATCTCGCGGAGGTCGAGGATGGCGCGAACGATGTCGCGGCGGCGAGGCGTGGGGAGCTCGTTCAACCGCTGCACGGCATCGCGGTATTGCTGACGCTGAGGCGGGGACATGCGCTCCAGGGCCTCGTTGCGGTTCAACATGCGGGCGCGCTGTTGCGGGTCCATGTTGTTGAGCCGGGCCANNTGCTGTGGTGGTCCATCCACTGCTGCATGTGCTCCTGGTTTTGAGCGGGCCTGGCGATGATATTGGGCTCGGGCCTGGCGGCGGGGGTCTCGGGACGGGCTGCGGCGCGGGGCGGCTCGGAGCGCGAGGCCCTGGGAGCAGGCGGTGGCGGCGCAGAACGCGGGCCGCGGGCGAGCGCCGACACGGCGGCGAACAGCAGCATGAATGCCGCGCCGAGAAAGAGCCGAGATGGAAGATGCGATTTCATGATGAGTATGGCGCGCCTGGCGGAACCGCGACAACGAGTTGGCGAGTAACAAGCAATGGGCAATGCTCTGTGGGCAAACGCCTTCCGGATGGGACAGCTCTTCAATTCACATTCGGACTCGCCGGGTTCCCTTGCTTTATCTGAAGTCTAC
>PLOU01000226.1:1756-3177 GCA_003142235.1 Granulicella sp.
CCGGTATTGAGGAGCAGGCGGGTTTTGAGCTGTTCGAACCAGCCGGCGGGGGGCGCGGACTGCAGCTCGCGCAGGCGGACCGCCAGCTTCTGGTCGAAGTAAGGCGAGACCTCGGGGGCCTGCCAGGCGTCGAGCAGGGAGAGCGTGGCCTGGAGCGAGGCGAGCTGGTGCGCGCAGACGGCGCAGGCGGCGATGTGGGCGCGCGCGGCGTCGTTTGCGGGCGCAGCGGGATCCAGCAAGAGATTGGGCAGAGCGGCTTGGCAGAGTTTGCAGTTCATCGTGTTGCTTCCTTTCCTTCGCCGGCGCGTCGTATGGCTGCGGTGCGCGTCTTGCGGAATGCTGTGACCAGCGAGATCGACCGCCGTTATTCCGGTCAATCGGTCTTCTCGAAATCAAACTTCGCAAAATCGAGAGCCTCAAAAAGATGGACGAGAGGCCCTGGATAAAGGTGCTTCTAAATAAACTCCTTCAACTTGACGCGCAGGGTCTGATAGGCGCGGAAGAGCAGCGACTTGGTGGCGGACTCGCTGAGCTTGAGGACGTCGCCGATCTGTTTGTAGTCCATGCCCTCGTACTTGTGCATGAGGACAGCCATGCGCTGGTGTTCTGGCAGGGCGAGGACGTGCTGGCGGATGGCGTTGAAACGCTCGCGGCGTAGCAGGCTGTCTTCGGCGCCGGGCGAACCGTCCGCGAGGTCGGGCGTGGTTCCGGTCTGGCTGTCGGGCTCGTCGAGGTAGACGGTGGAGGCGGCGCGCTCGTGGCGCGTGTCGCGCGCGTAGTTGACGCCGAGGTTGGTGGCGATGCGATAGAGCCAGGTGCTAAAGCGGGCCTCGGCGCGGTAGGTCTGGCGCGAGCGGTAGACGCGCAGGAAGACCTCCTGGGCAAGCTCCTCGGCAACGGCCTGGTTGTGCACCATGCGGTACATGAAGTTGACGATGGGCCTGCGGTACTTCTGGATGAGGAAGTCGAAGCCGGACATGTTGCCGGCGCGCAGCTCCAGCATGATGGCGGAGTCTTCCATCTGGGCAAAGTGCGCGGAGCCCTGCGCAACGGTGGGCGGAAACACACCATCGAGCAGGCCCGGGTTGACGGCCAGTGTTGCCATATCTTCAGAAACCCCATCTTTGTCGTGAGGTTGCGCGGAGGCGGCAAAATCCGGATGAATTTCGCCGTCGGGGAGGGCTTCAGACAGGTCGTCGGGTAGGGCGCGCGGGGCGCGGGGGCGCGGCGTTCCGGCGGGATTGGACGACGGTGCGAGGGGACGCGGCGGATTCTGCGGCGGAGGGGACATCTGGCTTGCCCATTGTACTTGGCGGACACGAGAACTGGACGAGGCGGAGGTTTCAGGCTAGTGTCCTGAGTCTAAAATTCTCGACAGAATTCAAATGTTAGTGAGGTCCGATGCAAGAACAAAAGCAGGA
>PLOU01000130.1:0-23818 GCA_003142235.1 Granulicella sp.
GCGGCGCCGGTCGACGTGGGAATCATGCTCAACGCGGCGGCGCGGGCGCGGCGCAGGTCCTTGTGCGGCGTGTCCAGAATGACCTGATCGTTCGTGTAGCTGTGGATGGTGGTCATGATGCCGGATGCGATGCCGAAGGTATCGTTGAGGACCTTGACGACCGGCGCGAGGCAGTTGGTGGTGCAGGATGCGTTGGAGATGATGTTGTGCTTGGCGGCCTCGTACTTGTCGTCGTTGACGCCGAGGACGATGGTGAGGTCTTCATTCTTTGCCGGGGCCGAGATGATGACCTTCTTGACGGTGCTGCCGAGGTGGGCCTTGGCCTTCTCCGCATCGGTGAAGAAGCCGGTGGATTCGACGACGATCTGTGCGCCGACGCTGGCCCAGTCGAGCTTGGCCGGGTCGCGCTCGGCGAAGACCTTGATCTTCTTGCCGTCGATGGCGATGAAGTCCTCGCCGTGGGTGATCTCGTTCTTCAGGTTGCCGAGGATGGAGTCGTACTTGAGCAGGTGGGCGAGCGTGGCCGGGGTGGTGAGGTCGTTCACGGCGACAAACTCGATGTCTGGGTTGCCAATTGCGGTGCGGAAGACGTTGCGTCCGATGCGGCCGAAGCCGTTAATGCCAACTTTTACAGCCATTTTCGCTTGCTCCTGTGGGATTCTCGGTGAGGATTGGAAGGCCCATTCGTGCAGTAGATTCGAGCTCTCCAACGCCTGTTGAAGATGAAATTCGTGTTTTGGTCGTCCATTCGATGCTAGCACCCGGGGTTAGGCGGTGCAACGAATTGGGCTGCAAACGGGCGTGTTGTGTGATTGAAATCACATGCGGCATGAAAAGCGCGCGGAGGTTGCAGAGTTTTTCGCGCAGGCTGCCTCGCCACTGCATGGCCTTGCGCGGCCGGGGTGGGGTGTACGGCTTGGTGCGGCGGATTTGCGGAGGCCACTGCGCTCCTGTTATAAGCGAGCTATGCGCGACGTGCGCGATTGGATGCGCGACATCATGAGAAGACGTTCCAGACGTGGCCCGAACGAATCGGAATCCACGGGGAAGAGTGGGCAGGAACTGCCCTCGAATCAACAGGCCCCGCTGCGGCCGGACTACCCGGAGCCGTTGCCGGTCGCCTCCCCCGAGCCGGCCGAGGCGGTGGGCAAGGTTGCACTAGCGGTTCCAGTCGAGCAGCCGGTGAAGCCGGCGCGGCCTGCGCGTGCTCCGCGGTCGCAGGCTGCGGTGGCTGAGCCCGAAAAGACGATGGTGATGGAGACGCAGCCCGACTCGCTGGGCACGCCGCCGGACGAGCCGACGGCCGTCTCGCCCAAAGAGCCGCGCGGCTATGTGGTGCTGGCCATCGGGTTGCCCGGTTCGGGCAAGACGACCTGGTACAAGCGGCGCGGCGTCACTCCGCTATCCAGCGACCTGCTGCGCAGCCTGCTCTTCGACGACATTACGGAACAGCGCTACCAGGGGCTTGTCTTCTCCACGCTGCGCAGTTTGCTGCGCGCGCGGCTGATCGCCAAGATGCCGTGGAACTATGTCGACGCGACCAACCTGAGCACGCACGAGCGCAAGCAGTGGATCAAGATGGCCAAGAGCTTTGGCTACGAGGTGCAGGCCGTCTTCTTCGACGTTCCGCTGGCCGTCTGCCTGGAGCGGAACGCCAAGCGCGACCGCCAGGTGAGCGACGAGGTGATGCACAAGATGGCCGAGCGCCTGAAGCCGCCGACGTTCAAGGAGGGCTTCGAGAAGATCACGGTGGTGCGCGTCAAGGGCCATCCCGGCACGCTTCCGGTGACCACCGGCGGCAATGAGGAGTCCTCCGCGGAGAATGAGCCGGCGGAGTAGAGGCGCGCAGAGCGCGGGAATAAGCGAGGGGCCGTGCGCTTCCAATGGCTGCAAGGCGTGCTGGATCAATCGCTGAACGCGGCGCTGTTTGCGCTGCTGACGATGAGCTATGTGGTGCCTCTTGGCCTGATCGCAATACTGGTGTGGAAGCGCAGGATCTGGCGCCCGAATGTGGCTGCATGGCGCTGGTGGGTGTGGCACGTTGGACTGGCGCTGGGCGCGGTGTCGGCGATGGCAGTGCCGCTATTTCTGCTTGGAATTCAGTTTCTTTCCAGTTCCACGAAGCACAAATGGTTCATCGACGCGGGGATGAAGGGGATGTTCTACGCGTTCGTAATCTCTCCGGTCGCGGTGCTTCTGTTCGGCTTCGGCGGGGGCAGACAACGCTGGGTGGGAATGGTCTCCGCAACGATTTCCTTTGCTGCGCTGTTTATCTCGCTGCTCGCTGCGAGCACCTGAGGCAGGTTTCACAAACGTGTTTCGCGGAAGTAAACTCTCCGACGCGCGAGATTTGTGCCAATACGAGGATGTGACGATGAAATGGTCTGTTGTCTCTGTCTTCATGTTTTTGGCAGCTACGGCTTGTATTGCTCAGAGCAAGTACTCGACCGATACCGGAGAATGCGGAGGCGATGTTCGCGCAGCCGCGTCGATTTCAAAGACACCTGTTCGCATCAGCCACGCAGGTTCAATTCGGATGTACGGCATTCTTGAGTTTCGGCATAACGAAACGGATGCAAAGGCAAACCACTGCCATGTGATTTATCGCCTTCTTGTCTCATCGGGTAATGGGGCGTTCGTGGAGGCGCATCGACTCGTATGGGATACGGAAGAAGGTGAGATCGCAGGCATCGATCTGATAGGCTTCTCGCCGGACGGGTCAAAAGCTGCTGCAAACCTCTGGTTGGCCGCAGGCGATGGTGTGGTGAACCGACCGGTCGTATATGACATGAAGACAAAGACAGCAATCTTTGCTGTGATGCCGGATGTCGAGGACAAACGGGTTCCGCAGGAAAGTTGCGATGATGATCCTTACGAAAGTCTCGATTCTGTAACTGACGCCGGCACGATCATCGTCAGTGTTCCTGCGATTGAGGGCTGTGCGGACGGAGGACTATGGTCTTTCGATCCGAAGGCGGTCGTATGGAAGAGAATTCGCCTGTACTCAGGACGGAAGCCCATCAAATGAGTACACAGATGCCGGGATCATCGCGGGGTGGAGCGGCATCTTTCATCTGCGGGTTCCCATCGGGGGCAAAACAACATATTCTGTCTGTATGCCAAAGCTCTCCATCCGCGACCTCGAACTTGCCAATAAGCGCGTGCTGATCCGCGTCGACTTCAACGTTCCGCTGAAGGACGGCGCCATCACCGACGACACGCGCATCCGCGAGACGCTGCCCACGCTGGAGTACGCGCTTCGCCACAAGGCCAAGGTCATCCTGGCCTCGCACCTGGGCCGTCCCAAGGGCAGGCCGGTGGAGTCGATGAGCCTGCGCCCCGTGGCCACGCGCCTGCGCCTGCTGCTGGACCAGGTCTTCAACGAGTCGGAGAACGTGGCCTTCTCGCCCGACTGCGTGGGCGAGATCGCCAAGGAGATGGCGCGCGAACTGGAGTCGGGCCAGACGCTGCTGCTGGAGAACCTGCGTTTCCACCCCGAGGAAGAGGCCAACGACCCGCGCTTCGCCGCCCAACTCGCCGCGCTCTGCGACCTTTATGTGGACGATGCCTTCGGCAGCGCGCACCGCGCCCACGCGTCCACCGAGGGCATCACCCACTTCGTGGCGCAGTCCGCCGCCGGCCTGCTGATGGAGAGGGAGTTGAACTTCCTGGGCAAGGTGCTCACCGAGCCGGACCGGCCGTTTGTCGCCATCATCGGCGGATCGAAGATCTCCGGCAAGATCGACGTGATCGACAACCTGCTGGACAAGGCAGACACGCTGCTGATCGGCGGCGGCATGGCCTACACCTTCCTCAACGCGCTGGGCCAGAGTACCGGCAAGTCGCTGATCGAGGCCGACAAGATCGACGTTGCCAAGGCCGCGCTGGAGAAGGCCAAGGCCAGGGGCGTCAAGCTGCTGCTGCCCATCGACCATGTGCTGGCCGACAAGTTCGCCGCCAACGCCAAGACGCAGATATTCAGTGGCAAGGGAGCATTCCCCGCCGACTGGATGGCGCTGGACATCGGCCCAGCGACGATCGATCTCTTCGCCAATGAGATTGCCGACGCGCGCACCATCCTGTGGAACGGGCCGATGGGCGTCTTCGAGCTTGCGCCGTTCGCGCACGGGACGAATGCGATTGCAGAACTTGTCGCTGCGAATAGTGAAGCCACCAGCATCGTGGGCGGCGGAGATTCGGTGGCCGCGGTGCACCAGGCC
The DNA here is from genome assembly GCA_003142235.1 of Granulicella sp. GTDB lineage: Bacteria > Acidobacteriota > Terriglobia > Terriglobales > Acidobacteriaceae > Edaphobacter. The sequence continues at coordinate 4,221 of PLOU01000130.1, forward strand.
GGGGTCGCCGACAAGATCACTCACATCTCCACCGGCGGCGGAGCGAGCCTCGAATTCCTGGAAGGCAAGACATTGCCGGGAGTGGCCGCGCTCACCGACAAATAACTTCGGAGCTGGCGCCCATGCAAGCTGCGTTCGCCTTTGGCAAGACGGGTCTGACGGTCTCTCTTCCCGATGGGCCGCGGTACTCGGTCGTCGAGGGCCGTGCGGCGGAGGCGCTGGCGGACGCCGCAGCGGCGATTGGCGCGGCGCTGGACAACCCCATTGGATCGAAGCCGCTGGTTGAACTTGCGGCGGGCAAGCGCACGGCGGCCATCTCCGTCTGCGACATCACGCGGCCCGCGCCGAACCATCAGACGCTGCCGCCGCTGCTGGAGCGGCTGCACGACGCGGGGATTCCCGTGGACGGCGTCACGATCCTGATTGCGACCGGCCTGCATCGTTGCGCAACCACTGAAGAGATCAACGCGATCCTCGGCCCGGAGATCGCCGCGCGCTATCGTGTCGTCAACCACGATGCGCGCGCGCTGGCCGACCATCGCTCGCTGGGCGCAACCGCCAGCGGAACGCCGGTATATATTGACCGCCGCTTTCTGGATGCCGAGTTGCACATCACGCTGGGCTTCATCGAGCAGCACCTGATGCTGGGCTTCTCCGGCGGACGAAAGCTGATTGCGCCCGGCCTGGCCGCGCAGCAGACCATCCAGGTCATCCACTCTCCGCGCTTCATGCGCGAGCCACTGGCCGTCGAGGGCTCCATCGAGAACAATCCGCTGCACGCCGAGTTGTTGGAGATCGCCCGCATGGCGCGCCACGACTTCATCCTCGACGTCGCTCTCACCAAGGACCGCGCCATCTCCGGCGTCTTCGCCGGCGCGCCGGAGCTGGCCCACGCCGCCGGCGTCGCCTTCGTTCGCGCCACTTCGCTGACGCGGCTTCCGCAGCCCGCCGATGCGGTGATTACCAGCGCGGCCGGCCATCCGCTCGACCTCACCTTCTACCAGACGCTCAAAGGCATCACAGCCGCGCAGCACATCGTCAGGCCTGGCGGAAGGATTCTGCTGCTGTGCGAGTGCGCCGAGGGGATTGGCTCGCCGGAGTTCGCCGCGATGCTGCGCAACTACGCGGGGCCGCAGCAGTTTCTGGACCAGATTGCGAGCGCGCCGGTGCTGATCGACCAGTGGCAGTTGGAGAAGATCGCGCTGGCCGGGCTCAGAAACGAGATTCTCATCTACTCTCCGGGCGTCTCGCCGGAGCAACTCGGCGCGCTGGGCAGGCGCTGCTTCGCCGATGTGAACCAGGCGGTCGCCGCGCTGCTCGACGGCTTGCCCGCAGGCGCTCGTGTCGCGCTCATCCCCGAAGGGCCGTACGCCTTCGCCCAAGTGGCCGAATGAGGCCGGACAGATCAAATCTAAAAGAGATCGCGCGCACGCTCTTCGAGCAGGCGCTGGATGAGTGCAGCATTGAACGTGCATTCGAGCGCAAGCTGCGCGTCGCTGATGCGGTGGGCGTGCGGCTGTTGGTGGAGGGCGGCGAAGCGATTGCTCTCGACCGGCTGCGACGAGTGCGCGTCGTCTCGGCGGGCAAGGCTGCGGCTGCGATGCTGAACGCGTTGCTGGCGCGGCTGCGGTTGCCGGCTTCGTGCGAGCTGCAAGGAGTGCTGATCGCGGCGGAGCGGCCGGCGAATCTGCCCGCGGCGATCCAGTATTTTTGCGGTGGCCATCCCGCGCCGAACGAGGCTTCGTTCGCCGGAGCGAGGGCCGCGCTTGCGATGCTGCACGCGCTCGGGGAGTGTACAGCTCATAGCAATTCATCGCGAGACGACTCAGCGCAGAACTTCACGCCGGACGAAACGCTCTGTATCTTCCTGCTAAGCGGCGGGGCTTCGGCGATGATGGAGCTGCCGCTGGACGCCGCGATCCCGCTCGACGACACGGTCGCTTTTCATCGCGCGCTGGTGCACAGCGGCGCGTCGATTGTGGAGATGAATTGCGTGCGCAAACACTTCTCCGCGGTGAAGGGAGGACGGCTCGCGCTGGCCGCGGGCAAGGCGCAGACGCTCTCGCTGCTGGTCTCCGACGTGCCTCCGGCGCATCTCGACGCGCTCGGCTCCGGGCCGACGATTGGCGATTCGACCACGGTTGCTGAATGCCGCGAGATTCTTGCGCGCTATGGGTTGATGGAGCAATTTCCTGCGCCGGTGCGGCGATTCTTTGCGTCGGCGGAGTTGCCGGAGACGCCCAAGCCGGGGAATCTGAACGCGCGCATCTGCAAGCTGGTGGATAGCGACGAGATGGCAGAGGCCGCGCGCAGACACGCCGCCAGCCTCGGCTTCCACGCGGTCATCGACAACGCGTGCGACGATTGGAGCTATGACGCGGCTGCGAATTATCTGCTCAAGCGGCTGCGCGCGCTTCGTCGCGAACACGCACGAGTGTGCCTCATCTCGGCGGGTGAGGTGACGGTTCGCGTGGACGCGGCGTTTGCGAATGCGCGGGGCGGTCGGAATCAGCACTTCGCGCTCTACATGGCTACGCAACTACGCGCCGAGGATGGGCCGATTGCGGTTCTGTCGGCTGGGTCGGATGGTATCGACGGCAACAGTGACGCGGCGGGCGCGATTGTGGATGAGCACACGATTGATGGGGAGACTCGCCGCGAGTCTGCGCTGCGCGCGCTGGCTGAGTTCGACTCGTCTTCGTGGTTGAGCGCGAGGGGAGCTGCTGTAGTCACTGGGGCAACGGGGCACAACCTGCGCGATCTGCGGATACTGCTTGCGGACGTTGCAGATTGACTGCGATTGCGTAGACACGAAACACGCAACTACAAAGGCGAAATGCGGGGGTTCCTCCACTCCGCTTCGCTCCGGTCGGAATGACGGAGTTATTGGGCGGAACGGGTGCATGAGTAGTGAATGCCGTAAACTAACTGCATGATCGACGATCTGGAATANNCGCGAGCGGGTTCGCGAGCTGCGGGAGTATCTTTGACTCGGCGCGGCTGAAGCGCGAACTGGCAGTCACTGAAGAAAAGATCGCCGACCCCAGTGTGTGGGCAGATGCGGCGCGTATGCAGCCGTTGATGCGCGAGCGCAAGCGGCTGGAGACGCTGCTGGCCGACGACGCGGAGTTGCTGCGGCGATCCGACGACATTGAGGCCTATTTTGAGCTGGCGAAGGAAGGTGAAGCCACCGAGCCCGACCTCGAACGCGAGATTCCCGCGCTGGTGGAGTTCTCCGAGAAGCTCGAATCGAAGACGATGCTCTCCGGCGAGACCGATCCGCTGAACGCAATCGTTACGGTGCATCCCGGCGCGGGCGGCACGGAGAGCCAGGATTGGGCCGAGATGCTGATGCGCATGTACCTGCGCTGGGCGGAGCGGCAGGGCTTCCGCACCAACATCCACGAGATTCAGGATGGCGACGAGGCGGGCATCAAGTCGGCGACCTTCACCATCGCGGGAGAGTTCGCCTACGGCATGTTGACCGGCGAGACGGGTGTACATCGGCTGGTGCGCATCTCGCCGTTCGACTCTGCCAAGCGACGCCACACCAGCTTCGCCAGCGTCTTCGTCAGCCCGGAGATCGACGACACCATCGTCATCGACCTGAAGGTGGAAGACCTGCGCATCGATACCTATCGCAGCGGCGGCAAGGGCGGGCAGCACGTCAACACCACAGACTCGGCCGTGCGCATCACGCATCTTCCGACGGGCCTCGTCACGGGCTGCCAGAACGAACGCTCGCAGCACAAGAACAAAGATCGCGCGATGAAGATGATGCGTTCGAAGCTCTACGAGTACGAACTGGACAAGAAGAAGGCCGCGACGCGCAAGATCGAGGACAGCAAACTCGAGATCGGCTTCGGCTCGCAGATTCGCAGCTATGTGCTACAGCCCTATCGCATGGCCAAGGATCTACGCACCCGGGTCGAGGTGGGCGATGTGGACCGCGTGCTGGACGGCGACCTGGAGCCATTCATCCGCGGCTTTCTGCGTATGCGCCGCGAAGGGAATTTCCCGGCCGCAATCGAGGACGACGAGATCGCATAGTCACGAGGAGACGAAGAGATGCGGGGAATACCGTGAGAGTTCGACGAACTGTTCTTGCGCTGCTGCTGGCAATCTTCGGCGTTGCCGCCGCCGCGAACGCGCGCGCGCAGATCAAGACTGTGGGGGATGGGCGTTGGTTTGCGGCTAAGGCTCCTCATTTAGAAGTCGCTCTTGTTGCGCCGTCGTGGTTTGCTACGAGTGCTGGATATGGACAAGTATGGTCGGGAATTTATTTTGAGCTTGAACCGGGCTGGCATGTTTATTGGGTAAATCCGGGAGATTCCGGCGAGCCACCAAGCGTGAAATGGACATTGCCTACAGGCATAACGGCTGAGCAGATGTTGTTTCCGATTCCGAAGCGGCTGCCGCTCGGTCCGCTGATGGATTACGGATACGAAGGGAAGGTTGCGCTCCCGATTCGCCTTACACTGGCTAAAGATCTTGCATCGAAGAAGGTTCATCTGACGGCCAACGTGAATTGGCTCGTTTGTCGCGAGGTGTGCATCCCCGGAAATGCGTTACTAGGGTTTGATTACATAGTTGAACCAGAGCTGTTTGACGCGCCTAAAGGAGGAGTCGGTAGTTGGCTGGGATCTCCACTACAAGATNNTACTGCATGGAGTAAGAAGTGACGCGAAGGCGGAGTTCTATCCTTTCGACACGGGTGTGATTGCGAATGCGGCGACGCAGAAGATTACGCCGCTGGCGGACGGCGTGCGCATCGATCTGGTGCGGGATGACACGCTCGCGCAGACGCCCGCGCAGTTGCATGGGCTGGTGAAGCTGAGCGAAACGCTGGCGTACGACGTGAACGCGCCGGTGGTGGTGGGTGAGGTCGCGGCGGCAGGCGGCGGATCGGCGGCAAGCACGACTGCGATTGGCGCGATTGGCCTGGCGTTTCTCGGCGGAATTCTGCTCAACCTGATGCCGTGCGTCTTTCCGGTGCTGTTTCTGAAGGGGCTTGCACTGGTGCAAACCGCTGGCGCGGGTGGGGGCCAGGGCCGCGCGCATCTACGACGGCACGGGCTGGTCTATGCGCTGGGGATTCTGCTCTCGTTCTGGGCGATTGTGGCCGTGCTGCTTGTGTTGCGCGCCACGGGAGGCCACGCGGGATGGGGCTTCCAGTTGCAGTCGCCGGTCTTCATCGCGCTGCTTGCTTCGCTGATTTTCTTTCTCGCGCTCGGGCTTGCGGGGCAGTTCGAGATCGGCCTCTCGCTGACCTCCGCCGGCAGCTCGTTGGTCGATCGGGCGGGGGCAGGGAAGCAAAGCTACTCGGGCAGCTTCTTCACCGGAGTGTTGGCGACCGTGGTGGCCACTCCATGCACCGCTCCGCTGATGGGCGCGGCGATTGGCTTCGCGCTGACGCAGTCCGCGTCGGTCATCTTTGCCGTCTTCACCGCGCTTGCGCTGGGACTGGCCGCTCCCTATCTGCTGCTCAGTTGGCAGCCGGCGTGGGTACGCGTGCTGCCGCGGCCGGGCGTCTGGATGGAGTTGCTGAAGCAGTTCACTACAGTGCCGCTGTTTGCCACGGCGATCTGGCTGGCGTGGGTCTACGGCCAGTTGCATGCGAGTAGCGGAGTAGACCAGATGGCGCTGCTGCTGACGTGCTTCCTGCTGCTGGCGATTGCGGGATGGGCGCTGGGCCGATGGCCTGCGGGGTGGGCGAGCCGGATCGCTGCGCTTGTGCTCATCGTGTTGGGGCTGGCCATTCCGCTTTCGCAGACGCGCACCGCAGAACAGACCGGACCTACGGTTCAGTCAAATGCAACCGAGCAGAACATTGAGCAGATAAACGCCGCGCAGACAGTCGCGTCTGCTTCAAACGCTACCGCAAACGCGGCCCTCGTCTGGCAGCCATACTCGCAGCAGGCGCTGGATGCGGCGCGCGCCGCGGGCCATCCGGTATTTCTCGACTTCACCGCGGCGTGGTGCCTCAGTTGCCAGTTCAACGAGCGCGCGGTGCTGCGGACTGGGGACGTCGAATCCGCATTGCGTTCGCACAACTTTGTGCTGCTCAAGGCCGACTGGACCAACGGCGATCCCGGCATCACACAGAAGCTCGCCTCGGTGGGCCGAGCCGGCGTTCCAACGTATGTTCTTTATCCCGCAGACGCGGGCAGCGCGCCGGATGTTCTGCCCGAGTTGCTGACCAAGGGGCTGGTGCTGGCCGCGATCGAGCGCGACGCCAAGTGAAGAAGCGAGTCTGCGTAGGTCCGTGGCACAGCTTCCCACTCATCGCGGTGAAGCTGCGATGAATGGGGCACCCGGCTTGCCTCACTCCTCGACAACACCTCACTCCAATCAAGATAAAGTCATCGTGCGCAATTGCAGATTGTGCTTCCGCGCGAGGCGGGCGTTGTTCTACAACCGATTGCGTTGGAACGAGAATAAATAGTGCATCCGGCGAATCGGTAGATATGGACGCTTCATCTAAAGAATGCAGCAATTGAAGGCAAGATGAACGCACCTGGGCGAGGTCCTCACGATTCCGAGCCCGCTACGAAACGCATTGTATAGAGCTTGTTCTGAACGTTAATTCAAGCCATCGCACGTTTATGGCTTGCAGGGATATTTTTACAATTTCGCAACTGCTGATAAGTAATTGAATATAAACGGTTTATATAAAAACCGACAGCATATAGACGAAAAAGGCCTGATATGGATACTTCACGTTTTTGGATTCGATCTGTTGTACTTTTCTCAGTTCTGTTTCCTACAGCGATTGGCGCCGTAGCGTTCAATGCCTCGCCCAACTGCCAGCGCTATGTAAGCGACTACGTCACCACGCCGGTGCGCAAACGTGTCAGTAAGGCGACCGCGCAGGCCTGGGCAAAGTGGCGTGTCGCCCATCCGAACTGGAAGCCCAACCCGCGCAGTAAGCGGAACAAGGTTGCGATGGCTCGGAAGAATGCCGCGGGCAATGCAGACATTGCCTGCCCGGCCCCGTCCAATCCAGTCCTTACCGAGTTGCTCGCTTCGATCGACCGCGACGGGACTCCGTCCCTCAATCCCTTAGCCATGGACACGACGCAGCTTTACCTCCCGGACCTGACGCCGCCGGATGTAACAGAAGTTTCGCCCGAGCATATCTCGACCGATTCGACCACAAGCTCGTGGCCATCCGATTCTCCATCAATCCCGCAGGTCCTGGCCCCTGTTTCATTCCCGGTCGGCGGTATCATTTTGCCAACCATCGTCCAACCCGATACGCCGCTGACCATAGGCGAGGCGCCCGAGCCGCCCAGCTTGCTGCTGGTCGTATCCGGCATCGGGGCGGGCTGGCTCTTTTGCAGACGAAGGCTCGGAAGCGCGGCGTAGCAAGCCTGCCACCCAGTAGCACGCACCATACGCCCCATCTTCACCGAGGAACTCAGAGAGGATGGGGCAAATCATTTTGGCTTGCGCTTGCCCGCGCGGATGCGCGCGACCTCGTCCATGCGCTGGGCGAGGAGCTTCTCGCGGCCCTCCTGGGTGGGGTGGTAGTAGCGGCGTCCGGCCAGCGACGGCGGAAGGCATTCCATGTCGGCGACGCGGCCCTCCACGTTGTGCGCGTACTGATAGCCCTTGCCGTAGTCCAGCGACTTCATCAGCTTGGTGGGAGCGTTGCGCAGGTGCAGCGGGACAGGCTCCGCTGCGGTGGCTTCGATGTCGCCGCACACGGCCCCGTAGGCGGTGTAGACGGAGTTCGACTTGGGCGCGAGCGCGAGGTAGACGATGGCCTGCGCCAGCGCGAGATCGCCCTCCGGCGGCCCCAGAAAGTGCATGGCATCGCGCGCCGAGAGGCAGAGATTGAGCGCCTCGGGCGCGGCCAGGCCAACGTCCTCCACTGCCATGCGCACGATGCGGCGCGCGACGTACATGGGGTCTTCGCCGGCCTGCAACATGCGGCCCAGCCAGTAGAGCGATGCGTCCACATCGGAGTTGCGCACGCTCTTGTGCAGCGCGGAGATGATGTCGTAGTGCTGCTCGCCCTGCTTGTCGTAGAGCAGAACGCGCCGCTGCAGGGCCTCGGCGGCGATCTCCTTGTTGATGCGATGACCCGCCTGCTCCCCGGCCAGACTCGCTGCCACGTCGAGCGCGTTGAGCGCGTTGCGCGCGTCTCCGCTGGCGTAGGAAGCAATCGTCTCCAGTGCGTCTTCGTCGGCCGCAACTCCGAATGCGCCGAGGCCGCGTGCTTCATCGCCGAGCGCGCGGTGGAGCAGCACGACAATCTGTGCCTCGGTCAGCGGCAGCAGCGTGTAGACGCGGCAGCGCGAGAGCAGCGCGGCGATCAGCTCGAACGATGGGTTCTCGGTGGTGGCGCCGATCAGGCGGATCGAGCCGCGCTCCACATAGGGTAGAAACGCGTCCTGCTGCGCCTTGTTGAAGCGGTGGATCTCGTCGATGAAGAGGATGGTGCGCGAACGGAAGCCGGCGGCCTTCTCCGCGGCCAACATCACGGCCTTGATCTCCTTGATGCCGGACATCACCGCGGAGAACTCGATGAAGGTGGCCTGCGTGAGCGCGGCGATGATCTTGGCCAGCGTGGTCTTGCCCGTTCCCGGAGGTCCCCAGAAGATCATCGAGGTGGGGTCATCGTGCGCGATGGCGAGCGAGAGCGGCTTGCCCGGGCCGAGCAGATGCTCCTGCCCGACGAACTCGTCGAGGGTGCGCGGCCTCATGCGATCGGCCAGCGGGGCCTGGCTGGCCTGCGCTGCGGCGGCGTCGGGAGTGGGGTTGAAGAGGTCCATAAAGGCGGTTGCTGGTTGTTAGTTGCTGGTTGTTGGTTGAGATGCGGCGCGTTGGCGCGAGGCTTCCCGCTGGCGCGAGGCTTCGTAGAGCAGCAGGGAACCGGCGACTGCGGCGTTGAGGCTTTCGACGCGGCCGGGAGTGGGGATCGCGATGCGCGCGTCGGCCAGCGAGAGAAATTCAGCCGAGAGGCCCGCGCCTTCGTTGCCGATCATCAGCGCGCAGGGAAGTGTGAGGTCGGAGTTAGAGACGGATTCGGAGATGGTCACGGGACCGGAATCGGAGCCAGGCGCGACGGCGGCCAGCAGGCGCACGCCTCGCGACTTCAAAGCGACAAGCTGGTCGGCGGCAACCTGCACGACGGGAATACGGAAGACCGATCCGGCGGAGGCGCGCAGGGCCTTCTGGTTCCACTCGCTCACCGTGCCCGCTGTGGTGAGGACGGCGGTTGCGCCGAATGCCTCCGCCGAGCGAATCAGCGTGCCCAGGTTGCCTGGGTCCTGCAAACCGGCGGCGACCAGCAGGAGTGGGACTTTGTTGCCGGGAGGGTTCGCGGGGAACGCGGATTCGATCTTCCAGACTGGAGGCACCAGCAGCGCACTGATGCCCTGCGGGTGCTGCGTCGCGACCGCGCTGGCGAAGACCTCGTCGGTGAGAACCAGCAGCTCGACCCCGCGCGGAAGCCACGCGGGCGGTTCCACGCGCTCGCTGAGGAAGATCGTCTTCAGAGGAAGGCCGCTGGCGAGCGCCTCGCGCAGCAGATTTTCGCCTTCGATGGCGACTAGGCCGCCGGAGAGGCGCGCATGGCCCGCGAAGGCCGCGCGAAGCTGCTTGACGCGCGCGTTGGCGCGGCTGGTGACGAGGATCGGCTGCGTGGTCATCTAGCCAAATCTTACGCTGTGAATGGGGAAGCAGCATTCAGCGTTGAGGATGAAATGGTCCGCTCTCGGCGTAAGGAAGAGGGCCGATCGGCACGAGGAGATTCAATTGCACGTCAGCGCAGTCCAGATAGCCGCACCCGTAGGGCCGTTCGCGAGGGTTATGCTGAAATCAACAAAGTAGCCTTGGGTAACCTTTGTGTTGTCTGGCACTGGACATGTGGTACTCGGAGGACTTGCTGTTACTGTGCAGGTGAGCACCGCAGTCGCCTGATTCGTTGGAGTTGTAGGTGTCGCTAATTCACGCAGCGTCACCGTGGTCGATGTCAGCAATTGCGAGTAGACATTCAGAGCTGTCACGGTACATCCTGCCGGAACCCACGTCAGCAGTGACGCGGACTCGCTCGGACTTGGACTTACTGTCGAGTTGTTCACCGAATAGTAATCAACGGAAGATGTTGGTGCCGAGTGGTAAACCGACATGTACGGAATTCCGCTGTTTCCACCACCGCCGCTGCCGGATGTGCCCTGTGGTCCTTGTGGCCCGGTTGGCCCGGTCGGTCCGGTTGCGCCAGCAGGAAGGGTCAAGTTCAGCACAGGTGCCAAACTTGTTCCGCTGATGGAGGCTGCGGCCGAACTACCACTGCTGACCGTTCCGATGCTAAATGTCGGCACGGTGCCCGCTGCTGCGAGCAGCGACCAGACTCCATTTCCGGAATTGAGGTAGGGCTCCTGCGAGTTGTTGCCCAGCATGGCGATGTAGGTCGAGCCGTTGTCGGTCACCGCATCGTTGGTCGCGTACCCATAGTGAGTGATCCACGCGCCCCTGAAGGTCATTCCCACGGCTCCGGCTGGGCCGGTGTCTCCCGTTGCCCCATTGGTTCCATTGGTTCCGCTTGCGCCGGTTGGTCCGGCTTGTCCGGACGCGCCCGTGGCTCCGGGAGTACCCGCCACACCCTGCGCTGCCAGCAGACTCCAGTCCTCCGGGTTCACCCCCGGCGTGTTGCCATGGTTCGACGCGATCAGCGAGACGTAGCTCGATCCCTGCCACGCGACCGCGTCGTTCAGCGCGTAGTTGGTGGTCGAAGCGTATGTTCCTTGCCACGTCAATCCGGGTACACCCGCCGCTCCGGGTGCTCCATTCTGCGCGAAGAGCGTCCAGAACGTTGGCATTTGGTCGGGAGTATTGCCGTGGTTGCTTGCTTGCAGCGAGACGTAGTCCGCGCCGTTATACGAGACTCCGTCCCCCAGCGCGTAGTTCACCACCGACGAGTAGACGCCCTGAAAGGTAAGCCCCACCGGCCCCGGAACTCCCTGCGGCCCCATCGGGCCGCTCAATCCCTGCGCTCCGGTTGCGCCGGTCAGGCCCTGCGCGCCCGCCTGACCGGCAATCCCCTGATCTCCCTGATTTCCCTTCTCGCCGGGAGGCCCCACACTCCCCGGCAATCCCTACGGCCCGGCAGCTCCGGTCGCGCCCGTCGCGCCCGTCGGCCCGGCTGGCCCCTGCGCCGTCAGAGGTCCCCACTGCTGCGGACTGAGGCTCGGCGTATTCCCATGGTTGCTGGCGATCAGCGAGGTGTAGCTCGACCCCTGCCACAGCACCACGTCCCCCATCGTATAGTTCGTCGTCGAAGCGTACGTTCCCTGATAGACGAATCCCGGAGGCCCCTGCAGCCCCTGTGCTCCGATCTGCGCCGACGCCAGCAGCCCCCAGAACGCCGGACTTAGCGGCGGTGTATTCCCATGGTTCCCCGCGATCAGCGAGATGTAGGCCGACCCCTGATACTCCACCACATCGCTCAGCCCATAGTTCGACGTTGACGCGTAGGCCCCCTGATAGCCCAGCCCGGGAACCCCCTGAGGCCCCTGTGGCCCGGCTGGCCCCTGCGGGCCCACGGGCCCAATTCCGGTTCCACCCTCGGCCAGTAGACCCCAATCCGCCGGGCTGAGCGCCGGAGTGTTGCCATGGTTCGACGCAATCAGCGAGATATAGCTGGACGGCCCATAGAGCACAATGTCGTTCAGAGCGTAGTTCGTCGTCGATGCGTACACCCCCTGATACGACACCGCAACGGTTGGCGATCCGCTGCTTCCATTCGTGCCCGCCGCCCCCGCCGCAGCCAACAGTCCCCACTCCGCCGGACTCAGACCCGGAGTGTTCCCGATATTCGACGCGATCAGCGAGACGTAGCTCGATCCCTGAAAGACCGCCACATCGCCCAGCGCGTAGTTGGCCGTCGAGGCGTACGTCCCCTGGTAGTTCAATCCGGAGCCGTTGCCCGCCGGCCCAGCAGGCCCTTGCGCTCCCGTAGCACCCGTCGCACCAGCCGGCCCCACCGCTCCATTCGCTCCATTTGCTCCAGTCGGCCCAGTCGCACCAGTCGGCCCCGCGGGCCCCGCCGCTCCCGTCGCTCCAGGCAGCCCCGCAGCACCAGTTGGCCCCGCAGGCCCCACCGCTCCCGTCGCTCCAGGCAGCCCCGCAGCACCAGTTGGCCCCGCAGGCCCCGCCGCTCCTGCCGGTCCCGCATCCACCAGCTCCACATCCAGCGTTGGTGCGTGTGCCGTCAGGTCGTTCTCCTTGCTGTCGAACTGCATCATCGCGGTCCCAGCCGAGAGCGCGAGGCCATTGTTGGTTGCGGGCGAGCTGATCCACCCCTGCACCAGCGCCGTCACATCCACCGCGACGAACGCCCCGGCCTGGCTCACCGAAAAGACTCCGGCCGAGCTGCCGATCGCAGGTTCGGTTGCATAGGTGACGCTGTACTCGCCCCAGGCCCCGGTGATCGGCGCAAATGTCACCAGCCCCGGCGTAGTCACCCGGTTGCAGTAGAGCCGCAGCACGGCGCGCGACACCTTCCCCGCGGTTGTCCCCGCAGGCAGCAGCGACAGGTCGAACTGCAGCAGCGTGGTATAGCCCCCGCCCACGTCCAGATTGGAGATTGCCCCGCTATTGACCGTCGGCAGCGCGCTGTTCACATGCGCATCGGCCACCAGCGCCACTTCGGCGCCCCAGGCCTGCGCCCCCGCCCGCCACAACAACATCGAGCACAACAAAATCACCCGCACCACCACCGAGCCCACGCCCGCCTGCGGAGCCACTCTCAAATCACGGTCAATTCCCCCCCCCGTTCCCCCTGCCCATTCCGGCTCCAGCTACTCCGGTTGCATATCCGCTCTGTCCAGCCGGTCCCATGACCGGCCGGTGAGCTACGCAACGGTTTCAACGTTCCCTACTCGACGATTCACGCTGCCACGGGTCGCGTGCCGATGATGCGACTTCGTGGAGCAAGACAGATTTGGAATATGTCCCGTTTTAGGACACTCCAGCCTGAATAGCAAGCCCTTTCGTCTCGCCCCCCCTCTTTGCCGCTCCATCTCCCTTCCCGGCGATTCCCATCGAGTCGTGCAGAACCCTTCGATTTCCCTTCACGCCAGGCATCTCATAGACTGCAAACACCAGCCCAATCCGCGCGGAGAACCTCAGACCATGTCCCAGCAAGCCCCCAACCAGCCCGGAACCCTCCCCACCCCCGACACTCTGGTCAACATTCCCCGCCTCGTCACCGCCTTCTACTCGCTCCATCCCGATCCTGCCGTCCCCGCCCAGCGCGTGGCCTTCGGGACCTCCGGCCATCGCGGCTCCGCCTTCACCGCCTCCTTCAACGACGACCACATCGCTGCCATCGCGCAGGGGATCGCGGACTACCGCCGGGCAAATAAAATCACTGGCCCGCTCTTCCTCGCCAAGGACACGCACGCCCTCTCCGAGCCGGCCTTCGCCACCGCGCTCGAAGTCCTCGCCGCCAACGCCATCGAGGTCTTCGTCGACGACCAGCTCGCCTACACGCCCACTCCTACGCTTTCCCACGCCATCCTGACGTATAACGCAAAGCTCAACGGCGGCAAGACTCCCTCGCAGGAACTTCTGGCAAAAAGCGCAAGCGATGAAACCAAGCAGTGGGCGGACGGAATCGTCATCACCCCCTCGCACAACCCCCCCGACGACGGCGGCTTCAAGTACAACCCGCCCAACGGTGGCCCCGCCGACACCGCCGTCACCCAGTGGATCGAGGACCGCGCCAACGACCTCATCTCCAAAAAACTCGCCGGAGTAAAACGCATCCCCTACACCCGCGCCCTCGCTGCCCCCACCACCCATCGCCACGACTATATCTCGGCCTACGTCAACGACCTGGCAAACGTCATCGACTTCGCCCCGCTCGCCGGAACCACGCTGAAGCTCGCCGTCGATCCTCTCGGCGGCGCGGGCGTCCACTACTGGCCGCGCATCGCCGAGCGGTACAAGCTCCCCTTCCAGGTGCTCAACCCCTACGTCGATCCCACCTTCCGCTTTATGACGCTGGACTGGGACGGGCGCATCCGCATGGACTGCTCCTCGCCCTTCGCCATGGCGTCTATGATCGCCAACAAGGACAAATTCGACGTGGCNNGACCACGACCGGCACGGCATCGTCACCCGCACCAGTGGCCTGCTCAACCCCAACCACTACCTCGCCGTCGCCATCCAGTATCTCTTCACCCACCGGCCGGGCTGGAAGCAGAATGTCGGAATCGGCAAGACGCTCGTCTCGTCGTCGATCATCGACCGCGTCGCCAAGGGGCTGGGGCGGCCGATGCTCGAAGTCCCCGTCGGCTTCAAGTGGTTTGTGGACGGGCTGATCGACGGATCGCTCGGCTTCGTCGGCGAAGAGAGCGCCGGGGCCACCTTCCTCCGCCGCGACGGCAGCGTCTGGACCACCGACAAGGACGGCCTCATCATGGGGCTACTTTCTGCTGAAATGACTGCGGTGACGGGTAAAGATCCCGGCCTGCTCTACAACGACCTCACCGCAAAGTACGGCTCGCCGATCTACCAGCGCATCGACGCCGTCGCCACACCGGAGCAGAAGGCCAAGCTCGCCAAACTCAGCGCCGCGCAGGTCACCGCGAAGACGCTCGCCGGCGAGCCCATCACCGCGATCCTCACTGAAGCTCCCGGCAACCACGCGCCCATCGGCGGCCTCAAGGTGACGACCGAAAATGGCTGGTTCGCCGCCCGTCCCTCCGGCACCGAAGACGTCTACAAGATCTACGCCGAATCCTTCAACGGCCAACCCCACCTCACCCAAATCCAAACCGAAGCCAAAGCCCTCGTCACCGCCGCGATTGCTTAGTGGGCCGGAGTGAGCAGACAAGGGAAGCCTGCTCACTCCGCCTCGATCTACCGCACAACTTGGAATTTGTCCCACGGAGTGTTGCAGACCGGGCAGCGGTCGTGCTCGTCGGGCGTCTCCGAGGTGTAGCCGCAGACCGGGCAGACGAAGAAGTCGCGCGGCTTGGCGATCCATGCGTCCTTCGCGCCCGACTCGACCAGCGCGATGGCCTCGCTGTACAGGCGCGCGTGCGTCTTCTCCGCCTCTATAGCGTTGTGGAAGGTGCGGATGGCGGCGGCGTTGCTGTGCTTCGTCGCCTCGGCGATGAACTCCGGGTACATCGTCGCGATCTCGTACTGCTCGCCCGCAAGCGCCGTCTTCAGGTTCTCCAGCGTGCTGCCAACCTCGATCTCGTGGATTTTGAACGCGACCTTGCCGCCCAACTGGATGATCACCCGCGCGTGGTTGGTTGCGTGAATCTGCTCGGCGCGCGCGGCGGCGCGGAAGAGGCTAGCGGCGCCGCGAAAGCCATCCGCATCGGCCTTGATGGCAAACGCGTTGTATTTGGCGTTCGCATTCGATTCGCCTTCCAGGGCGCTCAGCAAGTTCTTAACCGTAACTGCATTTTCCGCTGCGATCTCTGCCATGTCCGGCCCTCCAATGAGCCGGCACAAGATTACAAGCCCTGGCGGAAGATTGCTGTGTCAAAGAGTACAGGTGCGCTGTGCTCACCGCGCGCGCCAGCTCCACTCCATCCCGCCCAGGATGGTGCGGCCCTGCATGGGGACGCCGACGATCTCTGTGTAGCCTGTGTTGCTCAGGTTCAGCAGGCGGAGGTAGGGACGGATGCTGCCGGTGTTGCGCGCGAGGCTGACGTCCCACAGCGGGTAGGCCGTCTGCGTGGTCTTCTGCACCACCTCAACCTGCGTGTGCGCGGAGAGCTGCTTAAACTGGCCCGTCCAGCCGAAGACCGCGTTCTGGGCGGCGTAGTTGAAGGCGTACTCCGAGAGGTAGTTCGGCGGCAGATTGCCGGAGTGGGCCGCCGTATAGCTCAGGTCGAACTGCTGAGTGGCGCTGATCCGCACGCGAACGCTGGCCTCCGCGCCGCTGATGTCCAGCGTGGGCACGTTGACAGCCTGCCACTGCTCGCCCGTGGTGAGCGGCAGCAGCTTGGAGTAGTCGATGGCGTTGGTCTCGTTGAGCCGGAAGCCGACCGCTGTCAGCGTCAGCCGTCCATTGGCAGGCTTCCAGTCGAGGCCGCCCTCGGTGCTCCAGCTCGACTCCGGCTTCAGCGCCGCATTTCCCAGCGTCGCCGGGTCGGAGTAGTAGAGATCGGTGTAGGTGGGCAGGCGGAAGCCGTGCCCCGCCGATCCGCGCAGGCGAATCGTTTTGGTCAGCGTATAAGCCGCCGCCGCGCTGGGCGAGAAGACCGAGTCGCCGCCCGAGAGCATCTCCTCGCGCGCGCCCAGCGAGAGCGAGAAGCGCCCGAGCGACCGCAGGCTCAAATTCGCGTAGCCCGCGCCCTGGTTGCGCGCATGGACACCGAGCGCGTTGCTGCGAAGTTCGCTGGAGCCAACCTGGGAGAAGTTGAAGCTGTGGATCGAGTCGCCCGACTCCTCCAGCCCGTAGGCAAGCGTGGTGTTGCGGCCCAGTTCGTCGGCGCGGCGCAGCGCACCTTCGTAGCTGGTGGTGACGTGGTTGTTCTGGTAGATCGCGGGCAGCCCCTCGAGCAGCACAAACAGATCGCTGTGCCGCCGGTAGCCGAAGCTGGCCGCCGTGCGCGCGCCAAGCTGCTGCTGAATGCTGGCCAGCCATCCCTTGGTGCGCTCCCACGAGTTGTACGGGCCATAAAAATCGTTTGCGCCGTATGGCCGGTCGCTCGCCGCCAGCAGAACGTCGGTCGTACCCGCCCTGGTCTTCAGCCAACTCTCGCTGGCCAGCGCATTGCTGCTGTAGTTGCGGTCGGCGATAAAGCCGTCGGATGTGTCGCGGCTGCCGGTCAACTGCTCGGCAAACGGCCCCGACGAGGTTGCCGCGCGCAGATGTTCCTCCAGCGACCCGTAGTTTCCCGCGCCCGACCGCGCCACCACGCTCAACCCCGCGTCCGGCGCGCCAGTCAGCAGGTTCACCGCGCCGCCGATGGCGTCCGACCCGTAGAACGTCGAGCCCGATCCGTGCAGCACGTCCACGCGCGTGATTGCGTCCAGTGGCACGGGAATGTCCAGGTTCAGGTGGCCGGTCTCGGGGTCGTCCACGCGCAGTCCGTTGACCAGAACCAGCGACTGCTCGAAGGTCGTCCCGCGAATCGCGAGGTCGGCCTGCACGCCCTCGCCCGCGCGCGCCTGCAGGTTCAGCGATGGGTCGGTGCGCAGCAGGTTCACTACACTGTCCGTCCCCACCGGCGCCTCGCGCGGCAGGATCACCTGCACCGAACGATTGCTCTCGGCCAGCGGCAGCGGCTCCGCGGTCGTTGTCACCTGCACGCTCTGCTGCACGCTGATTGGACTCTGTGACTGGGCAACGGTCGGCTGCGCGCTCGAAGAGCTCTGCTGGCAGACGCCGCATCGCGCGCTGAGCAGACAGAATGAGAGCGCAACAACAATTTTCTTCATAAGCCGATCATCGAGCAATCCACGGAGCAGGGCAACGATACTTTTGTCTTGCCATAAATAATTGATCGAGTAAACTACATAGAACGGATTATGCGCATTGAAGCCTTCCTTCGCGAGAGTCCCATGTTCACGGTGAAGCGTGCGGCACGCCACTTCGACCGCATCGCAGCCGAAGCCTTCTCGCCAGACGATCTTGGATTCATGGAGGGCCTGCTGCTGGCGGCGATCTTCTTCGAGGCCCCCCGTTCCATTAAGCCCTCCCTGCTGGCCGAGACCTTCGCTACAACGCGCGGCAACGTCAGCCACGCCATCTCCTCGCTGGAGGCGAAGGGACTGGTGCAGCGCAGGATCGATCCCGCCGACGCCCGCGGCACTCTGCTGGCGCTGAAGCCCGCAGGCAAAAAGTCCGCCCTGCGCACCATCGCCGCCTTCGACAGGATGCAGCAGAAGTTTGAGCAAAAAGTTGGCAAAACCGCGCTGAAAAACGCACTCGATGTCATTCGCGCGCTGGAATCCTGCCATCGCCCATAGAGCGGTTTCACCGCAGGTCTTTACAGGAGCGAAGAGCGTTTGCGTGGTTTTTCCTCAAGAAAAACCACTTTAATAATTCTCGCGCGATANNTTGCGGTGAAACCGCTCTAGGACCTCGACCGAGCGGAATCCAAGTAGAATGGCTCTGTGAGCACATCCTCCGCGTCTCTCTCCGCAATCCGCCGCAAGATCGAGGGCCGCGAGCGCATCTCGCCCACAGATGCCCTCCTGCTCTGGCGCGAGGTGCCGGACGAAGAGATGCGCTCGCTCGCCTCGCTGGTGCGCGCGCGCTTCCACGCGCCCAACGCATGCACCTATCTGCTGATGCGGATCATCAACACGACGAATGTCTGCGTGGCGCAGTGCGACTACTGCGCCTTCTACACGCTTCCCGGCCAGGCGGGCGGATACGTCCTCAGCCAGGAGCAGGTCTTCGCCAAGATCGACGAACTGCTCGCCCTCGGCGGCGACCTGGCCGGCTTCAACGGAGGCTTCAACCCGCAGCTCTCGCTCGACTACTACTGCGATCTGGTTCGCGCCATCCGCGCCCGCTACGGCGACCGCATCGAGCTCTACGCCTTCACCATCGCGGAGTTCCTCTACCTCGCCGACCACGCCTCGCTCTCCTACACGGCCACAGCCGAGCGCCTGAAACAGGCCGGCGTCCGCTGGATCACCGGAGGCGGCTCGGAGATACTCACCGAGGACTTCCGCCTCCGCCACAGCAAGTTCAAGTACACCGTGGCGCAGTTCTTCGCGGCGCAGGCCGCCATCGTCGCCACCGGACTGCGGACTACAGCCACAATGGTGATCGGCTTCGACGAATCCATCGAGGAGCGCATCGAGCACCTCGATCGCACGCGCCGCTTTCAGGACGAGACCGGCGCGCAGGAGAGCTTTCTCTGCTGGAACTTCAAGCCCTGGGCCACACCCCTCGGCGACAAGCTCAACAATATCGAGATCACGCCAGCCGAATATTTGCGCCATCTCGCGTTGAGCCGCATTTACCTGGACAATATCCCGCGCATCCGCACCTCGGTCCTCACCCAGAACGAGCGCGCGCTGGAGGGCCTTCTCTACGGAGCGGACGACTTTGACATCCCCATCGAGGACGAGGTGACGCAGAAGGCCGGCGCAACCATCAACCTCAACTTCGACCGGATTCTGGACGTTGCGCGCAGCCTCGGATTCGAGCCGAGGTATCGCCATGTGGCGCTGGAGCACACGGCAAAGGCTATTTAGCGAGGTTCCAATTATTTGCTGGGCAGAGCGTAGATGACCTCACCCGGACGCGTGTAGTGCAGCTCTTCGCGCGCCTGGCGCTCGATCGCATTGGGATCGCTCTGGAGCCGGTTCACGCGTCCCGTCAACAGGTCGTTCTCCTGTTGCAGTTCCAGCATCTGCTGGTTCAGCAGTTGCGTCTCATTCCGCTTCTGCTCGTACACCGTCAACCCATTCGCCCCGAAGACGACGTGATACGCCACTGCCAGCGCCAGCGCCGCGGCAGCCACGGTCGCCAGCTTGCGCCGCTCCATCAAGAGCCGCCCGCACAGCGCGCGCACGGACGCAAAACGTCGTCGCCTCGCCGGGACTGGTGGGTTGCCTTCCATTGTTCCAGTTGATGAGGCGCAGCCGTTCCAGTCAAG
>PLOU01000130.1:23928-25395 GCA_003142235.1 Granulicella sp.
CCCGCAGCCATCCAGGAAATCAAGATCGCCCACAGCCCGGACTCCGACGACGCCTTCATGTTCTACGGCCTGGCCACCAACAAGGTGCGCGTTCCCGGCTTCAAGTTCACCCACACGCTCACCGACATCGAGACACTTAACCAGCGCGCCATCCACGACCCCTACTACGACGTCACGGCCATCAGCTTCCACGCCTATCCCTACATGCAGGAGACCTACACCCTGATGGCCTGCGGCGGCTCGGTGGGCGAGGGATACGGCCCCATGGTGGTCTCCCCGCGCAAGCTCTCGCCGGACGAGATCCGGAAGACGCGCATCGCCGTTCCCGGCACGCTCACCACAGCCTATCTCACGCTCAAGCTCTTCTGCCCCGAGGTGGAGACGGTCACCCTCCCCTTCGACAAGATCATCCCGGCGGTGGTTGCAGGCGAGTTCGACGCCGGCCTCATCATCCACGAGGGCCAGCTCACCTACGGCAACAACGGCTTGGTCAAGGCGCTCGACCTGGGCGTCTGGTGGCGCGAGCAGACCGGCCTGCCGCTGCCCCTGGGAGGCAACGCCATCCGCCGCTCGCTGGGGAAAGACGCAATGCGGATCACGACCAACGCGCTGCGCGACAGCATCCAGCACGCGCTCGACCACCGCGACGAGGCGCTCGCCTACGCCATGCAGTTCGCCCGCGACCTGGAACCCGCGCTGGCCGACAAGTTTGTCGGCATGTACGTCAACCAGCGCACCCTGAACTACGGCGAAGACGGCCGCGAGGCCATCCGCAAGCTGCTGCAGATGGGTTTCGACCGCGGCATTATTCCCATGCAGGCAAAAGTCGATTTCGTCGACTGACGGCTCCTCCAACCCGCGCAATCTCCGCGCGATCACCAAGAAATCAGCAAGGCTTTTCCACCCCCCGCATGTGCTATTCTCTTCAAGGTGGTTGTGCGTGAAAGGCCTCAAAGCCCAAGCCGCCCAAGCCCGGTCGCCCCTCCCCCAAAGAGGCCGCAATNNACCAGTGGACGCGTAGCTCAATTGGCAGAGCATTCGACTCTTAATCGACAGGTTGAAGGTTCAATTCCTTCCGCGTCCACCATTCAAATTCAATAAGTTACGAGTGCTTTGAATCACTCCCACAGAGCGATTGTGGGAGTTTTGTGGGAGTCGCCTTTAACTCGCCACCTTCAACAGGTGAAGCGATTTGGGGCGGTTCCGGTTGTTCACCATCACTGCGGCATTGCTGGTATCAGGGTGCAGGTACTTCATCGTCGTCTTCACATCGTCGTGGCCCATGAGCTTCGACACTTCGACCAGGTTCAGGCCTTCAGCAAGCATGTCCGTGCCGAAGGTGTGCCGGGCACAGTAGAGTTTCAACTCGGTTGGGATCGGCGTTAGTTTCTTCTCGATGACGTCGAGGAATTTGCGAAACTCGGACGAGCGATGGCGGCGGTGCGTTTGGCCGGCGGGCCTGGACTC
>PLOU01000225.1 GCA_003142235.1 Granulicella sp.
ATATATCTCCGTCAAGCTGAGGAAGCGGCGCATGAAAGCCTCCGATATGGCGTTGATTACCCTCATGGGCAGGGGAGACATGCTCTTTCTCTATACCGACGGCGTATACGACGGCAGCGACGAACAGGAAAGACGCCGGATTGAAGCAATCATCGGCGAGCATAAACAAAAGCCTGCCAGGGACATCTGCAACGCGGTGCTGGACTACGCCGTGAAGAGAGACCGCCAACTGCGGCAGCAGGGCCACAGCGACGAGATCGACGACAAGACCGTGTTCATCATCAAGCGCACGTAATGTAAAGCTTCGGGATTGGGTCAGTTTGCATTTGTTTTGAAGGGGGCGGGCTTCAGCCCGTCCGTATGGGATGCGAAATCAATCGGGCTTTAGCCCCCGAGGGAAGGCTCGCTCGGCAAACTCACCCACTGCCAAAGCCTCTGTCCACTTCTTCTGCGGAGCAGGTTTGCGCGTTATGCCAGCGCAGTCGCGCGCGCGGCATGAAGCTCCTGTAGCGCGAAGACGCTCAGCGTCCCTCCCTGCAGCGCGGCAATGCCCTCGGCCGCGGCCCTCGCCGCAGCCAGCGTGGTGATGGTGGGAATCCGCGCCAGCACCGCGGCCCGCCGGATCGCCTTCTCGTCGAAGAACGTCTCCTGCCCGCGCGGAGTGTTGACGATCAGTTGAATGCGGTCGCCCTTGATCAGGTCCACCACGTTGGGCCGTCCCTCCTTCACCTTGTAGACGCGCTCCGGTTGCAGGCCCGCGGCCTCCAGCGCCTCCGCCGTGCCGTGCGTCGCCACCAGATGAAAGCCCATCTCGACGAAGGTCCGCGCCAGCGCCACGACGCCTTCCTTGTCGCGGTCGTTCACGCTGAGGAAGATCGTTCCCTTCACCGGTAGCATCTGGCCCGCGGCGATCTGCGCCTTGGCAAAGGCCTCGCCGAAGGTGTCGGCCACGCCCATCACCTCGCCGGTGGACTTCATCTCCGGCCCCAGCACCGTGTCCACTCCGGGGAACTTGACCCAGGGAAAGACCGGAGACTTCACATAGAAGTGCGCGCCGGTATCCAGGTCCTGGCCGCGCGCCACGTCCCCCGGCAGCAGCTCCTTCAGCGTGCGCCCCACCATCAGCCGCGACGCGATCTTGGCCAGCGGAACGCCGGTCGCCTTGGAGACATACGGCACTGTGCGCGAGGCGCGCGGATTCACCTCGATCACAAAAACCTTGCCGCGCTGGATTGCAAACTGAATGTTCACCAGCCCGATCACGTTCAACGCCAACGCCAGCTTGCGCGTGTGCTCGCGGATGGTGCGCAGCACATCGTCCGTCAGGTCCACCGCGGGCAGCACGCACGACGAGTCGCCGGAGTGAATGCCGGCCTCCTCAATGTGCTGCATGATCCCGGCGATGACGACGTCGGTGCCATCGCAGAGCGCGTCCACGTCGCACTCGACGGCGTCCTCCAGAAAGTGGTCGATCAGCACCGGCCGCTCCTGCGAGTACTCAATGGCCGTGCCCATGTAGCGCAGCACCGCCTCGTCGTCGTACGCAATCACCATGGCGCGCCCGCCCAGCACATAGCTGGGGCGCAGCAGCACGGGATAGCCCACGCGGTTCGCCCCGGCGAGCGCCTCATCGACCGATGTCACCATCGCGCCCTCGGGCTGCGGAATGCCCAGCTCGGTGATCAGCTTGCCAAATCGCTTGCGGTCTTCCGCCAGATCGATCGACTCCGGCGACGTGCCGATGATGGGCACGCCCGCGCGTTTCAACGGCAGGCTCAGGTTCAGCGGAGTCTGGCCGCCGAACTGCACAATCATGCCAATCTGGTTTTTCTCCGCTGAAGGCTCCGCGCCGCTTGAGGCCTCGTGCTCATAGACCGCCAGCACGTCCTCCAGAGTCAGCGGCTCGAAGTAGAGCCGGTCGCTGGTGTCGTAGTCGGTCGAGACGGTCTCCGGATTGCAGTTCACCATGATCGTCTCGTAGCCGTCCTCGCGCAGCGCGAACGCCGCATGGCAGCAGCAGTAGTCGAACTCGATCCCCTGGCCGATGCGGTTCGGCCCGCTGCCCAGGATGATGATCTTCCGGCGCGCGGTCGGCGCGGCCTCGTCCTCCTCGTCGTAACAGCTATAGAGGTATGGAGTGTAGCTCTCGAACTCTGCCGCGCAGGTGTCCACCAGCTTGAAGACCGGCTTGACGCCCAGCTTGGCGCGCAGTTCGCGCACCTGGTCCGCGCTCTCCAACTTCCACTCCGTCGCCATCCGCTCGTCGGAGACGCCCATCCGCTTCACCGCGCGCAGATCGTCCGCCGTCGCCGCGTCGAAACCAACCGCCGCAACCGCCCTGAGCTCGTCGGTGATCTGCTTCATCTGGTTCAGGAACCACGGGTCCATCGAGGTCAGCCGCGCGATCTCGCGCACCGTCATGCCCTTCTCAAACGCATAGCGGATGTAGGCCAGCCGCTCCGGATGCGGCGTCACCAGGCGCTGGGTCAGCCGCCGCGGCTCAATGTCCGCCGCCGAGGCCTTCTTGCCCGTCTCCAGCGAGCGCACCGCCTTCATCAGCGCTTCCTTGAAGGTCCGCCCGATGGCCATCACCTCGCCCACCGACTTCATCTGCGGCCCAAGTCCCTCGTCCACGCCGGGAAACTTCTCAAACTGCCACTTGGGAATCTTCACCACAACGTAATCGATCGTCGGCTCGAAACAGGCCGGCGTCGCCTTGGTAATGTCGTTCTGGATCTCGTCCAGCGTGTATCCGACGGCGAGGCGCGCGGCGATCTTGGCGATGGGAAAGCCGGTGGCTTTGCTGGCCAGCGCGGACGAGCGCGAGACGCGCGGGTTCATCTCGATGATGATCATCCGCCCGTCGTGCGGATTCACCGCGAACTGCACATTGCTCCCGCCGGTCTCCACGCCGATCTCGCGGATGCAGGCGATGGCCGCGTCCCTCATCCGCTGATACTCGCGGTCGGTCAGCGTCTGCGCCGGGGCCACCGTGATCGAGTCGCCGGTATGCACGCCCATGGGGTCGAAGTTCTCGATCGAGCAGATGATGATGACGTTGTCCTTCAGGTCGCGCATCACCTCCAGCTCGTACTCCTTCCAGCCCAGCACGCTCTCCTCGATCAGGCACTCATGCACCGGCGACAGGTCCAGCCCGCGCGCCAGGATGTCGGTGATCTCCTCGCGGTTGTAGGCGATCCCGCCGCCCGATCCGCCCAGGGTAAAGCTGGGCCGGATCACCACCGGAAAGCCGATCTTCGCCGCAAACGTCAGCCCGTCGCTCACCGTGCCCACAAGCTGCGACTTCGGCAGCTCGAGGCCGATCCGTTTCATCGCGTCCTTGAAGAGCAGCCGGTCTTCGGCCTTCTTGATCGCCTCCAGCTTGGCCCCGATCAGTTCGACGTTATATTTTTCTAGCACGCCGGAGTCCGCCAGCTCGACGGCAAGATTCAGCGCCGTCTGCCCGCCCACCGTCGGCAGCAGTGCGAAGATGCGCTTTTGTTTGTCATTCCGTAGCGCCCTCTGTATGTCACTTCGCCCTATTTGTTTGTCATTCCGCAGCGCATCCGGGGTCCCCGGCGAGCTTGCTCGCTGGGGTGGAGCAGCGGAGGAATCTGCTTCTCTCCCGCCGACAAACTCCGACTCCATCCTCTCCGCCTCGACGCGAATGATCTCTTCCAGATAGGCCGCCGTCAGCGGCTCGATGTAGGTCCGGTTGGCAAACTCGGGGTCGGTCATAATGGACGCCGGGTTGGAGTTGACCAGCACCACCTCGTAGCCCTCGGCCTTCAGCGCCTTGCAGGCCTGCGTGCCGGAGTAGTCGAACTCCGCCGACTGGCCAATCACAATCGGCCCCGAGCCGATCACCAGAATCTTCGCAATGTCATTCCTACGCGGCATCTATTTCTTATCCTTGCCTTTGGTCCAGGCTTTCTTCAGCTTTTGGATTTCAGTGCGGTTTGTTGTGAGATAGCTGTAGTCATTCACCCCAACACCCATCACCACATAAATCGGTTTATCGCATCTTGAAGCAGACGCAAGACGGAGCTTGGTGATAATACCGCTTGCTGGGATGAATCCCGCCACATGCACATCTAGCGTCCACCCAGATCCGCTACTTTGAACAAATGTGAAGCGTCCATGTTCATCTGAATTGGTCTCAGACTTTGTTCCGGCTTCATTAGTCAGTGCAAGTGCTGCGCGAGGTATGCCCTGGCCGCTCCTATCCACAATGAAGCCACAAGCACTTGCGGTCTTGATTCTCGGCTGGAAGAAATCGACCTGCCCCTGGCATACGCATGCCCAGGTACTGACTAATAGCAGAGCCGCCAGCCTTATCATTTCTTCCAATCCTCCATCATCTTGCGGAAGTCGCGGAACAGGTAGTGCGAGTCGTGCGGGCCGGGGCTGGCCTCGGGGTGGTACTGCACGCTGAACATCGGGTCGGTCTTGTGCCGCAACCCGGCCAGCGTCTGATCGTTGAGGTTGGTGTGCGTGCGCTCCACATCCGCCGGCAGGCTCTCGGGATCGACGTTGAAGTTGTGGTTCTGTGCGGTGATCTCCACCTTGCCGGTCGCGTGGTTCAGGATCGGGTGGTTGCCGCCGTGGTGGCCAAACTTCAACTTGTAGGTCTTGCCGCCAAGCGCGAGGCCGAAGATCTGGTGGCCGAGGCAGATGCCGAAGATCGGCTTCTTGCCCTTCAGCTTGCGCACCGTTTCGATGGCGTAGCTGAGCGGCTCGGGGTCGCCGGGGCCGTTGGAGAAAAACACGCCGTCGGGGTTGAGCGCGAGCGTCTCTTCGGCGGTTGTCCTCGCCGGAACCACCGTGACGCGGCAGCCTTCGCGGGTCAACATGCGCAGGATGTTCTGCTTGATTCCAAAGTCATACGCAACGACGTGCAACGGCGCGCCGTTGGTGGCGCCATCGGGCAGCGGCAGCAACGCTTCGCCGGTCTGGTTGCGCGGCTCGCTCTCGTCCCACTTGTAGATTGATTTGGTGGTGACCACGCTGGCAAGGTCGGTGCCTTCCATCTTGCGGATCGCCCGCGCCTTGGCCACCAGTGCGTCGGCGTCGAGATTCTCGCCCGAAGCGATGACGCCGCGCATCACGCCATGCGTGCGCAGATGGCGCACTACGGCGCGCGTATCCACCTCGGCCAGCACGGGAACGCCGCTGCGCTCCAGGTAGTCATCTGCCACCTCGGTGGCGCGCCAGTTGGAACTCATCTCGGAGAACTCGCGCGTCACCAGCCCCTCGATGTAGGGCCGCGCCGACTCCGCATCGCTGGGCGTCGTCCCATAGTTCCCAATGTGCGGATTGGTCAGCACCACAATCTGCCCCGCGTACGAGGGATCGGTGAAGATCTCCTGGTAGCCGGTCAGCGATGTATTGAAGACGACCTCGCCCGCGGCCTCGACCGGCGCGCCGAAGCCTATGCCGCGAAAGATGCGCCCGTCTTCAAGCGCCAGAATTGCCTGCATTGCCTACTCCTGCGGAATCCCATTAGGAGTGGATTCAATCGATTCTATCAGCATCCGCAGGGGCAGCTCGCATCGCGTGGCCAGTTTTCCACGCATTTTCGCTATCCGACGCAAAAAGACCCGGCACATGCAGCTGGGTCTTCTTTGAAACGTGGAGAACAGAGAGAGACGGAAAACTTACTTCTTGTGGTGGTGGTGGTGCGCCCTGTGGTGATGAACGGCTGCGGCACTGGCGGGAACGACCGAACCGGCCAGGACCGTAAATGCAAAGAGACCGAGCAGGAGATTGCGCAACAGTTTCATAAGGTGAGACTCCTTTACAACCCGGCCGCCCAGTCGTCCGGGCGGTCCAAAAGCACAACCGGCTTAACTCTCTGGACGCCGTTCCTCCACAAAAGTTGCGGGCGCGCGCGAATGAGTTCCCAGCTTCGCACCTCACGCCGCGAACTCGAACCTTGCCCTTAAGGAGTGAAGACCCCCGGTGTTCCGGGGGTCTTACATATACATATAGGTAGGAAGTACTCGTGCGGATAGGGGAAGCCGGAACCGTGGGAACTGCTGGCCCGACAAATTACTTGGTACATCCCATAAGACGCGGTGTGAAAGAAAAAGTTGCCAGATATTCTGCAAAATGTATTTAAAAAAATTAGCGGATTCTAAAAATTGGATAATTCAGGAATGTGCCCTATGTCACAATGTAGAATCCTCTTTGATTCTATTGAACTTAGTGAAAATTGCCCAATCGAGTTCGCTCAGATGAGAATCGGGAACAATCCCGGCGCCACCTGCGCCTCCGGATCCGCGCAAGCGGGGCCCAGACGCAGGAAGACGAGGAAGCGGGTGATGCTGCGCCGTGCGATGTTGCCGGTTGCGATACGAGGATTGCGATCATTTAGGATGCAGAGGGCGGCAAGAGCGTGACTACGACGGCGGTTGAGGCGGCGGAGAAGAGCGGGGCTGTGCCGGGCAGGAGCGATCGCAGGCTGCTGTGGTTTGTGCTGCTCAACATTCTGGCGGCGAACGCCGGCTTCAAGCTGATTGCGCACTTCGTCTTTCATACCGGCGTGGAAGAGATGCGCGTGCGGTATTGGGCTTTCTTCCACTTCCACCAGTTCACCGACTCGTGGACTCCGATGCTTGGCTCGGTGAACTCTTTTCTGGCGCATCCCGGCCTGCCGATCTATCAGGCGAAGCTCTACGACACGCTGCTGTATCCGCTGACGTCCATCCTGCCGCTGCTGTGGATGAAGCAGGCGGGGATGAGCGACGCGGGTGTGCTGCGCGCGCTGATGGTTGCGTCGTGGATCGCGGTGGTTGCGGTGGTTGCGCTGCAGGTGCTGATCGCCGCGAAGATTTCAGCGAAGTCCGCTCAGCAACACGGCGCGTTGAGTTGGAGGGCCGTCGTGGCGACGGCGTTCGCGGCGTTCTTCTTCATGCCCATCACGCTGGCCTTCTCGCTGGGCCAGGCGCAGATCTTCCTCGACCTCTTCTTCACCCTGCTGGTCCTCTTCTGGATCGAGGGCAAAGAACGGCCGGCGGGCGGCTTGATGGCCCTGCTGGCGATGGTGAAGCCGCAGTTCGGCCTGCTGCTGCTGTGGGCGGCGCTGCGGCGTCGGTGGAGTGCGCTGACGACCGGCGTGGTGACGCTGGGTGTGGGAGGCGCGGTCTCGCTGGCGGTCTTCGGCGTGCGCAACAACCTGGACTATCTGGGCGTGCTGGCCGGGCTGAGCCGCAAGGCGCAGTCGCACTACGCCAACCAGTCGATCTTCGGGCTGCTCAACCGCGCCATCTTCAACGGCGAGAACATGCCCTATCACCCGTACGTCTATCCGCCGTTTGTGCCCTGGGTGTATGCCGTCACGCTGGCGACGACCGTCTTGCTGGTGCTGCTGACGCTGGCGTATCCCTGGCGCCAGCGGGCCGGCGGCATGGCGGACCTGGCGGCCATTGGGGTGGTCTCGGTGATTGCGACGCCGATGGCGTGGGAGCACCACTACGGCGTGATGCTTCCCCTCTTCGTGTGGCTGTGGTTTGCGGTCTACCGGCGCGGATCAGGCAGCGCGTGGGCGCTGGCGCTGGCCTGGGTGATGATCGCGGACTTCCTTTCGCCGTTCAACTTCTTCGCCGCGGTTCCGGTGGCGAATCTGCTGCAAAGCTACATGTTCTTTGGCGCGCTGCTGCTGTTGGGGCTGCTGCTGCGGACGCGCGCGGTTTCAGAGGCGTAAGCAGCGCTCAACCTCCTCGCGGTGCGCGAAAACGGCGCGCGGCACACCGCGCAGGCCCGCGCTAGGACGTCCCATCTACAGGCGGCTCGACGACGGGTGGCGCTGCGGCAGTCTGTTCTGCGGAAGGCGGCGTCTCGACGGCGGCCGGTTCTGCGGCAGTCTGTTCTGCGGCAGGTGGTTCCTCAGGCGTCTGCGCGACGGCAGGCGGAGCGGCGGCAGGTGGTTCCGCTGGCGTCTGCTCTGCGGCAGGCGGCGCTGCGGCAGGCGGCGCCACGGCGGTTTGCGGCGCCCCGTCGTTGGTGCGCACGACATGGTCTGCCTGCGGGCCCTTGCTGCCCTCGATGATGTCGAACTCGACCTCGTCGCCTTCCTTCAGGCTCTTGTAGCCGTCGCTCTGGATGGAGCTGTAGTGGACAAAGACGTCAGCCCCGCCTTCGCGCCCCAGAAAGCCGAAGCCCTTCGCGTTGTTGAACCACTTCACCGTACCTGTATATTGTGCCAATTTGTACACTCCTTACGTTGGCCTTGAGCGGGTTATTTGACCGGCTTGCCGGCCGGGTTTGCCGGACCCGTACAGTACGGCGCAGAACGCTGGCGGACTGGTTTTCCGTATGACGGCCTGCTTCGTGTGTACAGAGATACAGTAACAAACTTCTGTCTCCGCAGCGACGCAATCCGCACGGCAAAGCGCTAAATCTTTCGCCCGGCCAGCCGCACTGGCCGCCCGGCGGGCGATTTTGCGGCTGCCGGACCGTGTCGCAGGGCCGTTCCTGCGCCTCGCGGACGGCCCGCGGGCGACTCTCTGCCGCCTCAGCATGTATCCTGCTTGAGGCCCAACTTCGCACATGAAACGAATTGTCACCGCAGCTCTTCTGATCTTCATCGTCGTCCTGCTCATCTTCCGCGGCCAGCCGTGGATGATGACGCTGGCCAGCGCGTTGATCGCCGAACTGGCTGCCTACGAGTACCTCCGGCTGGCCAACCGCAACGGCGCTCGCATCCCCGCCTGGTGGATGCTCTGCGGCACCGCCGTGGTCTTCCTCTTCACCCTGCCCAACTTCCACAACGATGCCGAGCTGCCTGCGTTGAGCATGCTGGCCCTGTTTCTGCTGGCCTGGACCGCCTTCCGCGAGCCGCTCGACCGCGTGCTGCCGGACGCCGCGCGAGGCCTCTTCGGGCTGGTCTACGTGGCCTATCCGCTGACCCTGGTTCCCATGATATGGAACCGCGACGACGGCAAGCCGCTCCTCCTCTTCCTGATGGTCTCGGTCTGGGCGGGAGACATCGCCGCTCTCTACGTTGGCCGCCGCTATGGCAAGCACAAGCTCACCCGCCTCAGCCCCAACAAAACCTGGGAGGGAACGCTCGCCTCGGTGGTGGGCTCCGTCGTCGCGGGACTCGCCGTAGTTCTCGCCGGCGAGATTCTCTCGACGTACTTCGGCAACACCGTGCTGCACATTCTGGAGCCGGTATGGCAGTCGGCTGTGCTGGCGGTGATTATCAACATGGCCGCGCAGTTGGGCGATCTGCTGGAGTCGGCCATCAAGCGCGGCGCGGGCGTCAAGGACTCGGGGACAATTCTGCCCGGCCACGGCGGCGTCCTCGACCGCATCGACGCGCTGCTGGTCGCCGCGCCTGTCCTCTGGTGCGTGCTGCTGCTCAAAGACGCCTTCAGCCTGGGAAGATTCTAGCCAAATAGTGTCGTATATTCGTTCTATGGCTATCGAAGCAAAATCGACGCTTGGCTCTTTCCGCGAAGTAGCGCAGGATCTTCTCGTGCCGGAGTTGAAGGCCCTGAAGGTCTCGATGGATTCGATGAGGAGTGAGATGAACATCTCGCTTGGCTCACTGAGCAAGGAGATGCAGTTGCGCGATGAGATGAACGCCCAGGCAATACGCGGTCTTTCTCAAAAACTCGATTTCGCCATCGACATCCGAGAACGTCTGGCCACGCTCGAAGCGCGAATGCCGCGTCAATAATCAGCGTACTCCGCGCGAACTTGAGCGCATCTGCGAAAATAGAACTGTGAAGAAGATTGCCATCCTCGGCTCGACCGGCTCCATCGGCCAGAGCACCCTCTCCATCTGCGAATCCTTCCCCGACCGCTATCAGCCCGTCTCGCTGGCCGCCGGGCGCAACCTCGACGTGGCCTTCGCCCAGTGCGTCCGCTGGCAGCCGCGCGTGGTCTCGCTGGCCACCGAAGAACTCGCCGCCGCGCTCGCCAAGCGCCTGCGCGAGGCCGGGCACAATGGCATCGAGGTCGTCCACGGCTCCGCCGGAACGGTCTCTGTGGCCACGCTGCCGGAGGTGGAGTTCGTCGTTTCGGCCATCGTCGGCGTCGCGGGGCTTGAGGCCACCTACGCCGCCGTCTGCGCTGGAAAAACAATTGGCCTGGCGAATAAGGAATGCCTGGTCGCCGCGGGCGAACTTATCCTCGCCGCCGCGCGCAAACACAACGTCGCGCTGCTACCCATCGACTCCGAGCACAACGCCGTGCATCAGTGCCTGCGCGGCGGCAAGCACTCCGAGGTCAGGCAGATCTGGCTCACCGCATCCGGCGGACCCTTCCGCTCGACTCCCGCCGCCGAGTTCGAGCGCATCACTCCGGCGCAGGCGCTGAAGCACCCCACCTGGGTGATGGGCCGGCGCATCACCATCGACTCGGCCACCATGATGAACAAGGGCTTCGAGATCATCGAGGCCTGCCGCCTCTTCGATCTGCCGCCCGCCAAAATCCGCGTCACCATCCATCCGCAGTCCACCGTTCACTCGCTGGTGGAGTTCATCGACGGCTCGATTCTGGCGCAGATCTCGGTGACAGACATGCGCCTGCCCATTCTTTACGCGCTGGCCTACCCGGAGCGGGTGGACGCCGGGCTCGCCGCGCCGTCCCTGACCTTCGACCTCGCCGCCCTCAGCCATCTCGACTTTGCCCAGCCCGACCTGGCCCGTTTCCCCTGCCTGCGCCTGGCCTATGAAGCGGCCGCGTCCGGCCCCGCGGCCTGCATCGCGCTGAATGCCGCCGACGAGGTCGCCGTCGCCGCATTCCTCGATGGCGCGGTCCCGTTTCCCGGCATTCCGCGTACAATCGAGAAGGTGCTGAACGCTACCTCTTCCCACGCTCCCGCGTCCATTCAGGACGTGCTCGCGGCGGACGAGGCGGCCAGAGAGTGCGCGCGCGGCGTGATCGCGCGGCACGCGGCATCCGGCCTCCACGCCTGACCCTGAAGGGTACTTACCGCCGGCAATTGCTGGCAGAGGCAATTTTTCGCATCGGATTACTTGCATCTATGTCCACTGTCCTTGAACTTCTCGTGGTGCTTGGCTTCATGGTGCTGGTGCATGAGGCCGGCCACTTCGTCGTGGCCAAGGCCTGCGGCGTCCGCGTCGAGACCTTTGCCATCGGCTTCGGCAAGCGCGTCGCCGGCTTCCGCCGTGGCGGCACGGAGTACCAGATCAACGCGCTGCCGCTGGGCGGATACGTCAAGATGGCGGGCGAGATTCCCGGCGAAGAGGTCACCAACGACCCCGGTGAGCTGAACAGCCATCCGCGCTGGCAGCGCATGTTGATCGCCCTCGCCGGCCCCGCGGCCAACTTCGTCCTCGCCTTCGTCCTGATGGCCTGCGTCTACATGGTGCACAACGAGGTCGACGAGTACTTCTCCGGCCCGGCGGTCACCGACTACATCTCTCAGCCAAGCCCCATGGCCAAGACCGGCATCCGCTCCGGCGACACCATCGTCCGCTTCGACAACGTCGAGAACCCCACCTGGGACGACGTGGGCAACCACTGCCTTCTGAACCTCAACCAGACGGTCCCATTCTCGTTCCTGCACAATGGCCAGCGCGTCGACACCACCTTCTTCGTCGCCTCCACGGCGGCCACCCCCGACGACTTCTCTCCCGACACGCTGGGCTTCGTGCCCAAGATGCAGCCCACGCCGGTGAAGGTCTCGTCGCTGTTGCCCGGCAGCCCTGCCGACCGCGCGGGCCTCCGGCCCGGCGACCAGATCGTCAGCATCGACGCGCTCGCGCTCCATTCCGTCTCCACGCTGCTGGCCTACATGCAGGACCAGAAGGGCGCGCCCGCCGTGCTGGAGGTGCTGCGCAAGGGCCAGCCCATCCTACTTAACGTAACTCCGCAGCCTACCGAAGATGGCGGCACAAAGACCTACCGGCTCGGCTTCTACCCGGTCCCTCCGCCGGTCAAGGTGGAGCGGCTCTCCATCGCCAAGTCTCTGGCCAAGTCCTGGGATTTCACCAAAAAGAACTCGATGCTGATCAAGGACGTGGTCAAGGGCATGTTCGTGGGCCACGTCTCGGTGCGCAGTCTCTCCGGGCCCATCGGCATCGGCGAGGTGGTGCATGAGGCCGCCCAGGCGCCGGGCTGGACGCCGCTGGTCGGCACCGTGGCCATGATCTCCATCAACCTGGGAATGGTCAACCTGCTTCCATTCCCCATCCTCGACGGCGGCATGATCTTCCTGCTGCTCATCGAGGGCGCTCTCCGCCGCGACCTGCCCATGCGGGCCAAGGAGTACATCTACCAGGCCGCCTTCGTCTGCATCCTGATGTTCGCCGCCTTCATCATCTGCAACGACATCGTCAAGCTGCATCTGCCCATTCTCTCCAGGCTGAAGCTGTAAACGCCCGGCGTCCCATGGCTGGGACGCCAAACTCGGACCGGTGGGCCATACACGGTCGATCTTTGCGAAACAAGAAAGAGGACTCCGTGGACTATACATTCCTTGCCAATCTGCAACAGGAGTTCGCGTTGCCGGAAAAAGGCATCCTGAGCCGCGTTCTGCACAAGGACGAGCACGCGAACGTCACCTTGTTCGGATTCGCGGCGGGAGAAGAACTCTCCGCGCACTCCGCCCCGACGCCTGCCGTCCTCTACTTTCTGGAAGGCGAGGCCGACGTTCAGTTGGGCAACGACACGGTCCACGCCCAGCCCGGCTCCTTCGTCTATATGCCTCCCATGCTGCCCCACGGAATCGCCGCCCGCACCGCGCTGCGCATGTTGCTGGTGCAGATGAAGGCCCCATCGCAGGCGCATTGAAGGGTGCTGCACCCGCGCTGGTTTTCAACCGGGATAGAACGCTTCCAACCGTGAAAGAATAGAGCCATGAGTCTGTTCAGTTCCGTCTACGCAGCGAGGAATGCCGAGGTGCGCGCCATACTGGATGGCGTTCGCTGCCCCTCGCCTCGCCGCGTCGAGGAGGTCCTCGCGCACAGCGAGTCCTCCGCATCGCTCAGCCTCGCCGAACTCGCCGAGGTGCTTCAGATCGGCGCAACCGAGGGCGCGGACTCCGATTCCAACGTCCAGTTCGATCTGCTGCGCGCCCACACTCGCCGGCGTTGGCGCGCGCCCTCCGGCAACCGCGTCCGCTACGTCTCGCCGATCTACGTCTCCAGCTTCTGCGTGGACGCCTGCCCCTACTGCAACTTCTCCGCCCTGCGCAAGGACACGGTGCGCTATCGCCTGTCGCTCGCCGAGCTGGACCGCGAGATCGCCTCCGTGCTGGCGCGCGACGCCCGCGTCGTCGAGCTGGTCTACGCCACCGACCCGGAGTACGACACGCGCGCTCTGGTGCGCGATGTCAGCCGCGCCGTACGCGCCGTCGAGGACCTCGAAGGCGGCGGCGTCCTCCTCTGCACCGAGTACCTCTCCAGCCAGGCCTACGAAGCCCTCGCCGACGCCGGTCTTCGTGGAATTGTGCAGTGGGACGAGACGCTGGACGAGCAAGCCTACGCCCGCTGGCACTCCGCCAGCCCGCGCAAGGCGGACTTCCACACCCGCATGGACAACCACGACCGCGCGCTCGCCGCCGGCCTTGACGTTGCCACCGGAGCGCTCTTCGGCCTGGCCGACTTCCGCTACGATGCGCTGATGCAGGTCGCCCGCGCGCGCACCATCGCCGAGGCCTACGGACGCTCGCCCTTCGTCATGGGAACCGCGCGCCTCAAGCCGATTGGGGGCAGGGAACTGCGCCTCGAGACCTCGGTCAGCGACCGCGCGCACGAGACCGCGCTCATGGTCTACAAGATCGCGTTGCCGCAGGTCGGCCGCTGGCTGCAGACCCGCGAGACCTTCGCAATGAACCTGCGCAACCTGCTCGACGGCGACGTCTTCACCTACTCCTGCGGCGATGTGCAGCCCGGAGGATACACCCAGATCAACACCACATCGGTGGCCGGCGCGCAGTTCGGCGTCAACGAGATGGAGCGCGGCTTCGTCGAACGCGAGTTGGCCAGCCAGGGCTTCCACATCGACTTCGGATGGATCTCCCCCGCCAAAGCCCGCGCCCTCGCCGCCCGCTGATCCGCTCACAATTTATACAAGAGGAGTGCGCAGAGAAAGCGCCAAAGGCGCGCTCTATACCAGCCTAGGGCGAAGCCCTAGGAACAAGGCCAGACAATCCACAGAGGGCTGAAAGCCCGCCCTATATTCCGGCGAATCCCGCCCTATCCCTGCGCCCGCAGCAACGCCGCAATCTCCTCCGCCGCCTTGCGTGCCTCGTCCACCTTGTCCGGCGAGAAGCTGACCGCGCCGACGCGCGCGTGTCCGCCGCCGCCGTAGCGCTCGCAGATCTCCGCAATGTTCGCCAGCTTCGCCCCCGGCAGCTTTGTCCACGGACTGGTTCCCACCGCGACCTTCGTCCGGAAGCTCGACCGGCTCAGCCCCACGTTGTACACCGCTGCCGGGTGCAGGTAGTAGGGGATGAACTTGTTGTAGCCCTCGGTGAGATGGTCTGTAATGTCGAAGGTGATGACGCCGCGTTCCAGCTTCGTCCGCTCGCGCAGCAGCTCGATCCCGGCGCGATGCCTCTCCATCAGCGGCCCAAGCTCGGCCTGGATGAACGGCTGGTCGAGCACCTGCTGCAGGCCCATCTCGGTCAGCAGGGGAATCACGCGTGGAACAAATCCCTCGCCGGAGCTTTCGATCACCATGGTCAGCTTCATCGCCGGCGCGTCCATCTCCACCGCCGATTGCGCGCTCTCGTACTTCGCGCCGTCGATGATGTTCGCCCAGTGGATCAGGTCCTTTAGCGGCTTGGTATCGAAGCCGAAATTCTCCCGCGCCACATCCGCAATCAGGCTGGTGCAGGAGATGTACGCCGGATCGTAAAACTTTCCGCCATCGCTCGGCTTGCGCACCGCCATCACCTTGGGCGAGTTGGCCTGCGCCTGCCACGCCAGAAAATCGCTCCGGTCATCGGAGGTAAGAAACGCGCTCTGGTGATGGTCGAACCACCAAGTAACTTTGGGCGAGGCGGAGTATTTAAAGTCTACAATCGCGTTCTCGCCCTCGATGAACGCCGACTCGTCGACCAGCTTCCCCGCGGCCTGGTGCATCAGCCCGTGGTAGCTGAACTCCGCCTCCCCGATGCACTCGCGGTGGAAGCGCGTGAACAGCGACGCCGAGCACGCGCCATCGAAGCAGTGATCGTGATAGAAAACGCGGCAGTTCAAGCGGAAATCCTCCGTATCAAATCCAATCTTCGCCGCCCGGCCCGCGCTTCCGCGCAACACCCGGCCATTGCGATGCGAAGCTCTAGGATTGTCGCCGCGCGCGCCCATGTCAAGCAGCAAAGCATATGGGAACGGAACGTACTTCCTGTTTGCACCGTATAGACTTTCAATCAACCGAGGAGACCCACTTGCCTGACGCACACCAGCCAGAGACCCACCAGCCTCA
Organism: Granulicella sp.; assembly: GCA_003142235.1. Taxonomy (GTDB): domain Bacteria; phylum Acidobacteriota; class Terriglobia; order Terriglobales; family Acidobacteriaceae; genus Edaphobacter. The sequence continues at coordinate 15,409 of PLOU01000225.1, forward strand.
ACCACCCGAGTCCGCCGTGCGCCCTGACGCGCGCACCGACGCGTCCGGCGATGAGTTTGCCGCGCCGATTCTGCCGTCTGCGCCGCGCTTCACCCGGCGCGAGGTCTTCTTCGGCTCCGACGGACTCCGCGCCGGCTGGGCCCTGCTGCTCTACTTCGTCCTGCTTGCCGCGCTGATCGCCGGCGGCGGATACCTCGTCAATCCGCAGCGCCTCCAACCCGCTGTCACTCAGACAAACTCAGCCGCGCAGTCCGCGCCACAGTCCTCCAAATCCTCTGCCCCCGTGCTCATGCCGCCGAAGGCAATCCTGCTGGGCGATGGAATGACGTCGCTCGCGGTCCTCATTGCCGCATGGCTGATGGGCAAGATCGAGCGCCGCCCAACCTCCGTCTACGGACTGGGTGGCCGGCGTCGCCTGCCGAACTTCCTCGCCGGACTCGCCTGGGGTGTCGCGCTGCTCTCGCTTCTGGTCTTCACTCTGCGAGCCACCGGCCTGCTGGTCTTCGACGCGCGCCTGCTCTTTGGCGCCGGCGCCCTTCGCTTCGGCGCAATCTGGCTCGCCGGTTATCTGCTGGTCGGTCTCTTCGAGGAGTACTTCTTCCGTGGCTACCTGCAGTTCACGCTCGCACGCGGGATCAACGGAATCTACAACTGGCTCCGCTCGTTCGGATCGCATGCGACAGAGTGCAGCGAGTCAGGCTCGCGCGCGGCCAATCTGCGAACGGCAACTCAATCCGCGCCCGGCTTTTGGGCCGCGGCCCTGCTGCTCTCCTTCGGATTCGGCTTCGTCCACGGCACCAACTCCGGCGAGTCGCCCATCGGCCTGCTCGCCGCCGCGCTCATCGCTGTCGTCTTCTGCCTCAGCCTGTGGCGCACCGGCTCGCTCTGGTGGGCCATCGGCTTCCACGCGGCGTGGGACTGGGCGCAGTCCTTCCTCTACGGTGCCGCCGACAGCGGCCTTGTGATTCAAGGCCATCTCTTCGCGACGCATCCCGTGGGCCGCGCCCTCCTCTCCGGCGGCCTCACCGGCCCGGAGGGAAGCCTCTTCATCCTGCCCATCGTCGCGTTGACCGCCGCAATCATCCTGCTCACGCTGCCCTGCGTCCATCACGACGCCCCGCCTGCATCTACGAACGCGCGCTCCACCGCAGGATTAGACTTGCCCTAAGCCATGAGCAGCGACGATCCGAACTCCAGCCAGACCAAGCCCTCCGCCGATCCCAGCAAAGCCGACCTGCGCTACCAGGGATTCGTGCGCCGGGTGGAAGACAGCGCCGGAGCGGACGCCGAGCCGGAAGGCCCGGCCGAGGAAGACGACGCGCTCGAAGCCGCGCCCAATCGCCGCGCCTCGGGCCACAGGCTGCTCGTCTTCGGCCTGCTTTTGGCGCTCGCCGCCGCGCTCGCCGCGTCCGCGTTCTTCGCCGGGCGCCACTTCATCCGCATTGCGATGCGCGAAAACCTACCGCAGCTCGACGGTTCGCTCGCCGTCTACGGCCTTGCCGCGCCGGTCACGGTCGCCCGCGACGCCCGCGGCGTGCCGCACATTCGCGCCGGCTCCATGGACGACCTCGTCTTCGCCCAGGGCTTCGTCACCGCCCAGGACCGCCTGTGGCAGATGGACCTGCTGCGCCGCCACGCCGCCGGCCAGCTCGCCGCCATCCTTGGCCGCTCCATGCTGGAGCACGACCGCCTGCAGCGCACCCTCCAACTGCGCGCCTCCGCCGACCGCGCCATCGCCGTCCTGCCAGCCGACCAGCGCCACTGGCTCGATCTCTATGCGCGCGGCGTGAACGCCTCCATCGCAGCCCAGCGCGCCCACCTCCCCGTCGAGTTCCGTCTGCTCGCCTACCAGCCCGCGCCGTGGACCCCGCGCGACTCCATTCTGGTCGAGCTCGTCATGTTTCAGGACCTCACCACCGGTTTTCCGGCGAAGCTCGCGCGCGAGGCCCTCGCCGCCCACCTCTCCCCCGAGTTGATCGCCGATCTCTACCCGGTAGGCTCGTGGCGCGACCACTACCCCGGCCAGCCCATGCCCGACGTCTCCGCGCCCCAGCCCGAGTTCAACGACATTCCCCTCGACGAGTCGCAATCGCAGCTCCGCCGTCCCTCTCGTCCAACCAAAGAATCGGGTGCCCCATCCATCGCGGTCTCATCGCGATGGGTGGGAAGTAAGACTCCGGGTGCCCCATCCATTTCGCGTTCTTTGCGGAATGGGTGGGAGTCAGCCAATACGATCTCCCCGTCCGACCTTCTCTCTCTCAATCAGACCCTCGCCCTCTTCCACGCTCCCTGCTCCGCCTGTGTCGCCGGCTCCAACGCCTGGGCCGTCTCCGGCTCGCGCACCGCCTCGGGAAAGCCACTGCTCTCCAACGACATGCACCTCTCGCTCAGCGTGCCCGATTTGTGGTATGAGGCCGACCTGGAAGCCTCGAACCCCGCCCCGCTGGCCGCCTTCCACGCCGCCGGAGTGACTCTCCCCGGCACGCCCTTCATCATCAGTGGCCACAACGACCACGTCGCCTGGGGATTCACCAACCTCGGCGCGGACGTGCAGGACCTTATCATCGAGCACACTCGCGGCACCTCCTCCGGCGCCGAGTTCCAGACCTCCTCCGGCGCATGGCTCCCCGTCCGCTACCAGACCGAGGTCATCCAGGTGCGCGGCAGCACAGACGTCATCCTCGACGTCCCCCTCACCCGCCACGGAGACACCGACACGCCCATTGTCTCCAGCGTCTTTCCCACCGAACGCCGCTCTCTCAGCCTCCGCTGGACCATCTACGACCCCGCCAACCTCACCGCGCCCTTCTTCGCCGTCGACTCCGCCGCCGACTGGCCCTCCATGCTCGCCGCCTTCGCCGCCTGGGGAGGCCCCGCGCAGAACCTCATCTACGCCGACGACCAGGGCCACATCGCATACCACGCCCTGGGCCGCATCCCCATTCGCGGAGACATCAACAATCCCAGCCCGCTCTCGCCCGTCCCCACCGACGCAACCGCTCCCGACGCCGCAGCGCACGAATGGGTCGGCACCATCCCCTTCGACCAGCTCCCCCAGGCCCTCGATCCTCCCGACGGCGTCCTCGCTGCCGCCAACGCCCGCGTCACCCCGGACGGCTATCGCTTCCCCATCACGCTGAACTGGATGGCCCCCTACCGCACAGAGCGCATCTACAAGGTTTTAGAATCCAGCCCTATGGAAGTGGAAGCGACCGACGACAATGAACCCGGAAAAGTATCTGCGCCCGTTCCTGGAGTTGGTACCAACAAGACGCTTGCGCTTAGCCGCCCCCTCACCCCGCTAGACATGCTCACCCTCCAAAACGACGCCATCTCCGAGCCGGACCTCATCCTCGCCCAGCGCCTCGCCTACTCCATCGACCACGCCACCGGCCCGCTGAAGAACGACCCCACGCTGCATCAGGCCGCAGACATCCTGCGCAAGTGGAACGGCAGCGTGGACGCCAACGCCAGTGCGCCCGCCATCGTCAACGCCGCGCGCGCCACCCTCTGGCCCATGCTGCTCATCCCCAAGCTCGCCCCCGAGGCAGGCACGCAACTCGCGCAGGGAGCGGACCTCTCCAAAGTTAAGAACCTCCGCGCCGACGCAGCCCGGGCCGCCAACCTCTGGCAGCTCTACACCTGGGGCGAACGCGACAGCGTCGAGGAGCAGCTCATCACCCACACCCCCGCACGCTGGCTGCCCTCCGGCTTCGCCACATGGGACGACTTCCTCGCCGCCGTCGTCCTGCGCGGCCTGCGCAACGCCCACGCCCCGCGCAACCTCGCCACATGGCAGCAGGGAAGCGCCTTCCCGCTGGACATCGAGCACCCCATCTTCTCCCACGCAACCCTGCTCGCCCGTCTCCTGCTCGGCGTACCCACCGGCACCGGCCCGCAGTCCCAGAGCGGCGACCTCACCACCGTCAGGCAGTCCGGCCACGCCTTTGGCCCCTCCGAGCGATTCACAGCCGACCTCAGCGATCCCGACCGCGCCACCCTCAACCTGGTCCTCGGCCAGTCCGGCAATCCCGGCAGCCCGCTCTACATGGACCAGTTCCAATCCTGGCTGCGCGGCACAACCTTCCCCCTCCCCTTCACCCCCGCCGCCACCCAGCCCACCATCACCCACACCCACACCCTCACCCCGCGCTGAACCCCATGAGCCGTCATTCCCCATAACCGTCATTCTGGCGAAGCCAGAATCTCAGTATTGGCCTTTGTTTGTTCTTGTCCTTCGCCGTTGCCTGTTCTTGCCGTCATTCTGAGCGCGTCTTTCGAGCGCGAAGAACCCCGATGAACCCCACCCGGCCCCAACCGCCCGCCCCTTTCTCCCGCAAAACTCCGCCCATTGCTCACAGCAAAAAACCTTCGCGCCGCCCACCCTCAAAAACCTCAGCAAAATCGCGTGTCAAGCCCCACGCCCCTCAAAAATCCCCATAACTCCCACCCCATCAATCACTTCCCTCCGAAAAANNAAATCCATCGAGGGCAGCTTTGACCGTGCGGAAATAGACCTCCGCCGCCCGCTTGAACCGCTCTTTCTCAATCGAATAAGCCGCACCGAATCAATGTTTTGCCAGCAACTCCCACACGGGTCGTCATTCTGGCGCAGCCGCCACTGAAGTCGTCATTCTGGCGCAGCCAGAATCTCCGTATTGGCCTTTGTTTGTTTTTGTTCGTCATTCTGGCGCAGTCAGAATCTCCGTAGTTGCTTT
>PLOU01000212.1:0-1344 GCA_003142235.1 Granulicella sp.
GAGACATTGGCCGGCCCGGTGCAGAAGTTGATGGGAATCTCGGTGTACGTCTCGCCTGCGGTATACGTGGTGGTCGGCGTCGGAGATGTGAAGGCATTCACATTGAGGCAGCTCGCATTCGCAGCCGAGAAGCCCGAAGCGTAGGCCGGACGATCGTCCGTGACGCCGTCCGAGTTGTTATCCACGCCGGTCGAGATGTTGTACGGGTTGCCCGACTGTGCAAAGATCATCGGGCTGGCTGTGATCAGGAACGGCAGCGGAATGCTTCCGCCGATCGTCATCCGGCTGCGCACCGAGAATCCGGCCCGCCCGTAGTCCGTCGCAGAGTTATATGGATTGGTGATGCCGCTCAGGTTGGAATAGGCCCAGTTGGCCGAATAGTAGCCAAAGACAGTCGCGCCCTTGGGCATGCGGATGTTGATGTTGGTGTTGATCTGGTTCTGCCGGAAGACGCCCTCCGACTGGCTGCACTGAACGTATCCAACGCTGCTGGAGGGGCTGGGGCAGATGCCGGCCGTGCTCGGGAAGACACGCGTCAGGAACTGGTGCTCGCCCCGCGCGTTCAGGTACGTCACCGAGAGGCTCGCGTACTTGCCCACCTGCTGTTCCACCGTCGCGGCAGCTTCAATCGTGTACGGGGCGCGCAGGCCGGGTCCGATAACAGGGACCTGTGTCTTGCCGGCCGATGTTCCCGTCCCCGTGATGCAGCCGGCGATGTTGGTAGGAGTGCAGTTGCTGCCGGGATACAAGTACAGCGTGTTGGTCTGGTTCAATGGGTTGTTCTGGGTGATGTTCTCGATACTGCCCAGGCCGAAGCGGTTGTAGAAGATGCCAAACCCGCCGCGAAGCACCGTGATCGTCTTTCCCTTCTTGCGCGGAATCCCATAGGCCATGGAGGTGCGCGGGGCGATGTCGTGCGTGCTGCTGATGTAGTTTTGCGCCTCGTATCGCACCCCGTAACTCCAGGTAAAGTTCGGCGTCACCTTCCAGTCGTCCTCCGCGTACAGGCCCACATCGGTCTCCCGCGCACTGATCGTCAGGTTGTTGATGGTGGTCTGGCTGAACTGGAACGGGATGCCGCACTGGTAGGAGGAGATGTCCATTCCGGCGGCGATGTTCGCGGCCAGGCACGGCGTGGTCGTAACCACGCAATTGCTCGGCTTGTTGGTAACGCTGGGGTCCGAGCAGGGGTCGAGCAGGTACGAGTATGAAACCGACCCGGCCGATCCGCCGTTCGAGTTGTTCGTCTCCGACGAGGTGCGCAGGCGGCCGCCCAGCCGGACGAAGTTCTTTGCCAGTTGGATCGAGGTATAGTTCTGCAGCTCGATGTGGTCCTGGGTGTTG
>PLOU01000212.1:1372-8860 GCA_003142235.1 Granulicella sp.
GTCTCATCCGCGCTGGACGAGGTGTTCCCGCGCGTCGGCAGCGAGTTGTTGCCGCCGTTGTTCGTGCTCGAGCCTGCCTCATACTCAAAGCGCGCCGTAAGCGTGTTCTTCGCGCCAATCATGGTGTCCAGGCGCGGGTTGATCTCCCACCGCGTCTGCGGAGCGGGCGCGGCGCGCGCCGAGGTCGGATAGGGGTTGCTGCCACAGGTGCCGAGCGTCGACAGGCCGGGCTGGCACATCGTCGTGGAAGTGGGACCCGTGCTGTAGATCGCCGCCGGGTTGATGATGTTGTTGTTCGCAAGGTCGCGCCGAGTGCCCGAGAGCGTAAACGACATGCCGGGCCGGATCGGCCCCGTCACGTTGCCCATGCCAAAGATCGTGTGATAGTCCGGCTGGCTGTTGAGCGGGCCCAGGAACGGCGTCGACGTATTGAAGATCTTGTCGGAGAACTGCAGGCTGGCATTGCCGTGAAAAGCGCTCGTCCCCGGCTTGGTCAGAATTTCGATGCGCCCATACCCAAGCTGGTCGTACTGCGCCGAGAACGGGTTCGAGTTGATGCGGATCGCCAGAATGGACGACTTCGGAGGCAACGTCCCGCCGGTAAATCCGTCAATGTAAATCTGCCCGCCGTTCGGCCCGGCAGAGGGGCCGGCCAGCGCCTCCAGTTCGGTCTGCAGCTCATCTGGATCGTCCGACAGCGCGTCCAGCGCCGCTCCGGTGATCACCGTCGAGCTGGCGTTGTTCTCCGGGTCCACGCTCAGCGAGACCGTGTCCGTGGTGACGTTCACCTGCTGCACCTGCTCCGCCAGCGCCATGGTGGCATCCACGTTGACGTTCGCGCCCGCCGCCACCCGGACCGCCTGCTTGGTAAAGTTGGCAAAGCCAGTCGCAGAGACGGTCACCGAATACGTGCCGGCGGCCAAGCCTCGGATGCTGTAGGTGCCGTCGCTCTTCGAGGTGGTGCTCTGCACCTTGCCCGTGGCCGGCGTCAGAGTCACCGTCGCGCCCGGAATCAATGCGTCATCCGGGTCCACCACCATGCCATGCACCGTGGCGTTGGCGGCCGTAGCGCCAGCGGATGGGGCCGGGGCCGGCTGCTGCGCCATCGCCCCAACCGGGGCCAATGCAACCGGAACAACCAGAAAAAGAAGAATTGCCAGCAGACGCGATCGTAGAGACATCCTCACTCCTAAGAAATAACTGCGTTTGTACAAACGTTGAAAAGCATTATTCACCGCCGCCCCCGCCGCCGCCCATGCTCATCGACAGGTCCATGCCGCCATTCGGGTTCGCGGTCAGAATCGGTTCCACCCCGGAAAGAAGCGTGATTGCGTCCACCGTACTCGACCCAGGCGATGGCTCGCTCGCCACAATCATCACCGCATCGCCGTTCTTCAGGTCGGCCAGCGTACCGGTGGGCAATCGCTCCATCATCTGCGAGAGGTCCGCTCCAGCGGAGCGCCGCGCGCCGCCAGCCGCATCCCCTTGTCCCGCCGCCGAGCCTCCTGCACCATACATCCCTGCGCCCCCCCCACCGCCTCGTCCGCCGCCACTGCGTCCACCGCCCTGCCCGCCGCCGTTAGTCTGCGCAGCAATGCGCGTCGCCATCATCAGCGGCAGGTTGCGAATGTCGCACTTCGCCGTCACATTGACGGTATAAACCTTGTGGGTCGCCAGGTCCTTAAACGTAATCTTGCCTGTCGCCAGATCGATGCCCGACCCCGGCTCGATGCTCGTAATCAGGCCCGACAGGTTCTTGAACGTGCCGCTCACCACCTCCTCGGCCTCGATTGAAGCGCCGTCGGCGGACTTGGCCCCGCGCGCCTGCAACTGGTCATTCTTCTGAATCTGCGCCAGGGTCCCTGGCTTGGCATCCTCATACTTCACCGAATCGCCGCTAAATCGCTTGAACTCCGTCTTGCTGGTGGTATGGACAACCAGCTTCTTGGCCCCCACCGTAAACGTGATGGCGCCGCTGGCCGCGTCGACCGAGCTCACAATGCCACCCGTCCCGCGCGCCTTCCAGTCGGTCTGCTGCGCGGCCTGCATCTGCGCGATCGCGGCGGACTTCATCAGGACAACGCGCAGCGCATTGAAGCTCGCCGCCGCATCCCCAGCCTTGCCGGTCACCAGAACGCGATCGCCGACGGCGATGTCACTCAACTGGCTGGCTGTCGCGGTCTTCAGGTCGGTGCTGCCCACGGGCAGTTGCAACACCTTCGCTCCGCTGACCACGCTGACCGAAACCGCTTGCCCTGCATCGGTCGCCATCGTGAAGCTGTTGCCGGCAACCGTCTTCACCGTGCCAAGCTCGGAGGCACTCGCCGCCGGAGCTGCCGCGGCAGGCGCCGCGGGTGCCTGGGTCTGGGCCGCAGATGCAAAGCCTGTCGCTCCCGCCAAGGAAAGAAAAACTCCGAGGCAGAACGCAATCCTGAGTGAAACCGAGTTGTTCCGAGTTGCCATCCCCATCCTTTATTGGATCTGGACCCTGCCTCCGGGGATGCTTCCCCCCCCCAGACAAGACCTTGGAACCACGCACACTGAACCCGCGCTCCATCGGCAAGCAAAGCTGAGCCTACCTAAGGATACGAACCTGCTACGCAAAAGTTTCGCAGAAGCGCAACATTCCCGCCTTTCCCCAAGGCCCTCTCAAACGATCATAAGGCGAAAATGGAGAACTCTTTGGGTTGATGCAGCCTGCACTTCGGTAAGATGCAGCTAGCGACCTAATCGGCGAAAGGACCTCTCTCCAATAGATGAAGATGCAATGCACCCCGGGGAACGGAACAAAATGAAACCTGACGAAGGCCGTAGACGAGTCGTCATCGAAGAGGTCCAGCCCCAGGTCGACTACGGCGTTGCCCCGGCGCGCCGATTCCTCGGCGATAGCGTCGCCGTCTCCGCCGCCATCTTCTGCGACGGCCACGACCACATCGCCGCCCGCCTGCTCTGGAAGCATCAGAGCGACCCCGGCTGGCAGTCCACGCCCATGACCGCGCTCGTCAACGACCTCTGGTCCGCCTCCTTCCCCGTCGACCGGATCGGCCCGTGGAGCTTTACCATCCAGGCCTGGGTCGATCACTTCGACACCTGGTGCGCCGACCTCAAAAAACGCCTCGCCGCGCAGCCCGATCCCGCTAGTTCCGACCCCGCGAAACGCAATCTGCCGCCGCAGGATATCCCCCTTGCTCTCACCATCGGCGCGGCGCTCTTCGACCAGATTGCATCCCGCGCCAAAGGTGCCGACGCGAAGCAACTAAAGTCCATCGCCGCATCGCTGCGCGCGCTGGCCGGCAAGAACTCCACCCTTTACGAGTACCCGCTCACACCCGAGGACGAAGCGCTCGCCGTCCGCTATCCCGACCCCAGCTTCGCCTCTACTGTCGGCGAACTCCGCCTCTGGGTCGATCGCGAGCGCGCCCGCTTCTCCAGTTGGTACGAGCTCTTCCCGCGTTCAGCCGCTCCCACTGCAAAAGAAGACCGGCCCGCCCGCCACGGCACCTTCGCCGATGTCGAACTCCTGCTGCCCGAGATCGCCGCCATGGGCTTCGACATTCTTTACCTGCCGCCCATCCATCCCATCGGCCGCGCCTTCCGCAAAGGCCCCAACAACAGCACAACTCCCGGCCCGGACGCCGAGGGTAGCCCTTGGGCAATTGGCGATTCGCGCATTGGAGATTTGCTCGTCGATCCCTGCGAGGGCGGCCATAAGTCCATCCATCCCAGCCTCGGCACACCAGCCGACTTCGACCGCCTCCTCGCCGCCACCCGCGCCAATGGCATGGAGCTGGCCCTCGACATCGCCTTCCAGTGCTCGCCAGACCACCCCTGGGTCACCGAGCATCCCGACTGGTTCCTGCATCGCCCCGACGGCACCATCCAGTACGCCGAAAATCCGCCCAAAAAATACCAGGACATCTACCCGCTCAACTTCGAGTCGCCCGACTGGCGCGCCCTGTGGGACGAGCTGCGCTCCGTCTTCCAGTTCTGGATCGACCGCGGCGTGCGCGTCTTCCGCGTCGACAATCCCCACACCAAGCCCCTCGCCTTCTGGCAGTGGTGCCTCGCCGAGCTGCACCGCGACGCCCCCGACGCGATCTTCCTCGCCGAGGCCTTCACCCGCCCGCACCTCATGTACGGCCTGGCCAAGCGCGGCTTCACCCAGTCCTACACCTACTTCACATGGCGCACCGAAAAGTCTGAACTACAGTCTTATTTTGAAGAGATCACCAAGCCGCCCGTCTCCGACTTCTTCACTCCCAACCTCTGGCCCAACACGCCGGACATCCTGCACGCCTCGCTGCAAGCCGGTAGCCGCGCCGCCTTCCAGCAGCGCCTCATCCTGGCCACCACGCTGGCCGCCAGCTACGGCATCTACGGCCCCGCCTTCGAGCTATGCGAGAACGTCCCCATCAAGCCCGGCAGCGAAGAGTACTTGCACAGCGAGAAGTACGAGATTCGCCGCTGGAACCGCCGCGATCCCAACTCGCTCGCCCCGCTCATCACGCTGCTCAACCAGATTCGCCGCACCAACCCCGCGCTGCAGAGCGACCTCTCGCTCCACTTCCATCCGGTCGACAACCCGCACCTCATCGCCTACTCCAAGTCCACGCTGAAGCCGCCGCCCCCACTCACCCTCGCCGAGACGCTAACTCCCGTCCCGCCACCCGCAGCTCGCCCTGCTGCCGCGTCCGGAACAGAGCCGGCCAACACCATCCTGGTCGTCGTCAACCTCGACCCGCACTACGAGCAGTCCGGCTGGATCGACCTCGACCTCAAGCAGCTCGGCATCCGTCACGACGAGACCTTCGACGTCGAGGACCTGCTCACCGGCATCCACTACCAGTGGCACGACCGCAGCAACTACGTCGCCCTCAACACCACCACCCAGCCCGCCCACATCTTCCGCCTCACCTGCACTAACGCGTAATACCGTGCTCGCAGTCTCATTTCTAATGCAGGCCGTCATCCTGAACGCAGTGAAGGATCCCGACGCATTCTGCCCACTCGCAACCGCTCGAACCATTCTCCCAGCAAACTCAAGGTCTACCCGACCCACCTGACCCGACATTTGCCGGTCTCGATGGTTTCTCACCTACATCCTTTTGTCCATCGCGCCACAAGAAGACGACAATTCCGGTAACGCCAAGTGCAGACACGACCCATACGCAACTCGGAAGCGGTCCCGAGACATACAAGATTAACCAGAGGTTTAGCAGAATATAGGTCAGACTTGCGGCAACTCCCCAACCATTAGCCAATGGTTTTTCTTTCCAGACAGTCCACCAAGCCACGCCGTAGATGGCGGCCAGAACTGGAAACAAGGCAGCAATGGACAGATTGCGAAGAAGGTGAAGTGAGGATTGCAGATGGATTACATGCAGAATGAGTTTGGGGGTATACCAGAGGCATAACAATGAGGTAATGGCAAATGTCCATGCCATGAACTTTCTTACATCCTGCATGTCTCGGTTCCTTATTTCCAAACCACAATGCTACTAGACCTGTCGTCGTATCCGCGTAAACCAGCGGTCGTTCTCTCTCATATCCGCTTTGATCGGTCGCATCGGTGCAGATCGGTGCTAAGCCTTTGCCTTTGCTCTCCTAAATCCCGTACCCCCGCTCGGCCGCAACCAACCCGGCCTCCGGGTCGGTCATTCCCGGCGGTGGCAGGATCAGAGGCGCCACAAACCCATACACCGCAACGCCCGCGAAGCACGCCAGTGGCACCAGGTAGCCCATAGCCATGCTGCCCGTAATCCCTTTGATCACCCCCAGCACCAGCGGGAAGAACGCCCCGCCCACAATCGCCATCACCAGCATCGACCCGCCCAGCTTGGTGTTCTCGCCCAGCCCCTTCAGCCCCAGCGCAAAGATCGTCGGGAACATGATGGACAGGAAGAAGCTGCCTCCCACAATCGCCCATGCGCCCAGCATTCCCGGGTGCGTCACCGCAATCGCCATCAGAACCACGTTCGCCGCCCCGTAAATCCCCAGCAGCCTGCTCGGCGAGACGAACTTCATCAGGGGCGTCGAAGCAAACCGCCCCACCAGCATCGCCACCAGCGAATAGATGATGTAGTTCGCCGCTGTCTTCTCGCTCACAAGCGTGTACGCCTTCATGTAGAAGATGATGTTGCTCCACATGCAGATCTGTCCGCCCACGTTGCACACATTCGCCGCCACCGCGAACCACAGTTGCGGATAGTGCCGCAGCGCGCGGAAGCTCCCCTGCCCGCCGCTTTCACCCTCGTGCTCGCTCGTCATCCTGGGAAACTTCATGCGCGACAGCAGCAGCGCAAACAACAGCACCGCCGACCCCAGCGCAATGTACGTCGGCACCACCCGCATGATCTCTCCGTGCAGATACGCCACATAGGTGCCCGCAGCCTTCTTCGCGGCCACCTGGACTGGCGTCAGCTCCACCCCCGACAGGATGTACTGCCTGCCAATCCACACTCCCAGGATCGTCCCCGGCGGGTTGAACGACTGCGCGAAGTTCAGCCGCCGCTCGCTGGTCGGCGGGGGTCCAAACTGCGCCATAAACGGGTTGGCCGCCGTCTCCAGAATCGACGCGCCGCAGCCCACCGCGAACAGAGCCATCAGAAATGGCACATATTTTCCGCTCACCGCCGCCGGCCAGAACAGCACCATCCCCGCCCCGAACAAGCACAGCCCCGTCACCATGCCCACCTTGTAGCCCCAGCGCCGCATCACCAGCGCCGCCGGAATCGCCATGCAGAAGTACCCGGTAAAATTCGCCGTCGAGACAAGCTGTGCCGAGAAAGTCGACAACTCGAACGATTTGCGGAACTGCTGCACCAGAATGTCCGTCAGGTTGTTCGACATCCCCCACAGAAAGAACAGCACCAACACCATCACGAACAGGGCCATCTGCCCCAACGGAAACACCGCTACGCCCTTGCTGCTCTCTGCCGTTCTGCTGCCTGTCGATGTCGAAACCTGCATCCCTGCGCTCCCGCCAATTCAGCTTGATTTGGATCGCACCGATGATACCAGCCGGGCCCTTTCACCCGATAGCATCGCCGCGCTCCGCTCCAACAACCGTCCTGGCAGAGTAGACTTGCAGCAGCGCATTTTTTCGCCGCAAGGGAGTCTGTTCTTCATGCCGATTTCGCTTCGCCGACCTGTCCTCGCTGGAGCCAGCCTGCTCGTCCCGGCCCTGCTGCTCTGCCTCCTCAGCCTCACCGCATCGCAGGCCATCGGACAGGAAGCCACGCCGCTCACGCCCTTCCAGAAGCAGATGGAGCGCGTGGATCTCGCCGTCAGCGCCAACGGAATCATCAGCACCGATGTCTCCGGCATCGAGCAGCGCGACGCCAACACCGCCGCCCACAACAACCTCCTCATCTCCCCCAGCAGCACGGTCGGCGAACTCATCACCCTGCGCTACGTCGCCAAGCCCTACGTCGGCTTCGAGTTCAACTTCGGCAACTCCCGCTACACCCAGAACTTTACCTTCACCCC
>PLOU01000212.1:8906-9156 GCA_003142235.1 Granulicella sp.
GGCGAGGGCCTTCCCTTTCAGTACCGCGCCGTCTACTACTACAACTTCGGCGTCGAAGACAACTTCACCGGCAGCGCGAACCACTTCGGTGTCCGCCTGGGCTTCCGTCAGCTCATCTATCTCGCGCCCGACTTCGGAGAGAACTACCTCACCATCACCCGCCGCACCCGCACCAGCGAGCCCACCATCGGCTTCTTCCTCCGCTTCTAGGAAATCTCTGCATAAGCCCACGTTTTGAAAGGGCGGGACT
>PLOU01000021.1 GCA_003142235.1 Granulicella sp.
AGGCCGGTGGCAAGATGACTCTTTCCGGTGCCGGGATCTCCGACTAGCAGGACCGGCTCGGCACGTTCGAGATAGCCGCCTTCAGCCAGGGTACGGATGCGAGCGGCGGGGATGTGCGGCGACTGAGCGAAGTCGAACTCTTCGAGCGTCTTGATCCTGGGCAGATGCGCTTCCTTCATCCTCAACTCGATGCTGCGTCGTTCCCGGTCTTCCATCTCCGCCTGGAGCAGAGCTTCGAGATAGTGCAGGTGGGAGTGGTTGCGTTGGCCAGCCTCTTCGGCGAGCGATGCGAACTGTGCACCGACGGATGGCAGCCGCAGCGCCTTACAGTTCTGAGCGATGCTTGCGGTCTGGAGGCTCATGCCTGCACCGCCTGCACGGAAAACAGCCGGTCATACTCGATCATGGTCGGCAGAGGGCGTTCATAGGCGGACAGGGGCCCGATCTCGATCGGCTCGCCGACGGCGTGTCGTAACTGATCGGAGATGAGCAGATGGCGGATCGCGGCAACGTCTCCGCAGCCCAGATCGAGGGTCTGTTCGACGGCTGCCGTCAGCTTCTCGTAGCCGAACTCGCGGCCCATCCGGATGAGTGTCACCATGGCGCGGGTGCCGGGCTGTCGACCCTGCCGCTCGATCATCTGCTGCCAGATCCGGTCATAACTCTCAGGCCACCGGCCCTGGGCCCGCCACTGCGCCAGCGGCGTCGATCCGCGCAGCGCTCCAGGCTTCCGGTCCAGCACGTCGAGGTAGTGTTCCAGGTCGAATATCTTCTGCAGTCGGCTGTAACAGCGTTCGTGGCTGGCGATCCGGCTGCCGTGGTGACGGAACTCGACCGTGCTGGAATAGACGCGTGCTTCAACGATCGAGCCCGGCTTCAGCGGCACGGAGTAGGAGTTCGTTCGTACCTTCGCGCATCCCGTCTGGTCGACGCGCGGGAAGCTGACTTCGGCCAGATCGAAGACGTCCGTGGCCAGTGGCAGCAGGTGCTCCTTCTCCGTCAGCAGCCGGGTTCCGACACACTCGGTCTGGCCCGACACGATCCGGCTCTCATCGGCTCGGCAGTCCTCCAGCAGCTTCCGGTTCAACGCCGCAAGGTCGACCGCCACCGGCACAGGAACCCAGTGGTTGCGGCGGAAGTAACCTCCCTCGCCCTCCACGCCGCCCTTCTCATGGCCTTCGCCCGGGGTGCAGAACTCGGCCTGATACTGCCAGTGCGAGCGGAACGCCACGAACCGGGCCGTCAACTCGCGTTGCTGGCCGCGCAGGATCTTCTTCACCGCGCTCGACAGGTTATCATAGCGAAGCCGCCGGAAGACGCCTTCGAAATACTCGAAAGCAAGCTCATGCGCTTCAAGAAACGCCTGCTGCGTTGCACATGGATACGCTCGGTGGAAGGCCGCGCCGCTAGCCATCGAACGCATCGAAAAGACCTGTAGCTTGACCCTCTCCCCGTCCAGATCGGCATACGCTTCGTACCAATCGACCTGCGCCTCGACTCCCCAGTCGTAGCTCTGTGGAACGAACACCTCGTGTTCGGCCAGCCCAAGAGCCTGCTTGCGCCGCTCCACATACTGCCGCACCGTGCGCTCCGCAGGCGTACATCCAGGGATCTCGGAGCGAATGCGATCGTAAATCCGCCGCGCCGTATGGCGCTGCTTCCGGGGAGCCTTGCGGTCCGACTCCAGAATCGCCTCGACCAACGACACCGCCGGTGCCATCTTCAACGCCGGACGTTCCGTCTTCTTGCGTTGTGCCGGAACTGCGTTGCGCACCGCCTCCCGCACCATGCGCCGATGCACGCCCAGCTTCCGCGCCACACCGATCACCGACCCAACGCCAAACTCATACTCCCGACGTATCTGCTCGTATAGCTCCACCTTGGCACTCCAATCCAACTCGCCCTCCATCCCTCAAATCCACTGAGAAACAGGGTAGAGTCCGCACTGCCCAAGGGTGGGCCAACTTAAACCGCCATACTGGGCCAAATCAGAATGCCAGAATCAGCTGTATTGCATCTCACGTGTATCGGCGATCCTTCGCCATTCGGAGTGCAGTGTGCTAATTCTCTTAATTATTCTGGTCTTTGTGTTTGGTTTCGGCGGCTAACCAACGCTTTCTCTAAGAAAGTTGAGAATCACGCAGCGGCGGTTGCGCTGCATTTTATCCATTACAACTTTGCCCGTATTCACAAGACGCTCAGGATTACACCAGCGATGGCCGCTGGACTGTCCGACCACGTTTGGAACTATGAGGAAATCGCGGCTCTGGCTCCGTAGGAACGGCGTGGAGCGCAGCCTTGATTCATCCGGTAACGGTTCACTGGATCGCAAACATGGAGCGACTCGTGGCGATAGAGTTCTGTTTCACTTCCAACTGTTGCAATGGTTGCGAAGCACTCCATACAAATTGAGTCGTGGGTTCCGTCCTCATTATGCCTGTGTACAACCTTTTGAGAGTGCATGATGAACCTCTTCACAGTCCCAGTTTTGCTTAGTATGATGAAAGATTACCGCCGACCCTGAAGAGAGGCTGTCCCGTTTTGCTCATATCTGTAGATAATTCAAACTGAGACACTACCAGTCGGTATCTTGTCATGGTCGGCTCACACGGCCATGATTCTAAAGCGGGCATCCCCGTGTACCTCGACCTCGAACTTCGGCGGATGACGATGCGGCCATCGCCTCGGAGCAGACCTTTTTCGACTTGGAGTCCGCTCTTGACGCGACCGAAGCCGAGGACATAACCCCTAGCATTGAGGGCGCCGAGGATCCTAGACACCCTTCAGGAAGTCTGAGATGGTCAGTTTGAAACTCTGGGCGAGCACGTCGATTGTCTGAATGGATGCCCGCTTGCGTCCGTTTTCCAGTTGGCTAATGTAGATTCGGCCCAGCCCGGACAGTTCCGCCAGGTAGGGCTGATTCCAGCCGCGGTCCATTCGCAGCTTCCTAATCCTTCGTCCTAACCGCACTGAAACTTCGATTGCCACAGCTTAAGTGTGATGTTAGCCTGTGGGCTATGTTAGCCTATAGGCTAAGTTGTGATACTTGCTGTTGGCGGACGGGGGACACACTGCGCTCGCAATCGTCGCGTGCGAGAGCTTCGTTGCAACTAATCGGAGGACCTAAGGGCTTTCCTCGATATGCATACGCCCCTCATTCACGCATAGTTGTCTCCAGACTTGCAGTGCCAATCTCTATGCCTGCATCAATGGAGTTCCAGATGGAAGTCGAGAAGTTCCTCTTTAACCGCAGAGAAGCCGCCCTGAGTCTTGGGATTTCGGTTCGCAGCATTGACTATTTCATCGGTGCTCGCAAGCTCGAGACCCGCCGGATCGGGGCCAAAGTCCTTATTCCGCGCGAGAGCCTGCGGCTGTTCGCCCGTGCAAATCACACAGAAGCTATCTCCTCAACACCAGACTTTACCGCCGCCTGACCGTGGCCCTGGCGTCAGCATTCATCCTCCGTAAGGAATCACATGCCACGCAAAAGTGTAATCAAGAATCTTCCTCGGGGCGTCTTTGAGCACCCCAAGGGTTCTGGAATCTGCTGGATCCAGCACTATGACGCTAACAGCAAACGTCGGCGTGAGAAGGCCGGAACCTTGGCCAACGCGAACAAGCTTTTGGCCATTCGCCGGGCAGAGAAACTTATGGGCAAACTGCCGCCGATCGCAGTCAAGAAGGAGAAGCTCCTCTTTAAAGAGCTGGTCGCCGACGCCCTAGTCTATGCCCGGAGTGAGAATGAAGCGCGCACTGCCCATCAATTGGATTTGAAGTTCAAGATTCTGCTCCCCGAGTTTGGCCGCAAGGAAGTGGAGACCATCAGCCGAAAGGAGCTGGTGGCGTGGTTGGACGAGCAGGAACAGGAAAGGGACTGGCTTCCTGCGACCTACAACCGATGGAAGGCAGCTCTCTCCTTGGTTTTTCGAGTTGGGAACCTCAATGAGAAGACCGAGCGCAATCCGCTCCGCGGAGTGCGCAACAAGCACGAAGATAATAGCCGTTGCCGCTACCTCAAGATGGACGAGGAGAAGGCGCTTTCAGCGATCCTGCAGAAATCCACTCACATGGATTCCTTCTTGCTCTCTCTCCACACCGGTATGCGGGCCAGCGAGCAGAAGCGTTCGGTCGTCGGTGACTACAGCCCAGGATCGGGCATGCTCACTGTTCATCAGAAAAAGGATCGCAACAAGCCAAAGGTCCATTATGTGCCGCTCACACCCATTGCAGTCGAGGCCTACCATAGGTTGGCGGCTGGCAAGAAGCCCGGCGAGCTCTTGTGTTGAGTTCGCTACTCTGAATTGGCTCCTTTCGATGGTCTCATTTGGCCCCACTTGAAGGCGGAGCCCGTTATCTTGTTTTTGGGGTT
>PLOU01000038.1 GCA_003142235.1 Granulicella sp.
GCGTACTCCACCGCGCCGAGGACGTAGGGAGTGCTGCCAGAGGCGGAGACGCCGAGGACGATGTCCTTGCGGGTGGGGCGGCGGCGCGCGATGTCGCGCTGGCCCAGCTCGGGCGAGTCCTCGTTGACGTCGGATGCGGAGGCGAGGGCCTTGGGGCCGCCGGCCATGATGTATTGCACCTGCGCGGGGAGTGTGGAGTAGGTGGAGGGACACTCGGATGCGTCGAGCGCGGCGATGCGTCCGCTGGAGCCAGCGCCGACGTAGATGAGCCGGCCACCATCGCGCAGCGCACGGGCGACGATGTCGATGACAATGGCGATCTCGGGGAGGGCCTTGCGGACCGCGGAGGCGACCTTGGCGTCTTCGTGGTTGATGATGCGGGCAATCTCCAGCGCCGACTTGGTATCCAGGCCCTCGGACGCGATGTTGGAGGTTTCGGTGGTGGGGTCGTGGGGGCCCTCCACGACCTGCATGTGAGGTTTGGGCGTGTCCGTCTGTTCCATCATGGTAAGTGTTGCCATAGATTACTGCCGCCGTGGTGAGAATTGATCTGACTGATGGCCGGGTACCAGACGCGAACCGAATTGCGCCGGAGCTTCCATTACCTATTATACGTTTGAGAGCGTCCAAATGTCCCAGTGCGAAGCGGAATGGGGACGATTTTTTCGGGGTGTGAAGAACGTGGGAGAGTGTGGGGAGATGCGTCCCAGAGGGGCTGGGCAGTTTGCCAATCGGGCATTCCCTCGGAGACTAAAGTCCCCATGAACGATTGACTATATCGGCGCGGCTAAAGCCGCGCCCCTTCAAAACAAACCAAGCTGTTCCACTATGCGCGAGGCGAGGGGTAGTGCGTCCCGCGGCGCGGAATGTACCATGCAGAAGATGAGAGTTTCTGGAATCGTACTGGGGACGAAGAGTGTTGGAACGGTGAGTCCCAAGGGCGGGGCTGCTGCGTCTAACGAATGAGAGAGACAAGGGTGCGAGGAGAGAGCGTGATCGAGGAAGAACGGATGGGGGCCGAGAGGCCAGTGGAGGCGCAGGCCGGGGAAAGGAACGCGGACGGTTCGCGCGCGGCTACAGGCTGGCACTCGTGGCTGCGCGACCTTGTGGTGTCGGTTGCGGTGTCGGCGTTCATCATTGTCTTTCTATACCAGCCGGTGCGGGTGGAGGGGACCAGCATGTTGCCGGTGCTGGAAGACCAGGACCGGCTGTTCATCAACAAGATTGCGTATCGCGTGGGCGAGATCCATGCGGGGGACGTGGTGGTCTTCCAGTATCCGCGCGACCACGCGAAGAGCTACATCAAGCGGGTGATCGCGCTGCCGGGAGATAGGATCCGGATCGACCAGGGACAGGTGGTTGTGAACGGCAAGCTTCTGATGGAGCCGTATCTGCAGAGCCGATTCGCCGACGACCGTTCGCAGCCGGAGATGGTGCTGCCGCCCGGCGAGTACTTCGTGATGGGCGACCACAGGTCGATCTCCAGCGACAGCCGCGACTTTGGGCCGGTGGACCGTGGCCTGATCTACGGCAAGGCGGTCTTCGTCTACTGGCCGATGGAGCAGGTTGGCGTGGTGCGGTAGGGCAGTTGTAAGTTGTGAGTGGTAAGTGGCAAGTAAGAACCTTTGGCCTGCCGAGGATTCTTATTCCGAGACGGTGTGGCCGCGTGGGGACGATTCTGCATCTCATGGAGTGCTGGCCTGAATTGGGCGAAGCAGGATTGGGGATGCAGATGAAGCTTCATATGAGACGTTGGTTGCTTGGATTGGTAATGTTGTTTGTGTTTGCCGGCGTTTATACGCCGCCGCAAGCGGATGCGCAGATTGTGGTGAAGGTGGGGGGACATCATCGCCGACCCGCGCCACGGCACCGCCGTCATCGCCGGCCTGTTCGCCGGTAGCATTAGCGAAGATGAGTGGAGAAGAGAAACGCCCATGCCGGAGACCGGTATGGGCGCTTTATTTGCTGCGGGCAACAGGCGTGTTTAAGCGCTCATCGACCTGGGAAAGGGCGGTGCCATCTTGAGCGAGGCGCGCTGCATGACCTCCAGCTCGGCGGGAGCGAGTAGTTCGGGCGGCATTCCGCCGACTGCGACGAAGCCTGGGTTGTCGCCCAGGACCTGCGAGATCTGGTTCCAGCGCAGGAAGGGCGACGTGGTGGGCAGGACGATGAGGCGGCGCTTTGGCTCAGGCAGAGCGAAGTAGGCAGTCCAGGTGGCGAGAACCACGCAGATGACAGCGCCGTCGACAAGACTGGATGCCGTGCGCACGGTGGGGTGAAACACGAGCCATGCAGACTGCACCAAGTCGTTGGTGGCCAGCACGCCGAGGCCGAGGCTGACGCCGAAGATGCGGCTGCCGTAGTTGAGGCCCATGGGAAGGATGGCGAAGCAGACGAAGACCAACAGGCAGAGGGTGAGGATGCTCTGCGTGCGCTGCAGTTGGGAGATGGCGGCGATGAGGTACTTGGTGCTCGTCATCTCCGGGACGAAGGCCGAACCGAGCGCCACGACGACGGAGATGGATGCGGCCCAGCGGAAGACCAGCATGCCGAGCTGCTGCAGGCCCTTGAGCGGGGCCATGGCAAGCCGGAAGACGCTGTAGACGACGAAGAGGGCAAGGACCGACTCGACCGCGAAGCTGATCCAATAGACGTAAAAATAAAGAACGTATGCGAGGTGAACGTTGAGGGTATGGTCGTGAAAATGAATGAGACNNAACCGAGCAATGTGAGAAACGGCATTGAGGTCACGCGCTATCCCCCTGGACAAGTTAGGATACCTCATCCAGAGGGTTCGTTGACAAGTATTTTCAGGGTGCAGTTACGTCAGTCACCTCACANNGCTGACCGTGGCCTTGGCCGGGGCAGCCTTGGCGAATGAGGTGGCGATTGCGCCGGTGAGGGCGAGGGCGATGACGAGAGAGCGGACGATGATTTTCATGGTAAGATTCCCCTTTTGGTTACTCAAAGTAGGCGGAGCGAAAATTTTTTGCTGGACAAATCCAGCAAAACGATCATAAGATGTAAGCTACTCTAAGTCTAGTAAAATCAATTACATAACAGCATATAAAACCCGCAAGGTTACGAAGGTAACCTTTTCTGTGGACAATTCCCGGACTTGCGGGGATTCTGCTTGTATTTCAAGCAGATGCGCCCGAGTGCGATCGGGCAGCGACGGCGAGTGGCACCGGCATCGGTGACTGCCGACACAACCTCCGTTCCCTCCGGTGGTTTTTAAGCGGGACGAGGTCGCCTCCGTTTCCCCCTGGAAGGGTTCTTGCCGGGTAGTCAATCGCGGGGCGGCGGGTGGATGGCGTTAACGAAGGTCTTGGGTGGATCGGTTGTTGCGAGCGGCGGGCGTCGATGAT
>PLOU01000003.1 GCA_003142235.1 Granulicella sp.
TCGATTCAACCGGCAGGATCGCTCATGTTTTGCTTAAGGGCACGGCTTCACAGGCTGCGGAAAAACTCTGTTTTGCTTAAAGGCACGGCTTCATCCGTGCCGTAAGTGCTTCCTTTGCATTGCGGCTTTAGCCGCTGAGGTCAGGGATCGCTCCTCCATCAAGAGTTTCTGGACAGCTTCTAAGACTGCGTGGCGGAGAGAGGGGGATTCGAACCCCCGGTAGAGCTTTTGACCCTACAACGGTTTAGCAAACCGCCGCCTTCAGCCACTCGGCCATCTCTCCAGCCCTCCCCGCAACTCCACTTCGAGCGAGCGCCGGGACCTCCCGATTATAAAGCAGTTCCCATTCAATGTGCCTTGCGGCGAGTGTTCCAGGCAATTTTTCTTGAGAACCTGTTCTGAAGCCACCTCCCCCTCAGTTGTTCTGTTCCGCTTGTCATTCTGCGCGCAGCCGAAGCGACCCCGGCGAGCTTCGTACCGCCCCTGCCCTGAATATGTCGTCAGCCTGCCTGCGCCTCGCCTCCTGCTTCAGGTAAATTCTCCTCAACAGCAAATCTTCCCCGGAGGCCGTCGCCTGAGCAAACCCCACAGCAAGATGCGTCTGCTCCCGCTCATCGCAGCCACCTACTTCATGGTCGCCGGCGGCCCCTACGGCCTGGAAGACATCCTGGGCGACGCCGGCTACGGACGCGCCCTCCTCCTGCTGCTCCTCATCCCGCTGGTCTGGAGCCTGCCCACCGCGCTCATGGTCGGCGAGCTCGCCTCCGCTCTGCCCCAGGAGGGAGGCTACTACTGCTGGGTGCGCCGCGCCCTCGGCCCCTTCTGGGGATTTCAGGAGGCCTGGCTCTCGCTCGCAGCCAGCGTCTTCGACATGGCCATCTACCCCGTAATCTTCGTCCTCTACCTCTCCCGCGTCGCGCCCGCGCTCACCGCTGGCCCACGCGCCACGCTCTGGGAGCTGGCTGTCGTCCTCGTCTGCGCCGCATGGAACCTGCGCGGAGCAAAGTCCGTCGGCGAGGGATCCATCGGCTTCTTCGCCCTTCTGCTCGCGCCCTTCGCCGTCCTCGTCGCCGTCGGCCTGTGGAGGGGCCTCTTCGCCCACGCCGCCGGTCTGCTCACGCTGCATGACCATCTCCGCCACTCGCTCACTCTGCTCCGCGCTCCGGTCGCCGCGCCCTCACTGGCCGGCGCCGTCTCCATCGCTCTGTGGAACTACATGGGCTGGGACAACGCCTCCACCGTCGCCCAGGAGGTGGAATCCCCGCAGCGCAACTACCCGCGGGCCATGCTGCTCTCCACCGCGCTGGTCGCCCTCACCTACATCGTCCCGCTGGCCGCCATCGGCATCAGCGGCATCCCTGCCGGCCAGTTCACCACCGGCGCGTGGACCGACGCCGCGCGCTCCATCGCCGGCCCCGGTCTCTTCGGGACCCTCCTCGCCCTTGCCGTCGTACTCGGCGGAATGCTCAACGGCGCCGGAATGTTCAACGCCCTCATGCTCAGCTACGCGCGCGTGCCCTACGCGCTGGCCCAGGACGGCCTGCTCCCGCGTTTCCTCACCCGCACCACTCGCGCGCGCCCTACTCGCGCCCCGGTCCCCTGGGCATCGGTCCTGGTCTGCGCCGTTGCCTGGGCATTGGCGCTTGGCCTCTCCTTCGAGCGCCTCATCTCCATCGACCTGGTCCTCTACGGCGCCTCCCTGTTGCTGGAGTTCGTCGCCCTGGTCGTCCTCCGCCTGCGGGAACCCGCCCTTGCCCGCCCCTTCCGCATCCCCGGTGGGTTAACCACGGCAATACTGGCAGGCGTCGGCCCCGCCCTGCTGCTCGCCTTTGCCCTCGTTGCGGCCCACTCCCAGCGCGTCGGCCCGCTCCCCGCCCTCGTCTTTGCCGCTCTGGTGGCCGTCGCCGGCCCGCTCGCCTACTGGATGGCCCGCCTCGCCTTTTTCCGCCAATCCCCGCCCTCGGTCCCCTCGCCAAGATAACTCTGGCGCGTTGTGCTGTCATGGTGGTACAGTTCCCCTCTCAATGCAAATCGGTCGCTGGCAGCCGGGTACGGCGTGGATCCTGCCAGGCGAAAAAAAACACTTTCGTGAACGCGAAATTTTAGATATGCTTCTTCTGGTTCCGCATTACAAAGGATTCCCCCAATGAAACTTTGCTTGAAGATTCTTGCCATCGCCGTCATCGCCGCCACCACCTATTCCCTGACCGGTTGCGCGGCCCCCGCCAGTTTCAGTTATTCCAACGTAGGCATCACGTTGTCGCAAACGTGCGCTGACTGCGTGGGCGGCGCAATTGCTGGCGTCAACATTGTGTTTGATCCGGCGAATCCGGGTGTGATTGAGTTTCCCAACTCTGGACAGGGCGGTACCATTGTCTTCACCGCCAACGTCACCAATGCTCCGTCAAACGTCACCTGGTCCCTCTGGCCGACGAGTAACCTTTCCGATCCCAATCCGCCTGCTAACGGCTCCAGTCAGCCGGTCGGCGAGAAGTCCCCCGCTGGCGCCACTGGCTATCTCATTGTGCAGGGCGGCAACACCGCCACATACACAAATAGCGGTGCATCGGTGGCTACCACTACTATTAATGTCAGCGTCCCAATCTATTCCGGCGCGGCACTGGCGCAAGCGCAGAGCATGCAATACGTCATCTCCTACACGAAGCAGGTTGTGTCGGGCGCAGGAGTCACCTCACTCCAAACCGTCAATGTGCCCACAACGGGCATTCCCCAGGGCGACGTCTTGCTGGAGGCCTCGGTACCCAACAATCCCGCCAACCCCTCCTCGGTGGCCGCCGCCTACCAGTTGTTTGAGTGGTTCAACGAAAACGGCGCTACACCCACCCTCTACCTGGTGCCCCAGACACCCACCGTCCCCTCGGGACTCACAGACAGCGTCTTGACCGTTGCCCATGGAACCTCCTATCAGTTCTACGGCGGTGTGACCGCCACCCCGCCCTGCGCCGCCCCCTCCGCTGGCGCCCTCTGCGCCAACGGATTGCCCAATCATGGCATGGACAACGCAGCCGTCTGGGAGGTTGGTGACGCAGGTACGGCATCGTCCTGTCCTTCCACCGCCGTGGTTGGCGGTTCCGCCGCATTCGGGACCATCACCAGCACTGGCCTCTTCACCGCCCCGCCCTTCGTTCCACCCGGCTTCGTCTGTGTCGTCTTGGCCGCCCACTCCCTCCCAACCACTACCGCCAACGCCTACATCACCATCAATTAGAGCAACTCTTCCGTAGGCACCGGAATCTTCAACCAAAGCAAAGGGCCGCCCCCAGAGGCGGCCCTTTCGATTTCGAGAGGCAGCCCTTCCGCTTGAGTGCCTCTCTCGAACTCCCCACGCGTCTCCTCGCTGTGCGGCCGAATCCATCCCCGCCCGCGCAGACTCTCGCCTCTCGCCACTCCATCCGCCCCGCCGCAAGTTATAATCAGACCCATGAAAGCCCATGTCTATGTCACGTTGAAGCGCACCGTCCTCGATGCCCAGGGCCAGACCGTCGCCGGAGCGCTCCGCCGCATGGGCCTGAACGGGGTCGCCGATGTCCGCCAGGGTAAGTACTTCCTCCTCACCCTCGAGGACTCGCTCGCATCCAACCCCGCCGCGGCCCAGCTCGAGGTCGAGCGCATCGCCCGCGAGGTCCTCACCAACCCCGTCATCGAAGAGTTCTCCCTCCGCCTCGAACCCTGAACCCTGAACCTCGAACCGCGTACCTCGAACCGCGTACCTCGAACCTTGCCTCCTAAAGTTGTATCCCCATGCCACCGATAGGGAATAACGGAGTGCGCTCCTGCGGGAGCAAAGTAATTCCATGCACCAGGTGGCCGGCGCAACAAGCCGCCGCCAACATTCGCGGAGTTGTGGCTCACTGCCCACTCCGCGCACAGGAGATTAACGCCGGGCCCCCCGGAGGATGCTACGCTCGAAGAGTTGGGAGACCATACCCTTTGAGTCAACTTCAGAACAAACCTCTGGATCGTGCATCCGCCGCCCCTGGGTCCGATTGCGTCGAAGCTGCGCCGCTGGCCGGGATCGCTCAACTCGATGGGCAAAATCGAGCGGCGGCCCCACACGCTGATCCCGTTGCAACCCATCGGGCAGTGGATCCGGCGGCTCAGACCGCGGCCCCCCCCGCGGTTCTCCAACCTGGAACGGCTGCCGCCTCCGGTGGCAGCCGTTTCCTTCGCGCCTGCCTCCGCCTCCCCACCGACCGCACCCCCGTCTGGTTCCTTCGCCAGGCCGGCCGCTACATGCCGGAGTACCGCGCCGTCCGCCGCCACCACACGCTACTCGACATCTGCCGCACCCCCGCGCTCGCCGCCGAGGTCACCATCACCGCCGCCCAGCGCCTCGGCGTCGACGCCGCCATCATCTTCGCCGACCTCCTNNTACGTCGCCCGCGCCATCGAAATCGTCGCCGCCCACTTCAGTCCGCCCCGTTCCGACGGCGACCAGCTCGGCATCATCGGCTTCTGTGGAGCGCCCTTCACCCTCGCCAGCTACATGATCGAGGGCGGCAGTTCGCGCAGTTACATCGAAACCAAGCGCCTCATGTACGCCTCCCAACCCTCCGCTTCGACCCAAGAAGATTGTCATCCTGAGCGGAGCGCAGCGGAGTCGAAGGACCTGCGGTTGGGCAACCACGACAACCCAGAATCCGCCGCCTGGCCCATCCTCATGGAGAAGCTCGTCGCCGTCCTCGCCGACTACGCCGCCCAGCAGGTCGAAGCCGGCGCCGACGTCATCCAGGTCTTCGACTCCTGGGTCGGCGCGCTCTCCCCCACCGACTACCGCGCCTACGCGCTCGCCCCCACCACCGACCTCATC
>PLOU01000059.1:0-7211 GCA_003142235.1 Granulicella sp.
AGCCTGGGGCGCAGCCCCAGGGTACATTTCGCCACAAAGCTGAGGGCTGAAAGCCCGTCCTATACTTCAATGAACTTCAGACTCAGGACACTGATTGTTAGTCGATGGATAACGCCCACCGCCCCGCCCCCCTACCGCATCTGTCTCGCTGCGCTCGAACTCAGCCGCACAATCCGCTCCACGGCATACGGAGCGCGCTGGCTCGTCGTGTGGAAGTGCCGCACCTCGAGCTCCCCCAGCAGCCCGATCCCCAGCATCTGGACCCCCGCCAGGATCAGCACTCCCGCAATCACGAAGATCGGCCCATGCGCCAGCATCAGGCTCTCGCCGGTCATCAGCTTCAGGGCCAGCAGCCATGCCGCCAGTCCGCCGCCCGCCATCATGGCCACTGCCCCGATCGACCCGAAGAAGTGCAGCGGCCGCGTCATATAGCGCAGCAGGAACCGGATCGTCAGCAGGTCGAAGCACACCCGCACCGTCCGCGACAGCCCGTAGTGGCTCTGCCCGTGCTGCCGCCGCGGGTTCGTGATCGGCACCTCGCAGATGCTCGCCCCGTACCAGCTCGCCAGCGCCGGAATGAACCGGTGCATCTCCCCGTACAGCGGAATGTTCTGGATCACCTCCCGCCGGTACGCCTTGAACGTCGTCCCAAAGTCGTGGATCCCCACCCCGCTGATGCGCGCCATGATCCAGTTGGCGCAGTGCGACGGAATCCGCCGCAGCAGCAAATTGTCCACGCGCTGCGTCCGCCATCCGCTCACCACGTCGTACCCCTCCTCCAGCTTCGCCAGAAACCCCGGAATCTCCTCCGGCGCGTGTTGCAGGTCGCCGTCCATCGACACCAGCATCTCCCCCTGCGCGTGGTCGAACCCCGCCGCCAGCGCCGACGTCTGCCCAAAGTTCCGCCGCAGCTTGATCACCAGAACCCGGCTGTCCACTGCCGCAATCTCCTCCAGCAGCCGGCAGGTCCGGTCGTTCGATCCATCGTCCACAAACACCATCTCGAAGCTCTCGCCCACATGCTCCATCACCAGCTTCACCCGGTCGTAGAGCGTGGTCACGTTCTCTTCTTCGTTGTGGAACGGGACAACAATGGAGTATTTCGGCACTCCTTGATGATACGCCCAACAAATCGGGTGCCCCATTCATGCGGCTTTATCGCATGAGTGGGTTTACGGGTGCCCCATCCATTCCGCGTCCTCTGCGGAATGGGTGGGATTCACCGCCTCGCGGGGAACCACCCGAGGTACGCAATTCGCGCCACCCGCCGTTTTTGCCTCGACGGGCCATCCGCCCCAGCCTCAGAATAGAAGACCAGAAGCCATGCGCCGGGCCGCTCTGCCCCCCCGGCTCAAGGAGAGGGCATGAAGCAGATCTTCTGGATTCTCATGATCGTGTTTGTGGCCATCTTTGGCCTCGTCTGGCTCACCCACAGGGCCAGAACGCGCGCCAGCAACAGGGGCGCGGTCGCCATGCGCAACCAGGCCGCCGGCAACTCCAAACCACAGGCCCCCGCGGGCCAGACGTCCCAGCCTGCCGCGCCCGCCGCCCTCAACTCGTCCGCCCCTCCCGCCGCCGCCGCCGCGCTCACCCCTCCCTCCGCCGACTCCATCCCCCGCATTCCCCCCAACGGAATGGTCTTCGCCGGCACGGGAAAGTATCAGCTCTACCGCCAGGGAGACATCACCTGGCGCGTCAACACCCAGTCCGGAGACGCCTGCATCCTCTTCGCCACCGACGCCCAATGGCGCAATCCCCAGGTCTACAGCCACGGCTGCGGCCCCGCCTGAAGCACGCGCCCTTCACGGAAGCCCGTCACCCTGGCGCAGCCCCTCCCGCCGTCATTCTGGCGCAGCCCCTCCCGTCGTCATTCTGGCGCAGCCAGAATCTCTGTATTTGTCCTCCTTTGCATGCGCGTCACCCCCCCCCCCGCGCGTCCAATTCGACTCTTCATCCGTCAATGCATTATCGTGATTACGCCGCGCCCCACCCGCGCCCGCTCACCCGGTCCCCACTCCACCCACTGAAAGGCAGCCCGATCCCATGTCATCCAAAAAAGTAACACGCCGCGAATTTGTCAGCGCCTCCAGCTTCATCGCCCTGGGACTTCCTGTCGTTCTGGGCCGCTCCTATCCTCTCTTTGCCGCGCCCGCCTCCGCCTACGCGCCGCCCCGCTCCCCGCGCACCACGCTCAACTTCAACCTCGACTGGCGCTTCATCCGCCAGGACGTCCCCGGCGCCGAGGCCCCCGCCTTCGACGACGCCGCATGGGACTCCGTCGCCACCCCGCACAGCTTCAACGACGTCGACAGCTTCCGCAAGCTCATCGTCCACAGCGGCGGCGACACTGGAACCTACAAGGGCCTCTCCTGGTATCGCAAGCACTTCCGGCTCCCCGTCCTCGCCGCCGGCCATCGCGTCTTCATCGAGTTCGAGGGCATGCGCCAGGCCGGTGACATCTTCCTCAACGGCCATCCGGTCGGCCTCTACGAGAACGGAGTCACCGCCTACGGCATCGACATCACCGACGCCCTGCTCGCCGCCGGCCAGGAGAACGTCCTCGCCGTCAAGGTCGACAACTCCGGCAACTACCGCGAGCGTGCCTTCTGCGCCGCCAACCCCAAGAACGCCGACGGAACCCCCTGCGCCGGCTCGCCCTTCGAGTGGAACGCCAACGACTTCAACCCCAACCACGGAGGCATCAACCGCGCGGTCTGGCTGCACGTCACCGGCCCCATCCACCAGACCCTCCCGCTCTACTACGGCCTGGAGAGCCAGGGCGTCTACATCCACGCCAACAACTTCAACATCGCCAAGAAGACCGCCGACGTCACCATCGACGCCGAGGTCCACAACGCCTCCGGCGAACGCGCCACGGTCGGCCTCTCCGCCGTCATCGTCGACTTCAACGGCCGCGTCCGCGCCCAGTTCGAGGGCGACCCCGTAGACATGGTGGACGGCGAGAAGTCCGTCATCTCAGCCTCCGGCCCGCTCGCCAGCGCCCGCTTCTGGAGCGTCGAAGACCCCTACCTCTACGATGTCTACACCATCCTCAAAGTCGGCAATAAGGTCGTCGATGTCAACCGCATCGAGACCGGCTTCCGCAAGGCCGAGTTCAAGGGCGGCGCGGGAACCGGCGGCCTCTACATCAACGAGAAATTCGTCTACCTCAAGGGCTTCTCCGAGCGCTCCGCCGACGAGTGGGCCGGCGTCGGCGCGGGCTATCCCGTCTGGATGCACGACTACACCGCCAAGCTCATCCGCGACTGCCACGGCAACTACATGCGCTGGATGCACGTCGCCCCGCAGAAGGTGGACGCCGACTCCTACACCCGCTACGGCATCGTCCAGGTCTGTCCCGCCGGCGACAAGGAGCGCGATGTCTTCGGCCGCCAGTGGGACCAGCGCGTCGAGGCCATGCGCGACACCATCGTCTACTTCCGCAACAACCCCGGCATCTTCTTCTGGGAGGCGGGAAACACCGTCGTCACCCCCGAGCAGATGAAGCAGATGGTCGATCTGCGCAAGCAGTACGACCCCGACGGCGGACGCGTCATCGGCTCTCGCGGCGACTCCAACAACGCCGCCAACACCGCCACCACCCCCATCGCCGAGTTCTACGGCGTCATGATGGCCCAGGACACCGGCGTGGAGAACCTTCCCGGCCCCAAGGACATCTTCCGCGCCTACTCCGCCGAGCGCCGCGACCGCGCCCCCATCATCGAGACCGAGGACTTCCGCAACGAAGGCTCGCGCCGCATGTGGGACGCCTTCTCCCCGCCCTTCTACAAGGCCAAAAAGGGCCCCAACGACACCTGGAAGCGCGACGGCTTCCTCTACAACTCCGAGGACTTCACCCTCGACGGCATCAAGCAGTACTACGCCTACTGGATCAACCGCATCTCCAACCCAGACCCCGCCCACTCCCGCTGGTCCGCCTACTGCTCCATCTACTTCACCGACGAGGACGCCGACGGCCGCCAGGACTCCACCGAGGTCTCCCGCGTCAGCGGCAAGGTGGACGCCATGCGCCTGCCCAAGGAGATCTACTTCGCCCACCGCGTCATCCAGAACCCCCAGCCCGACCTGCACATCCTCGGCCACTGGACCTACCCCGCCACCCAGCCCGATGGCTCCGCAACCGTCAAGACCGTCTACGTCATCGCCAACACCCAGTCGGTCGAGCTCTTCGTCAACGGAAAGTCCCTCGGCGTCAACTCCAAGCCCGACAACAACTGGATCTTCGCCTTCCCCGCGGTCGCCTTCGCCCCCGGCAGCATCAAGGCCATCGGCAAGAATGGTGACAAAATCGTCGCCCAGCAAGAGATAACGACGGCAGGCCCGGCGGTCGCCATCCGCCTCACCCCCACCCTCGGCCCGCATGGCCTCCAGGCCGACGGAGAAGACATCGCCCTCATCGACTTCGAAGTCATCGACGCCAAGGGAGAGCGTTGCCCCACCGACTACGCCCGCGTCGACTTCACCTGCACCGGCCCCGCCATCTGGCGCGGCGGATACAACAGCGGCATCCTCGATTCCACCAACAACACGTACCTCAACACCGAGTGCGGCATCAACCGCGTCGCCGTCCGCTCCAAACTCATCCGCACCACCGATCCCGCTCCCGGCCCCATCACCGTCACCGCCAAACGCGACGGCCTCAAGTCCGCGCAGATCGTCTTCACTCCCACTCGCGTCGCCCTCGCCAACGGCATCGCCGCCGCCATGCCCCAGCACCCCAAGGCCCCCGCGGAAGACTAACCCCTCCGCGCAGCCCATCCGTTCCAAACAACAATTCGGGTGCCCCATCCATTCCGCGTCCTTTGCGGAATGGGTGGGTTTACGGATGCCGGGTGCCCCATTCATGCGCGTTCTATGCGCATGAGTGGGATTCACAGCCCCGGAAACAATCCTTCCCGTGGTCATTCTGGCGAAGTCATAGAAAGTCGTCATTCTGGCGTAGCCAGAATCTCCGTATTGGTCTTTGTCTGTTCTTGCTCGTCATTCTGGCGCAGCCAGAATCTCCGTATTTGTCTTGTCTTGCTTAAGGGCACGGCTTCAGCCGTGCCGCAAGCAGCCATTGATCAACGGGGCTTTAGCCACTGAGGTCAGTTATCCACCCCCCCTCACCGCTGAATCTCGATCTCCCCCGCCCCCAGCTTCTTCGACACCTGTTCCGGCGTCGCCAACTGCGTGCTGTCCCATCCTCCGCCCAGCGCCTCGATCAGTTGCACTGACGCGGTCATCTCCTGGGTATGCAGCGTCGCCAGCGTCTGCCGGTCGGCCAGCAGCGTGTTCTGCGCCGTCACCACGTCGATGTACGGGTCCACCCCCGTCTCGTAGCGCGCCGTCTCCAAATCCAGCACCTTCTGCGCCGACTGCGCCGCCATCTCCTGCTGCCCGATCTGCCGCGACAGGATCCGCTCCGCCGCCAGCGCGTCCTCCACCTGCTGGAACGCGGTCAGCACGGTCTGCCGGTAGCCTGCCACGTCGCTGTTGTAGATCGCCGTGTACTGGCGCACCGCCGCCCGCCGCAGCCCGCCGTCGTAGATCGTCTCCGACACCGCCGGCCCCACCGACCAGAACCGGCTCGGCCAGTCGAACAGGTGTTTCAGCGTCGAGCTCTCCAGCCCCCCGCCCGCGCTCAGCGTCAGCGTCGGATAGAACGCCGCCTGCGCAACTCCGATCTCCGCGTTCGCCTCGGCCATCATGCGCTCAGACGCCGCAATGTCCGGCCTGCGTTCCAGCAACTGCGACGGCACGCCGATCGGCACCGCCGGCGGCACGGCGCTCAGCGCCTTCACCGCAATCGAGAACGCCGAAGGATCGCTCCCCGTCAGCACCGCGATCGCGTGCTCGTACTGCGCCCGCGCCACCCCCAGGTTGGTCAGCGCCGCCTGCGCATTCTGCAAAGTATTCTGCGCCTCCACCACCGAAATCTCCGTTCCCACCCCGGTCTCATACTGCGACCGCGTCAACTCCACAGCCTTCTGGTCGTCCGCCACCGTCTGCTGGTAGATCGCAGCCAGCGCGTCCTGCCCGCGTATCTCGAAGAAGTACTCCGCCAGGCTGGCCTGTTCGGTCAGCCGTTCGCCTTCCAGGTCCGCCGCGCTCACCTGCGCGTTGTACTGCTGCGCGCGGATCTGGTTGCGCACCCGTCCCCACAGGTCCGGCTCCCACGACGCGTCCACCGGCAGGTTGGTCAGGTTGGTCTGCCCATTGTTTGCGCCCGCGCCCCCACTCCCCACGTTCGCCGAAGCCTGCGACCGCGTGTACGACGGCGACGTGCCCACCGTGGGATACAGTTGCGCCCGCGCCTCCGCCACCAGCGTGCGCGCCTCCATGAAGTTCGCAAAGTACTGCTTGATCGTCTGGTTGTCGATCGTCAGCTTCTCTTCCAGAGCGTTCAGCTCCGCATCCTGGTAGATCTCCCACCACTTGCCCTTCAGCATCGCGTCCTGCGGCTGCGCCACCTTCCACTCGCCCGCATCCGCCGCCTGCGCCCCCGTTGTTCCGGTCGCAGCCGCGTTGGTTTGCGCCGTGCCCGCCGCCGTCCCGCTGGCCGCAGTCCCGCCCGCCGTCGTCCCGCCCCCCGGCTGTGCCGCGCCCGGCGATTCCTTGTAAGCCGCCGGTGGCGCCTGTGTCATCGCTGGCGGCTTCTGGTACTTCGGCCCCACCAGGCATCCGCTCAATAGCAGCGCCGCCAGTGCCGTCGAGATTGCTGCGCGAAGAATCATTCTGCTCATAGTTTTACTTTCAGTACATCCAGTTTAATCCGAAGTCGCCGCAATCGGCCCTCCCGCGGGTTCCAGCCCCGGATGTCGCCGTGCCGCAACCCACAACCGGATCCGGTCAAAGGTCAGGTACACCACCGGGGTGGTATACAGCGTCAGCATCTGGCTCATCACCAGCCCGCCCACGATCGTGATCCCCAGCGGACGCCGCAGCTCCGATCCCGTCCCTGTCCCGAAGGCCAGCGGAAGCGCGCCGAACAGCGCCGCCATGGTCGTCATCATGATCGGCCGGAACCGCAGCATGCACGCCTCGAAGATCGCCTCCTCCGGGTTCATCCCCCGCTCCCGCTCCGCCTGCAGCGCGAAGTCGATCATCATGATCGCGTTCTTCTTCACAATCCCGATCAGCAGTATGATGCCGATGATCGAGATCACATTCAGGTCCTGGTGGAAGATCATCAGCGCCAGCATCGCGCC
>PLOU01000059.1:7237-9695 GCA_003142235.1 Granulicella sp.
CTGCTGCATCTGGTCGATGGCCAGCGTCGCGTCGCTCAGCGACATCGTCGGCGCCAGGTTGAACGACACCGTAACCGACGGGAACAGCCCCGTGTGGCTCAGCGACAGCGGCGTCGTATTGGCCTGCGCCTTGGCCATGCTGAACAGCGGCGTGTTTCCGCCCACCGTCGAGTTCCTCGCCGAAGGATGCAGGTACACGCTCTTCAGCCCGTCCGGCGTCGCCCAGTACTCGGGCGCAACCTCCAGCACAACGTAGTACTGGTTCAGTTGCGTGTAGATCAGAGACACCTGCGACTGGCCGAACTCCGAGTAAAGCGCCGAATCCAGCGAACTCGCCGTCTGCCCCAGTCGCGCCGCCGTCACGCGGTCGAAGGTCAGCCGCTGGTCCAGCCCCCCGTTCTGCTGGTCGCTGCTCACGTCCTGGAAGCCGGGCAGCCGCGTGATCGCAGCCAGCAGCTTCGGCCCCCACACCTGCAAATCGTCCACGCTGTCCGATTGGATCGTGTACTGATACATCGCATTCGCCCCGCGTCCGCCCACCCGGATGTCCTGCGACGCCTGCAGGAACGTCGATGCCCCCGTAATCCGGTTCAGCTTCGGGCGAAGCCGGTTGATCACTCCAGCAGCGTTGGTATCTCTCTTCTCCACCGGCTTCAGGACGACATTCACCATTCCCGTGTTCGTGGCCCCGCCTCCCGTGAACCCGATCACGTTCGCCACCGCCGGATCGGCCCCGATCACCTTCTCCACCTGCTGCAGCGTCGCGTTCATCGCCGGGAACGATGCATCCTGCGGCCCGCGAATCTGGCCCCCCAGCGTTCCCGTGTCCTGCTGCGGGAAGAAGCCNNTTGGGAATCTTGTACGCGATCACCACATTCAGCGCGATGATCAGCACCAGCACCGTCAGAATCAGCCCCGGATTCTCCAGCACCCAGCGCAGGCTCCTCCGGTACAGCCCCAGCACCCACTGAAATACCCGGTCGAACCCCTTGTACATGCGGCCATGCTGCACATCCTTCTCGCTCTTCAGCAGGTAGGCGCACATCATCGGCGTCGTCGTCAGGCTGATCGCCATCGACACCACAATCGCCGTCGACAGCGTCACCGCGAACTCGCGGAACAGCCGCCCCACGATCCCCCCCATCAACAGCAGCGGGATGAACACCGCGATCAGAGACATGCTGATCGTCATCACGGTAAACCCGATCTCGCGCGCGCCCAGCAGCGTCGCCGCAAACGGCTCCATCCCGTCCTCGATGTGCCGCGTGATGTTCTCCATCACCACGATCGCGTCGTCCACCACAAATCCCGTCGAGATCGTCAGCGCCATCAGCGACAGGTTGTCCAGGCTGTACCCGCACAGGTACATCACCGCAAAGGTCGCCACCAGCGATGTCGGAACCGCCACCGCCGGAATCAGCACCGCGCGCGGGCTGCGCAGGAACACGAACACTACCAGGATCACCAGCACGATCGAGATCAGCAGCGTGCGTTCCACGTTATACACCGACGCCTTGATCGTTGTGGTGCGGTCCATCACCACGGTGGCGTTGATGCCCTTGGGGATCGACGCCACCAGCGACGGCAACTGCGCGTAGATGCGAGTAACGGTGTCGATGATGTTGGCGTTGGGCTGCCGGCTGATGGTCAGCACCACCGCCCGCTTGCCGTTCAGGTAGCCCCCCGCGCGCAGGTTCTGCACCGAGTCCACAACGTCCGCCACATCCGACAACCGCACCGCCTGCCCGTTGTGATAGCCCACGATCAGCGGCTGGTAGTCCGCGGCGTGCGAGATCTGCCCGTTCATCACGATGTCCGCGCTCACCTCGCCATTGGTGATCTGCCCCCGCGCCAGGTTTGAGTTCTCCAGCCGCAGCATCGACTGCAAGCTCGCCATCGTCATGCCGTAACTGGCCAGCTTGTTGGGGTTCACCTCCACCCGCACCGACGGCAACGCGCCGCCGCCAGTGCCCACCTGTCCCACACCCTGGATCTGCGAGATCTTCTGCACCATCACGGTGGAGGCTATGTCATACAGCTTGTCCGGCCCATACACGTCGCTCGTCAGCCCCAGAATCATGATCGGAGCGTCCGCCGGATTCACCTTGCGATAGGTCGGGTTCCCCGGCAGGTTGGCCGGAAGATACGTCCGCGCCGCGTTGATCGCCGCCTGCACGTCCCTCGCCGCTCCGTCGATGTCGCGGCTCAGATCGAACTGAATGGTGATGTTGGTCGAGCCCAGCCCGCTCGACGAGGTCATCTCCGTCACCCCCGCGATGTGCCCAAACTGCCGCTCCAGCGGAGTCGCCACGCTCGACGCCATGATCTCCGCGCTCGCCCCCGGAAGCCCCGCGCCCACGTTGATCGTCGGAAAATCCACCTGCGGCAGCGGAGACACCGGAAGCACCGTGAACGCGATCGCCCCCGCAATCGCCACCGCCACCGTCAGCAGCGTCGT
>PLOU01000162.1 GCA_003142235.1 Granulicella sp.
TGGGAGATGGCGATCATGATGTCGCCGTGGTCGGTGACGACGGCCTTGGCCGGGCTGTGAACGGTGATCGAGCAGGTGTCCTTCATGTAGGCGGTGAATCCCGCGTCGAAGATGCCGGTGTTGGCGGGAATGACGACCTCGCCAAAGGCGTGGTCCTCGCCTACGACGTGGTGCGAGAGGACGGGGTTGAAGTGGATGCCGAAGCGGTCGCTCAACGTGTTGAAGTGGTCGAACTCGGTGTTGTCGCGGTCGTTGGAGAAGAGCAGGAGGACGCCGCCGGAGCGGACCCAGGCTTCGATGGCGTCGCCGCTGGGCTGGTCCATATAGTGCGGCGTGGGGTTCTTTATGGGGATGTCGGGCGAGGCGATGACGTAGATGTTGGCGTGCGCGAGCGCGATGGGGATGGGCGCGGCAGCGAGCGTGACGAGCGAGACGCCGTAACTCTGGAAGGCGCGGCCGAAGAGGGAGTAGCCGCTGGCTGAGTCGTCGTCCCACTTGTAGTGGTAGAGCTCGGTTTGGCCGAAGGCGGTCTTGCGCGTCTGCGAGTTGAACCACGCGTCCATCAGCGCGATCTTTCCCTGGCCGAGCGATTGCGTCGCGGCCTGCTCCATCTCCGAGCCGGCGAGGAGGAATGCGCCGACGCCTTTCTTGTCCTGATCGACGACCGGCTCGTGGATGTAGTAGTCGAAGTCGCCCGCGCGGTAGGGCGTGCCGCCGAGGCCGCCGACCTTGACCGTGTTTTGCAGGATGAGTGTGCCGTCGGGACCGGTGACAATGAACTGCTTCTGGATGCCCGCCCACGCGCGTTTGGCGTTCTCTTCATCGGCCTGCGGAAGATAGTCCATGCGCACGCCCTTGGCCAGCGCGTAGGCGAACATGCAGCTTGCGGAGGCCTCGAAGAAATTTCCCGGTTCGCTGTCGTGAGTCATGACCTGCCACCAGAGGCCGGTCTTTGCGTCCTGGATCTTGACGACCGCGGCCATGGTGCGATTGAGCGCGGCGACGAGGGCGGCGCGTTGCGGAAGATCTTTTGGGAACCAGTCAAGCGTGTCGACGAGGGCCATCGAGTACCAGCCCATTGCACGTCCCCAGACTTCGGGGCTGAGGCCGGTGGTCTTGTCGGCCCAGGGCATCTGTTTGGACTCGTCCCAGCCGTGTTTGAGCAGGCCGGAGTCCGGATCGCGCATGTGTTGATCCATGAGGAGGAGTTGGTGGGCGATGTCGTCGAAGTCGGCGGGGGATTGGAAGGTGACGGCGTACTCGGCGCGGAAGGGTTCGGCCATGTAGGCACCGTCGAGCCACATCTGGTTGGGATAGATCTGCTTGTGCCAGTAGCCGCCGCTGGGGGTGCGCGGCTGCAGGGCGAGCTGGTCGTGGAGGAACTTCGCGGCGCGGGCGTACTTGGCGTCCTGCGTGACGCGATAGAGGAAGAGGACGGCGCGGCCCATCTCGATGTTGTCGAGGGTATGGGTGTCGGGTTTGTAGCCGACGATGGCGCCGTCGGCGGCGATGCAGGGATCGACGGCGGATTTAATGTAGTTGAAGATTGCGGGGTCGGCGGTGTTGTGCCACTCGGCGGCCATGCCGTCCAGACGGACTCCGTCTTCGTAGCCCCAGGTGCAGGTGGCGGGGGTGGTTGCGTTGGCCGGGTGCTGCTGGAGGACGGTTGCAGCCATCTGTTGGGCGGGGGTGATTGCGGCGGGCATGGACTGCGCGGGCGTGGGCTTTGCCGTCACTGCACTCTGCGCGGGTGTGGTCTGCGCGGTAGCGTAGGCGGTGAAGCCGAGGATGAATGTTGTGGCGAGTCGCTTGGTCAGTCGCATGATTCGTTCTCCGCTGATCAGGATACCGCTTGCGTGGAATGCAAGTCGTGGTTAGGAGAAATTGACCTCAGCGGCTAAAGCCGGAGTACAAGCACGGCGTTTTTGGCACGGGTGAACCCGTGCCCTTAAGCAAGACAAGATCAACTCAAACTTTACTCTTGACGTACAGCGTACAGGACGATAGTCTTGTCCTATGATCCTGAGTTGCCGCGACAAACGCACGCGTGACTTTGCCGCTGGCAAACGGGTCAAGGAGTTATCCGGCTTCGAGCACGCTGCACGGATGAAGATGGACCGGA
Source organism: Granulicella sp. (assembly GCA_003142235.1). Classification (GTDB taxonomy): domain Bacteria; phylum Acidobacteriota; class Terriglobia; order Terriglobales; family Acidobacteriaceae; genus Edaphobacter. Next base: position 2,123 of record PLOU01000162.1, read on the forward strand.
TGGAAGCCGCGACTTCGATGAAAGACCTTTCGGCGTTGCCGGGAAATCGTTTCGAGGCGCTCAAGGGCGAACGCAAAGGGCAGTACAGCATCCGCATCAACGACCAATGGAGAATCTGCTTCGAGTGGCTGGATGGCGCAAAGGGTCCGTCCAGCTTAGAGATTGTGGATTACCACTGATAGAGGAGAGAAACGATGGAAGCAATACATCCAGGAGAGCATCTGGCGGAGGAGTTGAGCGCGATGGGGATGAGCGCGGCGGAGTTCTCGCGCCAGATCGGCGTGCCGACCAACCGCGTCACCCAGATTCTGAACGGACGCCGCTCGATCACCGGCGATACGGCCTTGCGGCTGGCGCACTTCTTCGCCACCAGCGCAGAGTTCTGGCTGAATTTGCAGAGCCTCTATGAACTCAGGCTGGCAAGACAAAAGTCGGGAAGCGCGATCAAGTTGCTGTCCACCATCAAGAGCTACACTTGCCACGCATCCAGAGCTGCCTAGGGAAATGCGGAGGAACGCCGATGTGGTGCGGCGCTCCCCCGATGTGTTGTTACTGCTGACCGACCACGACGATCATGAAGGTGTCGGGCTTGGGCCTGGGGCGAGCTCCGGCAGCGGCGGGTTCCATCTCGGCGGTGGGCAGGAAGAGGCGGTGGGTCTCGGCATTCATGCCCAGGGTGCGCGCTCCGGTGGGCGTCTTCACCGTCTGCTGGACATCGAATGCACCGGCCTTCTCGGCGGCGACGGTCAGGGTGCCGTCTCCGGCGCTGGCGAAGGCCAGGCCCGCACCGGCTGCGGTGGCGTCCACGCCCGCGCCGATGGGAAGCGCGGCCTCGATCTTGCCGGTCTCATCGTTCATGACGACCAGCTTCTGCGGATTGCGGCAGCCGATGAAGAGGCGGTGGGCGGCTGGATCGATCGCCATGCCTACCGGGTGGCCGGCGGGCGCGACCGGCCAGCGCGAGACGACAGAGCGCGACTTGAGGTCAACGACGGCCACGACATCCTTGTCTTCAAGATTGACGAAGACCTTGCCGCTACCGTCGGAGGCGAGGAATTCAGGCTTGCCGCCCAGGTCGATGGAGGTGACTTTGCCGTTTGCCGGATCGATGTCCGGGGCGAAGGTCATGAGGGTGCCGCCGTCGCCGGAGACGGCGAGGACGCGGTCGAGTTTGGCGTCGTAGATGATGCCGTCCGCATCGGGCATGGCGGCGAGCTTGCCGAGCACGGCGTAGGTCTTCAGGTCGAAGACGAGGATGGCGCCGGGGCCACCGCCGTCGGTGATGAATCCGCGGTTGAGCCTGGGCACGATGGCGACGCCGTGGGAGCGCACCTGGCCGGGGATGTCGCCCAGAACCTTGCCGGAGTCGGTGTCGATGGCCTGGGTGTGGGTGGAGCGGGTGACGAAGAGGCGATGGTTGGGGGCGTCGACGGTGACGTAGTCCCAGCTGCCCTCTCCGCCGATGTGGAAGGTTTGTACGACTGCCCAGTTGGACTGGGCGACGCAGGGCATGGCTGCAAGGACCAGCAGCGTGGCCAGAGGCTTGATGATGTTCCGAATGGTTCGCAATTCATTTCTCCTTATATAGTGCGATCAACTTTTGCTGCGCGGTTAACTTTGCTCCAGGCCGCGGCGGCCGTTGCTGCCTTGTGCGCCGAAGGCAATCCGATGAATGGTAGAACTTCCAGCTTAATCTGACGTGAAGCTGGATAGAGAACCTGGCGTGATGTTGGTGAAGAAGGCGGTCAGTGCTGGAGGGCGAGGGCGATCAGTTGGGCGAGGGGCGGTCGATGGAGTCGATGACGAGGACTTCGATGGGGTCCTTGGCGGGGACGATCTTGATGCCGAGCTGCTTTTCAAGCGCGCCGATGAACGAGGGGGCATCGGGCGCGTCGGTGGCATCGGCGGCGCCCAGGGGTGCCCAGGTGAGGTCCTTGACGTCGAAGGAGCCAGTGAAGCCGGTGTGATCGACGATGGGGCGGGCTTCAATTTCAGTGGCGCCAAGGGAGCTGATGATGCGGGCGAACCACTGCATTTGGATGGCGCGCCCGTTGGTCACGCGGAGGCCGTTGCTATTGATCATGGTCATCGAAGAGCCGGGAGGCAACGGGACGCCGGTGCGGATTTGGATAGGTGGGTCGCCGGGTTTGGGCTCGGGCGGCGCGGGGACGGGGGTGATCTTGAGGCCGCCCTTGGCGGGCACAAGCTCATAGACGGGCAGGACGCGGGTCTCGAAGTGCGCCTTGAGTTGGAAGCGGTCGGCGAGGAGAGACTGCTGCATGGCGCGGTCCTGGTCGATCCGGTCGTCGCGCTTCATTGTCTGGAATGCGGCTTCGAGGTCGTCGGGGACCTTGCCCTTGATGTCGTAGGCGTCTTTGTTGAGCCAGTCCGGGCCGCCGACGATCTGCGCCGCGTACATGGCGCCGTAGGCATTCATGATGTAGCGGCGGATGCTGAGCGGACTAAGA
>PLOU01000017.1:0-1448 GCA_003142235.1 Granulicella sp.
CGTCTTCCCGGAAGCGACGTTCAACCTCGAACCGCTCTTGACGGGCGAGATCGTGCCGACGCCAGCGTCCGTCTCCATCTCATCCAAACGTCGCGCTACAGGCCAGAAGTCGTTGGGCGGACGCCGCAGGGTTGCGGCTGTGGCTAGCTTATGTCTCAGGTCATTCTCTATGGCCGATTTTGAGCTGACCCTCTATGGCCGATTTTGCGTGGCCCCCACGGTCTACGGAACTCAGGTTCAGGCTTCAGTTTCACTCGATAAGTTTCGTATTATATACATTGTCGTAGTATGGCTACGACAATGTATTCAGTAATAAATTTACCTTGATTTGATACTGTGTCTATAATCGCAGTATGGCTACGACTGGCAAGAGTAAACTAAATCGTTTCTATGCGCAGACAGTTGCAGGGGTTCCTTTAACCTCGGAGGACCTCGCCAGTCTAGGCATATCTGCCGATCTTGCCGTTCATTATGTCCGTGCTGGCTGGCTGAATCGCTTGGCAAGAGGGGTGTTTGTGCGACAGGGCGAGGCCCCTGGACTCCATCCTTCCCTCCGACTATTGGAGCGTATGATCCTCGGATTTCACGGCGGCGGCAAAACCGCATTGAACTGGTATGGAGTGCGCCACTACGTTGCCCAGCAGGAGACGCTTCACTTGTATGGTTCGGTTGCTGCCAAGCTGCCAGCCTGGTTTGTGGAGCGATTTGCGGCGGAGTACCACCGCAAGCGTCTCTTTGCGGAACCACTGGACAGGCTGTTGCATGTCGCACCGTTTGAAGATCGCGCCGACGGTCCGCAGGTCTCCGCGCCGGAACGGGCGATGCTTGAATTGTTGAGCGAAGTCGGCGTGCGCCAGCCGCTTCAGGAGGCAAGAGAATTAATGGAGAGCGCGTACAACCTTCGCGCTGATGTGCTGCGCGAGTTGCTGAAGTGCTGTACGAACGTCAAGACGGTTCGCCTCTGCCTGCAACTGGGGCGCGAATTTTCACTCCCGTGGATCAAGAAACTCAATCCCGCGGAACTACCAACCGGCGGCGAACGGCCCTGGGTGTCGCGTTCCGCTGACGGCCTACTGGTGCTCAAACCATGAACCAAATCTATCTTGACACGGTAAGACTGCTGACACAGGTCGCGCCCATAGTCTTTGCGGATGGCGTCTTCGCACTCAAGGGCGGCACGGCCATCAACCTATTCGCGCGCGATATGCCGCGCCTCTCCGTCGATCTCGATCTGGTCTTTCCCGACTACGCACTTCCTCGTGAAGAGGCGTTGACGCGTATCAACGAAGCCATTCGAAACTCGGCGGCACGGCTGACAGCGCGGGGATTTCTGACGCATACGATTGCATCTGCGGACGCCGGCGAAACCAAACTTCTGGTGAGGCGCGGTAACGTCGAGCTGAAAGTCGAGGTGAACTTCGTGATGCGCGGAACCGTGCATCCGGTAC
>PLOU01000017.1:1466-5500 GCA_003142235.1 Granulicella sp.
GTACCTTTCAGGGAATGACGGCCGAGCCAGTCGAGTTGAGCGAACTGATTGCCACGCGGGAACGTCTCATCCGTGAGATTCAGCAAGGTTTGGATTCGGATGAGCGCAAGTTTCTGATTTCATTCGTTCGCAAGCAGCCGAACTGGAGCCTTCTGGGAATTCCGCATCTTGCCGAGCTGCCCGGCATACGCTGGAAGATTCATAACCTGGGGCAGTTGGCCAAACTCAGCCCCAAGAAGTTCGAGAAGCAAGCCGAAGAACTCGAACGATTGCTGGGAAGCTGATGAGGTCAACTCAGTCGTCCAGTTTGGCTTTTCGACCGCGAAGCTGGAGCCCGCTAGACCGGGATGGAATCGGCTATCTTCAACCCCAGACTTGGTTAGGAGATCCCATGATACTGGCCGACTTACGAGGAGTAATCCAGTGGAGGAGACTGCTTCTTCTGTAGTTGCCCAGGCGGCGGATGCTGCGGTGGGAGTCACGGCAGCGGCAGCGGCGGCACGATCACGATCATCATAGGCATCCTCAACAGCACCACCAACCGGCGGAGTACCCAGATGCTGGACTGCGGCGTCGCGCTGCGTGGATATTTCTCCCAACGCCGCAACCAAATCTGCTGCCGTACTGGTCTTGGGGGGCGGGCCCTTATGCCCAGAAAGCATGTCTCTGCGATTACGGTCCTCGTTACACTGCCGGCAAGCGCTGACACAATTTTCGATAATGTTGGGGCCTCCCCGGCCGCGCGGGATACTGTGGTCGACGGTGGCCTGATCGGGTGCGACATTGTCACAGAGAAGTGTGGCGCGTCCGCACCAGTGACACTTCTTATCTGCCTGGAGCCACAGGATCGTTCGTCGGGGAAGCTGGTTTCCGGTTGGAGTTTTCATGGGTTTGCTTTCAGTCAGGTGGTGCTGGGTGTATGTAGAAGATGCCCAGTCTGGGCGACTGGCGGTGGGGGGCTGGATTTACAACAGATCTTCGACTCCTTTCAAATGGAAAAGCCGCCCCTTGCAGGGCGGCGGTTGCCCGCGCAAGGCGTTAAGACGTGAACAAGGTACCGACCCATCCGCCGACTTTTTTGAGGCCGTGCGATTCATCGAAGTTGCGCCCGTAACGCCTGATGGTTGTATTGATGTCCCGGTGCCAGAGGTGCTTACTAAGTGCTAAATAGTCTTCCGAATGAGTATCGAGCCACCTGTAAGCCAGTGCGTCGCGATACAGATGCGGATGGCCCCAGCGACCAGCGTGCTTCATCGTGAGGCCGCCGATCAGGGATCCAAAGGAATGGCGTGTGTAGGGGTTGCCCCGGTGATTGAGGAAGAGAGTTCCCTGGTCATCGGCGCTAACGAGGAGAGGACGTTGATTAAAGATGTAGTCCTCAAGTAACGGCACAAGATACAACGGCACGATGCCGCGGACCACCTGTTTTGTTTTCACCTGTCCCTTGGGAAAGAAAATCTGCCAAAATTCAGTTCCTGGTTTGCGCGCGAGCTCCGCCTCGACATCGTCTGGCTTCCCCATGGGACGGTTGGGGTCAAAGCCACCTTTGAAGATGTTCGCGCAGTCATTGGACGTGCCAAGATTGCATAGCCTCACGTTGAACTGACGCCAGGCAAACACCGCCATCCAGTGGGTTAGCAAAATATCGTGGGTTAGCCTTGCATATTCGACGGTACCTTTCTGTATGTGGCTCCTCTCCTTTTCGATCTCCAGCGGGATTTCGCAAAGCACGCGATGCTCGATGAAATACTCGGATTTGCGGTCGATCGCGGCTTCCTCATCCTCTACAGGAATCGTGTTCATCAGGTCAGTCATCCAATCGAAATCGATTGTTTGATAGGCCGGATATTTTCGGAGTGTGCCGCGCAGTACGGCAAGGCTGGAATAGAGGCCGTTCGGAGTTACCTTCCTTTCATCGAGTTGCCACGAGATGTAGGGATCTACGATTCTGGTGTGGACAATTTCGAGCAGGTCGATTGGACCCTTAGGCTCCAGGAGATGTTTCAGGACGCCATAGCCGAGCAACTGATTGACGGCTTGCTCAACTTTGATTGCCGTGTCGGGCCGAATATTCTCGTTCTCGCGGCGGCTGCTTTTGCCCGTATCGCGACCGCTCCCTTTCTGCAAACGGCGTGTAGCCGTATTGAGGCGGGATGCGATCATATCGCGCAGTTGCGTGCGACCCGGTTCCGGCATGTCAGATGTCGCGATCCCGTAAAGGTGGTCGTCCTGAGGATGCGTGATCAAAGGGAACTTATCACGGAGTTTGTTTTGGACGATCATCAGCCGGAACTGGCTTAACACTTTCTGCACATATTTGGGGTGGCGTCCGTTGGCAATTTTCAACTCCTTGAACGCAAGGAGATGATCGTCGGAGAGCTGACCGGGGGTCTTCTCGGCGGCGACGGCAAACCGGATAATTCCGGAGCATCCCGTTGGCAGTTTTATCCCGCCCAGAGCTTCCTCCCATTTGGCTTCCGCCTTACTCGGTTCGGCGGACCATCCCAGAATATCCACAGCGAGGCGAGGCAACAATAGTGCGTAGTTTTTGTACGAGCGCACGGAATTGCGGCTGAGCGGTTTATCCTTCTTGGAAGTCAGCTTTGCCAGGAATGGGCTGAAGCCCTGCATTGCAGGCTGGAACGTTGCGATCTTCAAGTCAGGCAAGAGCACGCCTGCATAGGATGAAAAATGCGTTGCTGTGGTTGTTAACATTGCAAGGGGCAGATCCGGGCGCATTTTGGCGATGGCGCCGAGGAGATCTACGACTTTGGTCGACGAACCTGACATAACGAAGTCCGGCGAGGCAACGCGCGGCAAAGCCTCTATTGGCGAGGCTATTGTGAGATTCTGGACGATCATATATGCAATTACTCCATTAGGAACAGCTACAACCGAATAGTGATAATGCATATAAAACACGAAGCTAAGCGACTCATTGTGAGCGACTTAACGTAAACGCGAAACAGAGGAGCAAATCGCGGTGATATACGCGGCAAAGCGAGGCTGGCGGCAACCAGGATCATTACTTTCGGCCTCCCTTGGGCTTCTCTGTGATAGTGGGAGAAGGCAGTTGCATTTCGAGGAAGGCCTCGAGATCGCTCAACAAGAAGCGCCCCCGCTTAGGCAGGTCGCGCGCCAGCCATTTTCCGCTATGGATACGCTCCTGAATGCTCCTGATATCGCAAGCGAAGATTCGGGCGGTGTCGGCGGTTGTGTACTGTGCTTGGAGCGGCAGGTTTCTTTTGCGCAATACCTCGCATAGGCGTGGGTAGAGCTTAAGGTCCTCCGCCGTAAAGCTCACGGTAGGGTAGTTTGTGTCCGGTGGGCCTTCGGTCGGTTTGCCTGTGCTGTTTTTGGGGGGTATGTAGTGCGTCCTTCATCAGAATTCTGGGATCCGTATCATTCCCGGACTGGCGGCCCGGTACTTTTCCCAAGTTGCCGTTCTTATCGGGACAACATGCTCATAGTCCATTCGATCCTCCGAAGTTTGCTGTTGTTCGACACAATCAGCTTCTCCGATCTGGATCGAATGGACAACCTATTGAAACTTCACAGCTAGGGCGTGTCATCAAACTCTAGACCGCCGATCGGCCTGCCGGCCGTTTGGGGGCGTTCCCCGGCGAAGAGATTTGGTGGAAAATATGGATGGCGCGGTGGGAAAATGTGGATGGTGCGCCCGAGAAGATTCGAACTTCTGACCTACAGCTTCGGAGGCTGCCGCTCTATCCATCTGAGCTACGGGCGCATCTTTGGTATCAATAACTTACAGCCTATGGTTTTCCGTATTTACACTTGAATGCATTGGCCGTGTGGGGTTTGCGGGGTTGTGTGGGACCAGCCATGGATTCAAGATAGCAGATCAGATAATCTATAGCGAGCGAAGAGCAGTAAGAAGTATTGAATAGCAGCCGCTGAAACGTTGGCTGCTCAGTGCACTAGACTGCCGTTCTTTTGGGAGCGAATCAGGCGGGCACGTGGCGATCATGCCATCGTGCGAGGCAAGTATACAAAACCAAAATGAGAAAGTAACT
>PLOU01000126.1 GCA_003142235.1 Granulicella sp.
GGGTGTGGGTTATGGGGTTTTTTGGGCGTCGAGGGGCTTGACACGCCAATTTGCTGGGGTTTTTGGGGAAAGAAAATGCGGGGGTCCCTCCGCTTCGCTTCGCTCCGGTCGGGATGACGGCGGGGGTGGGTGGGTGCGGAGGAGAACAGGCAACGGCAAGAACTCTTGGTTCGGGCTATGTTCATCCCACCCATCGCATGAGACAAAGACGCGATGGATGGGGCACCCGCTGGAACCCTCATCTCAGAAGCGAGATGTGGGGCACCCTGTTTTATTTGCTTGCAGAGCGTTCGGGGGTAGAATGGCTCGCGGCTGGAAACGCGGTTTGGCGGACTAGCCGAATCAGCTTCCCGTACGGCAGTATCGAGAGAAAAAATTCCAAGGAACCGACAGAAGGTGGCGAGAAATGCGTGTGAGACTGACGTCTGCGTTTGCTGTACTGCTGTGCGTTGCATCGATGACCCTTGCCTGCGCGGCGCAAGAGGCCGCCGGCGTTCCCCACCTGCAACGGCAGGGCAGCGCGACGCAGTTGATTGTGGATGGCAAGCCGTACCTGGCGATGGCCGGCGAGTTGAGCAATAACGCCGCGACCAGCCTGGAGAACATGGACACGATCTGGCCGAAGCTGGTGGCGGGCAACCTGAACACGGCGCTGATCGGCGTCAGTTGGGCGCAGTTCGAGCCGGTGGAGGGACAGTACAACTATGTGCAGTTGGATGGCGTAATCGCCAAGGCCAGAGAGAACCACATGCACGTGATCCTGATCTGGTTCGCGAGCTGGAAAAACGGCACTTCGAGCTTTGCGCCGTACTGGGTGAAGAAGGACTATCAACGGTTTCCGCGGATCCAGATTAATGATGGCAAGACCGTCTCCCTCTCCGGGCCGCTGGAGTTGCTGAGCACCTTTGGCGACGAGACGCGCGACGCCGACGCCAAGGCCTTCGGCGCGCTGATGAAGCACGTTGGCGAGGTGGATGGGACCGAGCATACGGTGTTGATGGTCCAGGTGGAGAACGAGGTGGGCGTGCTGCGCGATACGCGCGACCGCTCTCCGGCGGCCAACCGCGCCTTCGCCGGGCCGGTTCCGGCCAAGCTGATGCAGTACCTGGAAGCCCACAAGGACTCGCTGATCCCGGAGTTCCGCGATGTGTGGGCGGCCAACGGATATAAAAATTCCGGCACATGGGAGGAGGTCTTCGGCCCCGGCAAACCGGCGGACGTGGTGATTCCCGTCCAGACCACCAGCCCGCCGATGAGCGCGCTGGAACACAGCAATAGCTGGCAGAGCCTGCATTGGCCATCGGACGAGATCTTCATGGCGTGGAACTACGCGCTCTATCTGCAGAAGGTGGTGGAGACGGGCAAGGCCGCCTACAACATCCCGATGTTCGTCAACGGATGGTTGCAACAGCCCAACCATGCGTGGCCGGGGACCTATCCCAGCGGCGGGCCTCTGCCCGAGGTGCATGACGTATGGCGGGCGGGCGCGCCGAGCGTGGACATCCTGGCGCCAGACCTGTATCTCGAGTACTTCGACGAGGTGTGCGAACGGTTCACGCGCAACGGCAACCCGCTGTTCATTCCCGAGACGAGCACCACTCCGGCCAACGCGATTGTTGCCGTGGGCAAGTACAACACGATCGGGTTTTCGCCGTTCGGCATCGACGGCAACCGGCCGATTGGCGCGGACCTGGCAGGAACCTACTCCATGCTGGAACAGCTTGCGCCGATGATTCTGGCGCGCCAGGGCACGGACGCCGTGACCGCGGTGCGCATGAGCCAGGGAGACGCGCCCAAGAGCATCAAGCTGGGCAATTACACGCTGACGTTCACTTACACGGGGCGGAATTCGCGGCTTCCGCCGCAGACGAAGGGGCAGGTGGCGGGCCCTCCTCCGCCGCCGGGCGCCGGTTCGGTGAATCCCAATGAGGGCCCGCCGGAGGCCGCGGTCGTGCTGATTGCAACCGGCGCGGACGAGTACTACTTCGGCGGCGGCGGAATGCGCGTGGACTTCGCGCCCACCACGCCCGGCCCCGGCAATGTGGGACTGGGAGATGTGCAGGAGGGCAAGTTCGTCGACGGCAAGTGGGTGGTGACGCGGCAGATCGCGGGCGACGACGACGCACAGGGAGAGATCCTGGTGCTGCGTTCCAACAACATCGTGCGGGTGACTCTGTACCGCTATCCATAGAGTTGACGCAATGCCGCTTTGGTTGTAGCAATGCTTTGGTTGGTGCAATGCTTTGGTTGGTGCAATGGCCTCGCAGACCGGCTTCAGTGCAATGGCGCTGGGGACAACTGCCGAGGCCATTGTTGTCTCAGGTGGGCGGCGGAGTTCCTTATAGCTCACTATCTTCGGTAAGTCCAAGCAAATTCAGGGAGCCGTTGTGTGGTCAATATTGCTCACTGGAAATCATCTTGCATATTTGAATTCCCTTTTCGGAACTAGTCACCAGATTGGCACTATTAATGTTGCATCCATCTGTGGAAAAGTCATCCTACAAAGTGGATTCTTAACATCAGCCCGTTCTGGATGGTTTTATAGAACGTTCGCTGAGAACCATCCTGTTCCCCTGAGTCTGTCTGTCTGATTGCTGTACATAGATTTTTGGGGGTAGAGGTATTTCAATGCGAGTGCTAGTTGTAGAAGATGATCGAGCCCTGGGTACGTTTCTAAAGTCTGGACTGGAGATGCAAGGGCATCGTGTGGATTGGGTGGAGGACGGAGAGGCTGCGCTGCTTCTCGCCGCAGCGGACCATCCGGACCTGGTGCTGCTGGACCTGGGTCTGCCGAAGCGGGATGGCATGGAGGTTCTGGCGGAGATGCGGGCGCGGCATAACGACGCATCGGTGCTGGTGCTGACCGGGCGCAGCGATCTCCATGTGCAGGTCGAATGCCTTGACATGGGGGCGGACGATTGCCTGCTGAAGCCGTTCAGCTTCTATGAGCTGACGGCGCGGTGCAGGGCCCTACAGCGGCGGCGCGTGAAGTTTGCCGACCCGGTGCTTCGCCATGGCGATCTGGAACTGCACCGGATGGAGCACACGGTGGCTCGCGCGGGTCGGACGATCGGCCTGACGGCGAAGGAGTTTTCCCTGCTGGAGTTTCTGATGCTGCATCGCGGCGAAGCTGTCTCGCGCGGCCAGTTACTGATCGAGGTGTGGCAGATGCCGGCGGCGTCGGGCACGAATGTGGTGGATGTGTACATCAACTACCTGCGGCGAAAGCTGGATGGAGGAGAGGCCCATGATGCACAAGCGGAGTTGATCGAGACGGTGCGCGGAATGGGATACAGGCTGGGAGGCCTGAGTTGCAATCCCGCGGCACGGGCGACCGGCCAGTCGTGCCCTGTTCACAGGCCCGCGTACGCCTAGACGCTGCGCTGGCGTTGCGGAAGTTCACGCAGTATGGATTATTGCCCGCTCGCGCGATTGCATTGGCTGGGTGCGGACGAGCGGAGAGATCGCCAGCCACGAGTTTGGCTGGGCAACATGAGATTCGCGTATGGCCGGAACACAGAGCAGTAAACTTCGGGTCGCGTTTATGGGCTATGGGCTGGGCAGAGAGAACATCGGAAACAAGGCAGCGGTGAGGACAGTGCTGCTGGCCAGCGCGGATGCGGACCTGCGGGCGCGTCTGACGCAGGAGCTTACGGCGATGCGCTGGCAGGTGCGCGAGGCGGCAGGCGGCGCGGAGGCGATGGCGCTGCTGGAGGCCGAGGGCGCGGAGGCGATGGTGCTGGACAGCGCATTGCCAGACCTGGAAGTGAATGAGCTCGCCGGAGAGATGCGCATCCGGCATCCGGTGATGGAACTGCTGCGTATGGATGGCAGCGTGGACGAGGCGGGAGCGCGCAGCCCTCGCAGAAACGAGCTGCTCCATGCGTTGCGCAGGGCGCAGGAGGACGCACAAGGGGACTGCGGCGCGGGCGAGAGCGCGGCGTGGGCGCTGGCGCCGGTGGCGGTGCCGCAAATCTCCGCGGCGGACCGGCTGGCCCCAGGGGACAATCGCGCGGCTGCTGCGCAGGAGGTGGCGGCGGTGCTGCGGTCGCGCAACGCGGCGCAGCCCGAGATGAGCCGGCGCGGAGCCGCGATGGAAGAGGACGGACTGGGAACGGCCACGCAGGAAGTGGTTAAGCCGGAAGCGGCTGGACTCAAGACGGCTGGCCCGAAATCAATCCCGCTGACAACGGTTGGACACAAGACAGAGGGCCCCGCAATGGCTGCAACGAAGCGGCCAGAGCAGGCGTACCTCTTCGAAGAGGAGAGCCTGGAGCTGTGGCCGCGAGATCTGACGTTGCCGCTGCCGGAGATGGTGGGCGAGAGCCCGGCAATGCTGGAGTTGTCGCGGCTGATCCGGCTGGTTGCGCCACGGACGACGACGGTGCTGATCGAGGGTGAGACGGGCACGGGCAAGGAGCTGGTCGCCCGCGCGGTGCATCAGTTGAGCCCGCGCGCAGGCAAGCCTTTGGTGGTGCTGAACTGCGCGGCAATCCCCGAGTCGCTGCTGGAGGCTGAGGTCTTCGGGCACACGCGAGGCGCATTTACCGGGGCGATGCAGTCGCGCACCGGCATGATCGAATCGGCCCACGGAGGCACTCTGTTTCTGGACGAGATCGGCGAAATGCCGCTGTCGATGCAGTCCAAAATACTGCGCTTTCTGGAGTCGGGCGAGCTGCAGCGCGTGGGCAACAACGAGGTGGTGCGCGTGGACGTGCGTGTGCTTGCGGCCACCGACGAGCCGCTGCAGCAGCGCGTCGCCGAACACGCGTTCCGGCTTGATCTGTATCACCGGCTGGCCGTCTTTCCGGTCGCGCTGCCGGCGCTGCGCGAGCGGATGGAGGACGTATTGCCGCTGGCCACGCACCTTCTGGGCAAACTGGGCAAGAAGATGCCGCTGAAGCGGCTTTCGAGCGGCGCGAAGACGAAGCTGATGGAACACGACTGGCCGGGCAATGTGCGCGAGCTGGAGCATGTGCTGGAGCGGGCAAGCATTCTGGCGGAAGGCCGCAGAGAGATCGCGCGCGAGGAGGTCCGGTTCTAGGCGACTCGTCCGTCCAATGCCTAACACCGATTGACAGCGACAAGCACCGATCAAGTACAAGTACGGGTTAAAGACAAAGGACAAAAGCAGATTAAAGACAAAAACAAAGAACAGATTATTGAACAGCAAATTGCAATTGCGATTCACGCGGATGACTGGGAAGACGACTCGTCCCCATCTATTATCGTTATTGCTTTTGATCGGTGCTTGCCGGTGTAAATCGGTGTTAAGCTTTTTCGTTTATCCTGTCTAAATGACCGACAAGCCCGCATTCTCCTGGCACGGCAAAAAAGTCTTTCTCACCGGCCACACCGGCTTTAAGGGCGGATGGCTCGCGTTGTGGCTGGCGCGGCTGGGGGCCGAGGTCCGCGGCTACTCGCTCGACCCCGCGACCGAACCCAATCTGTTTACCGTGGCCGGCGTCGGCGCGGGACTGAAGGATGTGCGCGGCGACATCCGGGACGCAGCCGCGCTGGAATCCGCGCTGCACTCGTTTGCTCCCGAGGTTGTCTTCCACCTGGCCGCGCAACCGCTGGTGCGCCTCTCCTACGACGACCCCATCCTCACCTACGAGACGAATGTGATCGGGACGGCGCGAGTTCTGGACGCTGTCCGCCGCACGCCGACGGTGCGGGCCGTGGTGGTTATCACCACAGACAAGTGCTACGAGAACAAGGAGTGGATCTGGGGCTACCGCGAGAGCGACCCGCTGGGTGGATATGATCCCTACTCCAGCTCGAAGGCATGCGCGGAGCTGGTGGCGGCGGCATATCGCCAGTCGTACTTCCCTGTTGCAAAGCTGGGCCAGACCAGCGGCCACTCCACCGCCCTGGCCACCGCACGCGCTGGAAATGTGATCGGCGGAGGCGACTGGTCGGCTGACCGGCTCATCTCGGACCTGGTGCGCGGCTTCCTTTCGGGTGAGCCGGTGCGCATCCGGCGACCGCAGGCGATCCGGCCGTGGCAACACGTCCTGGAGCCGCTGCACGGCTACATTCGCCTGGCCGAGCAGCTGCTTGCGCACGATCGCGACGAGGCCGCGCGGTACGCGACGGCGTACAACTTTGGGCCATCGGACGACGACGCACGGCCGGTTGGGTGGATTGCCGAGAAGATGGCGGGCTTCTGGGGCGAGGGAGCGAAATGGATTCTCGATCCCGATCCTGGAGTGCATGAGGCCGACACACTGAAGCTGGACACAAGCCGCGCGCGCGCCGACCTGGGCTGGACTCCGCACCTGCGCCTGGAGACCGCGCTGGAATGGATCGTGCAGTGGACCCGCGCATGGCAGGCCGGAGAAGAGATGCACGCCTTCACGCTGGGCCAGATCGCCGCCTACGAATCGCTGCTGCAAACTCAGAACCTCTCACATAACGCATGATAGAGGACATATCCCTGACCTCAGCGGCTAAAGCCGCAGTTCAAATGCAGCATTCACGGCACGGCTGAAGCCGTGCCCTTAAGCAAAACATGAGCGATGCTGCCGGGTGAATTGAGTTATTCGACAGGTTCTAAGAAAGAATAGGAAGCCCATCCCCATGCAAATCCTTCGCCGCAGCCTGCTCAGCCTGCTCGCCGCCTGCGCGCTCACGGTGCAGGCTGGTCTCATCGCCCAGTCGCCTGCCCCGGGCAAAGCCGTGGCCGCTGCGCCCGCGAACATTCCTGCACTCTTCCTATCCGACATTCACCTCGACCCCTTCGCCGACCCCGCGAAGGCCGCGAGGCTGAACGCGGCGCCCGCCGCCGAGTGGCCCACGATCCTCTCCGCGCCCGACTCGCCCACGCAGGCGAAGGAGATCGCCGCGCTGCAAGAGGCCTGCCCCACGCGCGGCAACGACACGCCGTGGGTTCTGTGGCAGTCAAGCCTTACGGCGATTCGCGCCGATGCCGCGCGCGCCCGGTTCATCACACTCAGCGGCGACCTGCTGGCCCACTCGTTCGACTGCAAGTACAAGGCGCTGCTGCCCACGGCAACTCCCGCCCAGTTTCTTGCTTTCACCGAAAAGGCCGTGCGCACGATCGTCACCACGCTGCGCGCGGCGCTGCCCGGCGTTCCCGTCTATATTGCCCTCGGCAACAACGACTCCGGCTGCGGCGACTACCAGCTCGACGCCGCGCACGACGCGTTCCTCGGCCACACCGCCAAGATCGTCGCCGAATCCATCTCCGCAAGCCTCTCCTATCAAGACCGCGCCGCCGTTCTGAGCGACTTCGCCGCGGGCGGCTATTACAGCGTTCCACTGGCCGGTGTGCCGCACGCGCGGCTGCTTGTCCTCGACGACCTATTCTTCTCCGCGAATTACTCCACCTGCTCCGGCCAGCCCGACCACGCACCAGCAGCCGCGCAACTGGCATGGCTCGCCGAGCAGCTCTCCGCCGCGCGCCAGCACAACGAGCGCGTCTGGGTGATGGGGCACATCCCTCCCGGCGTCGATCTCTACTCCACCGCGCGCAAATTCACCAACCTCTGCGCCGGGGCCAGGCCGCAGATGTTTCTCGCTAACGAGTCGCTGGCCGAGCTGCTGGCGCAGAACGCCGACGTGGTCCGGCTGGCGCTCTTCGGCCACACCCACACCGACGAGATGCGCCTGCTGACGGCGGATAATGGCCCGCAGGCACTAATCACAGCCATATCCGGCGTCCCGGTCAAGATTGTCGCCTCCATCAGCCCGGTCAACGGCAACCGGCCCACCTTCACGCTGGCCTCCATCGACCCGGCCACCGCGACGCTCGCCGACTATACCGTCTTCATGGCATCGAACCTGACCGGCGTCGCCGCCAAATGGGCACCGGAGTACACCTACTCGACCACCTACCACCAGCGAGCCTTCGACGCGGGCTCGCTGGCGATCCTGATCCGCGGCTTCCAGTCCGACCCCTCTGCCAAATCCCCGGCCAGCCAGGCAACCCTGCGCAACTACTACCCCGGTGACATCTCGCGGGCAATCCAGTTCGCGTGGCCGCGGTACGCCTGCACGCTGGAGCACGACTCCGCGCGGAGCTTCGCCGCCTGCGCCTGCGCCGCTGCCAAGTAGCTGCCCGAACATGCAAAACGCAGGCCTCCCCGGCTATGCGCCAACCAGCAAGATTGAAAACAGATGTTGCATTACAGGCATCACCTGAGATAGCATTTCTCTATGGGAAGGCGGGGCGAGCTTCGCAAGGAGACCGACTATGAGACTCGTTTTCGCTGTGCCGGCGGGATCGGCATCCTTCGCGAAGAGGTCTGGGTCAACGGGAAGGACGAGGCCGTTCAATACAATCTCGCCCTTCTGCTGCCGCATCTATTCCGACGAGACAAGGGCCGCGTACTGGGCTACGACAATGCACACGGCACGCATGAGCGTCACTTCATGGGCGAGGTGAAGCCGGTGCCGTTCAGAGGTTATCCGGCAACAGCCAGACGCTTCTACAGGGAAGCGGAGGCCATCAGGAGAAGCTATGAAGACGAAGGTGTTCCACGACGGATTTGAAGGACATGTGCGGCGTTCTCTGGAGCGGGCCGCGAAGAGGCAGCGGGGCGAGCGGCTGGAGACGGAGAAGATCATCACCTTCGCCGACCCGCTGGACATGATCGAATGCCTGACGGCGCAACGCGTCCGGCTCTGCCAGGTGATCCGGCAAAAGCGGCTGAGCATCTCAGCGCTGGCGGAAGAACTGGGCCGCAACCGGGGATCAGTGACCAGAGACGTGAACAAACTCAAGGGATTCGGACTGCTTCGTCTACAGGAGCAGGTCAATCCAGGGCATGGAGTGATCCAGATCGTCGAACCTCTTGCGCAGCGATTCGAGATGCGCGTCGCCCTATAGGGCAACAGATCAAACATATGACTCATCGCGCAGCACTCACTCGCCTGCGCCTGCGCCGCCGCCAAGTAGCACCACGAAACCGCAAGACGCGGGTTTCCTCGACCATACCGCTCAACAGGTGCTACGATTTTTTCGGTTGGATCGGATTCACTCGACAGCACAAGGAAACCCATGCGCAGCTTCACCGGCCCTCTTCTCGCCCTTGCTCTCATACTCCCAGTCGCGCGCGCCCAGACGGCGCCATCGGCCGCACCGCCCGTGCCACCGGCAGCCGCGCCCGCCTCGCCGGCAGCGCCACAGCAACCGACGTTTGCAGTCCCGCCGGCGCTGAAGGGGACGGTGACCTTCGCCTGCGGCCAAGGGAAGAACGGGGGGCGCTCACTGTTCGCCGACACCCTCTACTCCGAGACCTCGGCCGGCTGGGACCTCAAGACCGCGCCGAAGGTGGACAACGGGACCTGCTCTTCCGACAAGCCCTTCTTCTTCTCCATCCCTGTGCCTGAGGGCAACTACCGCGTGAAGATACTGTTCGGCGGCCCGGCGGAGACGGTCGTCACTGTCCGCGCCGAGGCGCGCCGGCTGATGCTGGAAAAAGTTGCCGTCAAGGCCAACGGCACACTGGAAAGAATCTTCGACGTCAATGTCCGCGTCCCCGAGTTCCTCAATCCCGACGGCACCGCCAACCGCGTCCGCCTCAAACAGCGCGAGTTTGGCAACCTTGACTGGGACAATAAGCTCACCCTCGAGTTCAACGGCGCCAACCCCAGCTTCCACGCCTTCTCCATAACGCCTATTGAGAGCCATGATGATGTCGTGGTCTATCTGGCCGGCGACTCCACCATGGTCGATCAGGACAGCGAGCCCTGGGCCTCCTGGGGGCAGCAGCTTCCGCGCTTCTTCCTGCCCGGCGTGGTGATCGCCAACAACGCCGAGTCCGGCGAGACCTCCGCGTCGTTCCAGGGCGAGTTGCGCTTCGCCAAGATCATGTCCGTCATCAAGACCGGCGACTTCTTCTTCATGCAGTTCAACCACAACGACCAGAAGCCCGGCGCCGTGCCGCTGGACAAGTACAAGGAGATCCTCACCAGCTTCGTCACTCAGGTGCGGGCCAAAAATGCAATCCCGGTGATTGTGACCGCGCAGCACCGCAGAAGCTTCGACGCCACCGGCCACATCACCAACTCGCTGGGCGATTACCCCGCCGCGGCCCGCCAGGTCGCCGCCGATACCCACACCTATCTCATCGACCTGACCGCCATGAGCGAGGTGCTGTTCAATGCCATGGGCGACGAGGGCAGCAAGCACGCCTTCATGTACTTCCCGGCCAATACCTTCCCCGGGCAGAACAACGCCTACGCCGACAACACCCACTTCAACGGCTACGGGGCGTATGAGCTGGCGCGCTGCATCGTCAACGGCATCCGCGAAAACAAGATGTACATCGCCGCGCACATCGATCCCACGGTGCCGAACCTCGACCCGGCCAAGCCCGACCCGTTCGCCACGTTCTCACTGCCGCAGACGCCTTCGCAGCGGAAGGAAGACCCCACGCAAATCCCTCAGGCTGATCTGAAATAATCGTCAGCAGATGAACTCAGTAAATCGCGCGCCCCACATCTCCGCATCCGAGATGTGGGGCGTTCGCAACTGTAAGAGCAACGACAAGAGCAAGAGACAATACGGAGATTCTGGCCTTCGACTACGCTCAGGCCAGAATGACGAGCTAAGGAAGGTCTGCACAAGTTATCAAGATTCCCTCAGCGGCTAAAGCCGCATTGGAAATAGGCCGCTTGCGGCGGGACTAAAGTCCCGCCCTTTCAAAACGAGGCCTATTCAGAGATTCCCTAATTTCTATTGCCGGTTCGCTGCTGTAGCAGCCCGCGGTACAGCTCGACGGTCTGGGCGGCAATCGCCTCCCAGTCGAAGGTCTCTTCGACGCGCTTGCGGCCGGCTGCGCCCATCTGTGCGCAGAGGGATGGGTTGGCCATCAGTTCGGCGATGCGCGCGGCCAGATCGCGGGAGAAGCGGTCGGCGTCGAGCGGGAAGCCGGTGAGTGGATCGGCGTCGAACGGAACCAGCCGCCCGGTGACGCCATCGACCACAACCTCCAGAATGCCGCCCACCGCGCTGGCCACCACGGGAGCGCCGCAGGCCATCGCTTCGAGGTTGATGATCCCGAAGGGCTCATAGACCGAGGGGCAGCAGAAGACCGCGCAGTGCGAGTAGAGCTGAATGGCCTCTTCCTTGGTGACCATCTGCTCGATCCAGACGACGTTGTGCCCGGTTCCGGTGGGGTCTCCGGTGGCGATGGCGCGGCCTCCATCGCGCGTGACCTGCTCGTGACCGGCGCGCTTGCTGCCGGGCGTCTCGCGGCGCAGGGCCTCGACCTTTGCGCGCATCTCCTGCTCCATCTCCGGCGTGTCGGGCGCGCCCGCGCAGAGGACAACCTGAGTTCCGGGCGCGAGGAAGCGAACCGCATTGACCAGGTGCTTGACGCCCTTCTGCCGCGTGATGCGGCCGACGAAGAGGACGTACGGCTTGGCATGGTCCACGCCATACTTTGTGAGCGCGTCGGTCTGCGGCGTGTACCGATATTGCTTCAGGTCGATTCCGTTGTAGATGACATGCACGCGGGAGGCGTCCACCTCGGGGTAGGCGCGCAGAATGTCTGTCTTCGTCCCGTTTGACACGGCGATGATCGCATCGGCGTCGAGGATGGCCGTGCGCTCCATCCAGGAGCTCATGGCGTAGCCGGAGCCGAGCTGCTCCTGCTTCCACGCGCGCAGCGGCTCCAGCGAGTGGGTTGTCATCACAAAGGGAATCCCATAGAGCTTTTTGGCCAGGAAGCCAGCCATCGCCGCGTACCAGGTGTGGGTATGCACGATGTCGATCTTGCCCAGCTCCTTCATCTGCGCCAGGCTCAGGGCCAGCGCATCGACGGCGGCGGTGAACTTAGCATCGCACCCCGCCGAGACCTCGGGCGGCGGCAGCTCGCCGCGCACATGCAGGTTGCCCTCGTCTAGCCGCTGCGCGCCCCAGCAGTGGACCTCGACCTCGATCAGGCGGGCAAGCTCGCGGCCCAGGTACTCCACATGCACGCCCGCGCCGCCATACACCTCCGGCGGATACTCCCGCGTCATCAAGCCAACCCGCATCGCACTCTCCATCCCCCAAAACCAGTTTTCCTCGCAACAGGATACGCCTTGAAAGATACGCTCCCAATGAACTACCGTGATTCGACGCAGGCGCGACCTGCCGCTGCCTCGCCTCCAGGCCAGGAAGCGAAGCTCGGGCGATGGCCCGTCCGCGACAAGACCACCGGCAATCGTGAATAATGGGTCGCGCCGAAACTCACGACGCGCGGCAGCCGTCTCTCAATCGAACCCCGCCGCACAGGAACCGACGATCCAGTTTGCAACCGTCCCAACCGCCAGCTTGGAGAACCCCATGAACCAGCATTCGCTTCTGCAATCCACGCGCACCCTCGCCACTCGCAGCCTTCTCGCCTCTCTGCTAACTTCTATCGTATTCGCGCTGGTGCTTGCTCCCGCGTGCAGCGCGCAGACCACGGCGAAGGCCGCCGCCGCGCAGAAGCCCGCGGCAACGGTGGCGCAGACTGGCGCGCCGTCCATCGCTTCCCTGCGCGCGGGATTTGCCAACCCGCCAAACGCGGCGCGGCCCATGGTCCGCTGGTGGTGGTTCGGCACGGCGGTGGTGAAGCCGGAGATCCTGCGCGAGTTGCAACAGATGAAGGCCGACGGCATCCAGGGGGCCGAGCTGGCCTTCGAATATCCCGAGGTACTCGATGACACGGCCAAGGGACTCAAGAACCTGCCATTCCTCTCGCCGGAGATGCTGGACGATGTGGCCTACGCACAGGCGGAGGGCCGCAAGCTGGGACTGCGCATCGACGTCACGCTCGGCTCCGGCTGGCCGTATGGCGGCCCCAAGACGACGCTGGCCGAGGCCGTGACGCGCGTCCGCGTGGTACAGGTCGCCGTACCCGCTGGTGCAACCTCTGTTATCTCGCCTACTCTCGCTGAAGGCGAGTCGCTGATCGCGGCGGACATCGCCAACGTTCTGGCGACCACGCCTGCTGCTGCCCCAGCACCTGCCGCTGCGCCCGCGGGCGCACCGATGGGACGCGGCGGACGCAACGCAGGCCCGCCCCCGCCAGCGTATGACGCTGCCTCCGCCAAGCCGCTCGTCGTCACCGAAAGCTCCGCCGCCGTCACGCCCGCCGACAAGCCACGCACCGCACTGTTCTTCATCCTGGGCCACACCAAGCAGCAGGTGAAGCGGGCCGCCGTGGGGGCCGATGGCTGGGTGCTCGATCCCTTCTCGCATGTTGCGGTCGCCGACTACTTGAAGGACGTCGGCGAGCCTCTGATCGGCGCGTTCGGCCCGACGCCGCCCTACGCCA
Organism: Granulicella sp.; assembly: GCA_003142235.1. Taxonomy (GTDB): domain Bacteria; phylum Acidobacteriota; class Terriglobia; order Terriglobales; family Acidobacteriaceae; genus Edaphobacter. The sequence goes on from PLOU01000126.1 coordinate 13,278, forward strand.
TCTTCTCCGACTCGCTGGAGGCGTACGGCGCGGACTGGACCCCGAACCTGCCCGCCGAGTTCCAGAAGCGGCGCGGCTACGATTTAATCCCACACCTGCCGGAGCTGGCCGCCGGAGGCAGCGTCGCCGCCGACAACGTGCGCCACGACTACGGCAAGACCCTGACCGAGCTGATCGATGAGAACTACCTGACGCAGATGACCGCCTGGGCGGTGGCGCATCATACGAAGTTCCGCTCGCAGACCTACGGCGAACCGGCCGTGGACTTTTCCAGCCAGAACCTGGCATCGCTGGCCGAGGGCGAGGGCCCGCAGTGGCGCGCCTTCTCCACCCTGCGCTGGGCCACCTCCGCGAACCACGTCTTCAACCATGTGGTCACCAGCGGCGAGACCTTCACCTGGCTGCACTCGCCGGTATACCGCGCCATCCCGCTGGACATGAAGACCGAGGCGGACATCGACTTCATCATGGGCGAGAACCAGATCATCTGCCACGGCTGGGGCTACTCCGCGCCTCCAGGCGATGTGCCGGAGCCGGGCTGGAGCCTGTACGCAGCGGCGTCGTTCAACAACCACAACCCGTGGCACCCGGTGATGCCCGCCGTCACCGCCTACATCGGGCGGATGAGCTACCTGATGCGCCAGGGCAAGCCCGCCAACCAGGTCGCCGTCCTGATGCCCACCGACGACGCATGGGCCAGCTTTGCGCCGGCACGCACCTCGGTGACTGGGGACATGGGCCGCTACGTCACTCCGGCGCTGATGTCCGCCATCCTCTCGGCGGGCTATAACGTGGACTACATCGATGCCAAGGCGATCAACAAAGCCGGCGTCGGCAGCCACCAGGTCCTCATTCTGCCGAACATGCAGCGCATCCCGGTGGAGACGCTGAAGAAGATTGCAGCGTATACCAAGAGCGGTGGCAAGGCGATCGCCGTGGGCCACCTGCCCACGCTCACCCCCGAAGGCAAGCCTCTTGGCGATGCGGGCGGCGATACATCTGAGATAGCGCTTGTGCCCGACGAGACCAGCCTGGCGCAGGCCCTGCAGCACGCCGCACGGCCCGACTTCCAGATCAGCGCCACAGACGATGCAACCGTCACTCATCTCGGCTTTATTCGCCGCAAGCTGGCTAACGCCGACATCTACCTGGTGGTCAACACATCCAACCAGCCGATCGATACCAGCGCTACCTTCGCCACAACCCACAAGTTCGCCGAAGAGTGGGATGGCGATACCGCGACCGCGGCCACCGCCTCGGCAACGGCGCAGCCCATCCACCTGGTTGCCTACGGCTCGCGCGTCTTCGTCTTCAGCGATACGCCGTCTGCCGCCAAGCCCGCGCCCACGCCGGCGAAGCAGATCGCCGACCTCAGCAACGACTGGAAGGTCAACTTCACGGGCCTCAACAAGAGCGTCGATGAAGCCACGCCGACCGACTGGACCGCCGATCCCTCGACAATCCACTACTCCGGCGAAGGCGTCTACACGCGCGACTTCACGCTGGCCGCCGCGCCTGCCGGCCCGGTCTTCCTCGAGGTTGACGGAGGCAAGCCGCTGGCCATGCCAGCCCCACGCAGCCCGCGCTCCAACGCTCCCGACCTGCGCGATCCAACACAGCGTCCCGCTGGCGCTCCTCTTCCCAATCCACTCGTCACCGGAACCGGCCCTGGAATTCGCGCTTACTTCGATCCCCCCATCCAGGCGGCTGCTCTGGTCGTCATCAACGGCAAATCGGCGGGAGCGCTGTGGCACCCACCCTACCGGCTCAACGTCTCCAAGCTGCTCAAGCCGGGCGTAAACCACATTGAGATCGATGTCTACAACACCGCACTCAACGCCTGGTCTGCCCTGCCGCCGCACGACTACAAGCCGCTGATCGCCAAGTACGGCGACCGCTTCCAGATGCAGGACCTGAACCTGGTGGCGCCCATCTCCTCCGGTCTGCTCGGCCCCATCCACCTTGTTACTACGGAGGGCAAATGAATCGCTGCACCATGAAGTTTCGCGCAGCGATCTTTGCGTGCGCGATGGCAATCGCATCCACAGCAATGGCCGCGCCGAAGATACTATTCGTCAATGACTTCGGAGCAAAAGGTGATAGCACTACTTTAGATACTGCGGCGATTCAGAAGTCGATCGACAAAGCCGCGCCGAAGAAGGAGACCGTCAGCTTCAAACCGGGAACCTACCTGACCGGGGCGATCTTCCTGAAGTCCGGCGTCACGCTGGACGTTCCCGAGGGCGTCACGCTCACCGGCTCGCAGCACATCGAGGACTACCCGGAACACGCCACGCGCATCGCGGGGATCGAGATGACGTGGCCCACGGCGCTGATCAACATCCGAGACGCCCACGACGTGACGCTGACCGGCAAGGGGACCATTGACGGCAACGGCGCCGTGTGGTGGAAGGTCTACAACGACCTGCGCGCCGTGTACACGCCCAAGGGACTGCGCTGGGCCTCGGACTACGACGCGAAACGGGTTCGCCTCAGCCTGATCCAGAACTCGTATAACGTCCACTTCGGCGGCGGAATCACGCTGAAGCGCTCTGGCTTCTGGACCGTGCAGGTGCTCTACTCGCATGATGTGGTGATCGACGGCGTGATTATCCGCAACAACGAGGGCGGACGCGGCCCGTCAACAGATGGAATTGATATCGACTCGTCGCGCGGGATCGATGTATCGCACGCCGACATCGACGCCAACGACGACGCGCTGTGCCTCAAGAGTGGCCGCGACTCCGACGGCCTGCGCGTGAACCGCCCCACCGAGGACATTAAGATCCACGACTCCATCATCCGTCGCGGAGCCGCGGCCATCACCGTCGGCAGTGAGACCTCCGGCGGCTTCCACAACATCGAGGTGTGGAACCTGACCGCCGAGGCAGGCGCGGGCAACGGAGTTCTCTTCAAAAGCGCACACACACGCGGAGGAACGGCAACGGACATCCGCATCCACGACCTCACGCTGACCGGCGTCGCCGTGCCCATCTCGATGACGATGAACTGGAACCCAAGCTACAGTTACGCCATCCTGCCCCCGGGCACCGACACCAAGACGATGCCGCCCTACTGGGTGCCGCTCACCACCCCCGTCCCCGAAGCGCAGGGCCGACCGCATTTCTCCGGCATTCACATCTGGAACATCAAGGCGACCGGTGCGCGACGGGCCTTCTCGGTGGAGGCCTACAAGGACGCACCGCTGACCGGCTTCAAGTTCGACCACCTCGACATCCAGGCAGCCAGCGCAGGCTCCATCGCCGACGCCAAGGACTGGAGCTTCTCCGACGATAAACTCACCATCGCCGACGGCAGTGCGGTGCGAGTCTCTGACTCGACCAACGTCACGGGCCTGCCCGCGGCCACAGCCCCAACGCCCGCTGTAGCTCCAGCACACTAGCCGCGCTACGGGCCGCCCGCGTCGATTATTCTGAGCACAGAGCGGAAGATGACGCGCAAGCCCAAACTCGGCCAGAACTTTCTCATCGACGAGGCCGCGCGCCAGGCCATCGCCGCCCCGCAAGGCTCTGAGTCATCCCTCACTTCGACTCTGCGTCTTGCCCTCCTCTTCGCAGTCGTCAAGCTTGCCTTCCAGTTCGCCCTCACCGTTTGGACCAAGCACATCGGCTACGGCTACTTCCGCGACGAGTTCTACTATCTGGCATGTGGCCGCCATCTCGCTTGGGGATACGTCGACCATGGCCCCATCGTCGCTCTCCAGGCCCGGCTCGGCGAACTTCTCTTCGGCGACTCCGTCTTCGCCATCCGCATCCTCTCCGCCGCAGCCGGCGCCGCGACTGTCTTCCTCACCGGCGTCCTCGCCTGGGTGCTCGGAGGCCGCCGTCCTGCACAAGCCCTGGCCATGTTCGGCCTTATCCTCTGCCCGCAATACATCGGCACTGACGGCTACCTATCCATGAATTCCTTCGAGCCAGTCTTCTGGATGACCTGCGCGCTCGCTCTCCTGCTGCTGCTACGGGGCCACTCGCAGCGCCTCTGGTGGCCTATCTTCGGGTTCTCCGCGGGCATTGGCCTGCTCAACAAACCCTCCATGGCCTTCTTCCTCGTCTCGGTCGCACTGGGCCTGTTACTCACGCCCCAGCGCCGGGTGCTCTTCTCCCGCTGGGCCGCGGTGGGCATCGTTCTGCTGCTGGCCATCCCCTTGCCTAACCTTCTCTGGCAGATCCATAACCACTGGCCCACCTACGAGTTCCTGCACAACGGTGAGGTCAAACACAAAAACATCGTCCTCGGCCCCCTCCGCTTCTTCCTCGCGCAGTTCGCCAGCATGGGGCCACTCAACGCTCTGCTTTGGATCCCCGGCGTCGTCGCCTTGCTCCACGCCAAGTCCATCCGCAAGACGCGCTGGCTCGGCCTCGCCTACGTCATCTTCTATCTTTTCATGTTCGGGCTGCACGCCAAGGACTACTACCTCGCCGCGATCTATCCCGCACTCTTCGCCGCCGGCGCCGTCGCCTGGGAGCGCCGGTTTGCCGCCTCACATGCAATCCAGCGTAACCGCATAGCAGCCTTCCCTGTCTTCGAATCCATCCTGCTCATCGCTGGCCTCATCATCCTTCCCATGAGTTCGCCCGTCTTGCCTCCCGCTGCCTGGGTCCGCTACACCACCGCGCTCCATCTCCACGGAGACAAAATGGAGACCGCCGCCACCGGCCCGCTCCCGCAGTACTACGCCGACCGTTTCGGCTGGGACCAGGAGGTCGGCATCGTTGTTCGTGCTTTCAGCTCACTCACCCCCTCCGATCAGCGCCGCGTCTGTATCTTCAGCAGCAACTACGGCGAGGCCGGCGCAATCGACCTGCTCGGCCCGCGTCTGGTCCCGCATCTTCCCCCGGCCATCAGCGGCCATAACAACTACTGGCTCTGGGGCACGCACGGATGCGACACCAACCTCGTCATCGCCGTCATCTCCGACAGCCCGCGGCAACTCGCAAAAAAATACGAGTCCGTAACCCTCGTCGGCCGCATGGACGACCCCTACGCCATGCCCTTCGAGCATCGCAACATCTATTTACTCCGCGACCGGCGACCCTCTGCTTCCTTCGACTGGGCGGATGAGAGGTTTTACTTCTAATCGGAGAATCCACCTCCAGCCTTCGTTGCTGCCGGCAATGCTCTACACTCAACCTTGTGAAGAAGCCCAAACTCGGCCAGAACTTTCTCATCGACGAGGCCGCACGCGCTGCGATTGTGGACGCGCTGGGCGCGCTCGGCGAGCGAACTGTGATCGAGATCGGCCCCGGACACGGCGCCATTACGTCGATTCTGGCGGCGCGATGCCGGCGGCTGATCGCCATCGAGCTTGACCCGGCGCTGGCCGCCGAGCTGCGCTTCCGCTTTCGCAATGAGCCGCAGGTCGAGATCGTCGAGGCCGATGTTCTCGAAGTGGATTTTGCGGCCCTTGTGCTCCCAGGCGAAACCGCCGATGTCGTCGGCAATCTGCCCTACTACATCACATCGCCGATCCTGATGCGGCTCTTTGCTGCCGGGGCCAGCGGGCTTCTGGCGCGCGCCGTGGTGATGATGCAGCGCGAGGTTGCGGACCGGTTGAGTGCTGCGCCCGGATGCCGCGAGTACGGGCTGCTCTCCGCCACCACGCAAATGAACGCCCGCGTGGAGACGCTGTTTACGCTGCCGCCAGCGGCTTTCTTGCCGCCGCCGGATGTTTTTTCGACCGTGCTGCGGCTGGAGTTCGNNGAGCTGCGCGCAGCCTGGCCCGCAGCGATTCCACCGCTGGCACGAGCCGAATCGCTCGCTCTGGAACCGCTGGCCGCGCTCTACCGCGCGCTCGGCCCGCTTCGCCGAGACGCAGAATAAGCAGCTCGCAGCACATTGCCGCAGCACCATTCCGTCTAGCGCGCCTCCGCGGGAACCAGCGTGAGCAGCGCGCGCGCCTGCGTTCGCACCCGCTGCATCAGGTCCGCGTCCTGCGCAATCGAACGCAGGGCTGGCGCGATGGTTTGCAACTCGATGGCGTGGCCGTCGGCGACCTCACGGCTAAACGACTCCAACTCGGCGTCCAGGCCGAGGCGGTCGTAGCGATGCAGGTGGTCGAGCGNNTAGGTGAGCGTCTTTGTGCCTGTATCCGCCACGTTCTTCGCCTTCGAGGCGCAGGCAATGTTGAAGTGGTCGAGTTCGCCGGCCAGCGCGAAGATTCTGCGTGTTGTTTGACCGGAGAGCTCAAACTTTTGTTCAAAGGCCACGGTCGCAGGCTGCGCCAGAACGCCGCGAACCACCGGCTCAGTTTGGTCGCCCTTGTAGTTCCCCCGGCCATTCTGGTCGACCGCGAGGATGAACCGCGGCACCGGCAGGCCCGCCCGCTGGAATGCGAAGCTGACCCCAGCCGCTGTCGCCGGCCGCTGCGCTCGCAGGGTTGGGCCGCAGACAATCAGGAGCAAAAAAATGCGCGCGGAAAAGTCAACGCTGCGGTTGGCTCGGCTCACCGGTCCGCTCCTTGCAGCAGGAGGGTCTGCGCGGTGTGGATGTGGCAGATGGCGATGGCCAGCGCGTCGGCGGCGTCGGGCGAGTCGGGCGGG
>PLOU01000058.1 GCA_003142235.1 Granulicella sp.
CTGCTCCGGTCGGGATGACGGCAGGCTGGGGAGTGCGCAGGGAATGGAGGAGGCAGTAGAGGGCGCAGGCGAGGAGGAGCGAGAGGAGGACGTCGGGTAGGAAGACGCGGGTGAAGAGGAAGACTCCGGCGGAGGTGAGGACGCCGAGGCCGGTGTAGAGGGCGGCGCGTTCGCCGAAGGCCTGGCGCGCCCAGCGGACGCCGAGGAGCATCAGGAGAAGGACGCAGAGGGCCTGGGGAAGATGCACGGCGAAGGCGTTGACGCCGAAGAGGCGGAGACTGACGGCGACGATCCAGTAGGGGAGGGGGGCTTTTTCGAGGTAGCGGACGTTGTTGACGCGCAGAGTGACCCAGTCGCCGGAGAGGGCCATCTGGCGTGCGGCGTTGGCGTGGGTTCCGTCGGCGTCGTCGAGGACGGGGGGGGCGAAGAGCGAGGCGAAGAAGAGGATGAGCCAGAGCGCGGTGAGAAGCGAGAGGACGCGGGCGTGTCGCGATTGCGCAGCGGCGTGGGGGGTGGTCGCGGGTTCGGCGGAGACTGTGGTTGACATGAGGAAACCTTGCTCTAACAGCATACGTGGAGAAAGGTTGCGCGTGGAGGGTGGTGTGCGTTGTATCGTGGCTTGAGAGGTTTGAAGGATGCTGACGTTTGCGGCGATTGACATTGGTTCCAACTCGGTTCGGCTGAAGATTGCGTCGGTGGAGCGGCACCGGCTGAAGACGCTCTATGAGGACCGCGAGGTGGTGCGGCTGGGGGAGAGCGTATTTCAGACGGGAGTGATCTCTCCGGAGGCGATGGCGAATACGATCCGCGCGCTGAAGCGGTTTCAGAAGGCGGTGCAACTGCATGTGGCGGACCGGGTGCGGGTGGTGGCGACCAGCGCGATGCGGGACGCGCGGAATGCGGCGGCGTTTACGGCATGGGTGAAGTCGGCGACGGGCTGGCGGGTGGAGGTGATCTCGGGGCTGGAGGAGGGGCGGCTGATCCACCTTGGCGTGGTGTCGCAGGAGGCTGGAGCACGGGGGCGGTGTCTGCTGATCGACCTGGGCGGGGGGAGCTGCGAGATTACATTCTCCGATGAGGGGCGCATCCGCGAGATGGTGAGCCTGCCTCTGGGCGCGGTGCGGTTGCAGCAGGAGTTTCTGCACGGCGATCCTCCGGCGAAGGAGGATGTGGCGCGGCTGAAGCAATATATCGACCGCGAGCTGCGGCTGGTGGTGCGCAAGCTGGGGTCGCCGCGGGTGGGTTTGGTGATTGCGACCTCGGGGACGGCCGCGGCGCTGGCCGAGGCGAGCGTGGCGATGGCGCGCAAACTGCCGGCGCGGAAGGCTGCGCCTAAGAGCTTTGTGCGCATCAAGCCGAGCGTGGCCAAGACGGCGGAGGTGCGGTGGCTGACGGAGCGGCTGGCGAAGATGAACAATGCCGAGCGCGCGTCAATTCCGGGGATCGGGACGCGGCGGTCGGAGATTGTGATCGGCGGGGCGATGGTCTACTCCAGTTTGCTGGAGCGCATGGGGCTGCGGGGGTTTCGCTACTCGCCGCTGGGGCTGAGGGACGGGATCCTGGCGCAGATGCTGGCGAATGCCGATCTGCGCGCGTCGGTACACAGGAAGATCGAGAACGAGCGCTGGGCGGGAGTTCTGGAGGTGTGCCGGCGCTACGGCGTGGACATGAAGAAGGCCGAGCCGGTGCGCCAGCATGTGGTTCAGCTATACGACGATCTGGCGCGAGTGCATGAACTTCCGCCAGAGTACAGGCTGTGGCTGGAGGCCGCGGCCATGATGCAGGACGTGGGCAAGTACATGAACCATCAGGGCCACCATCGGCACACGCAGTACATTGTGGCGAACTCGGAGATCTTTGGATTTTCGCCGGAGCAGCGGGCGGTGGTGGGCGCGATTGCGCGCTACATGGGCAAGAGCCGGCCGGATCCGGTGGACCGGATTCTGCGGACGATCGCGATCGAGGAGCATCCGAAGATTGTGCGGGCTGTGGTGCTGCTGCGGCTGGCTCTGGCGCTGAACCAGGACCGCGCCAGCGCGGCGGTGCGGATGCGCGCGCGCGTCTATTCCAAACGCGTTCTGCTGGAGCTGGCGCCGGGGCGCGGGGGAGCGGAGCTGGAGGCGTGGTCGCTGCGGAAAGAGGCGGACTACTTCCGCGAGGTCTTTCGGCGGGACCTGGCGGTGGAGGTGGCGTAGAGCGCGCGCACGGTGCGGGGATCGAGCAGCCAGTGCAGCGCGGCGGGGCCGCGGGCGAGGTTGACGCGGGCCAGCGATCCCTTGCGCAGGCGCACGCAGGCCGCTCCGGCACAGGCGTCCAGACCGCTGGCGGGACAGGCGGCGGCGGGGACGAGGAGCGAGCCGAGGAAGACGGTGAGGTTGGGGTCGTGGCCGACGACGAGCAGGTTCTCGTGGCCGGAGTACTCGCGCAGGAGCTTCTGGAACTGGGCGAATGTGGCGTCGGGCGCGAGCGCGGCGGAGGTGAGGATTTTGGCCTCGTAGCCCATCTCGGTGCCGACGAGCGAGGCGGTCTGCATGGAGCGCTTCAAGGGGCTGGAGACGATGAGGTCGAACTGGAGCTTCATGGTGTTGAGGACATGGGCAAGCTGGAGGCAGTGGCGCTTGCCGTCCTTGTCGAGGGGACGCTTGTGGTCGAGGATGGGGTTGGCGCGCTTCACGCCGGCACTGGCGTGGCGCAGGATGTAGAGGTTCATAGGGCTAGGGATATTGTAGGCCAGGTGCGAGGTTCGAGGTTCAAGGTTCGAGGGGTGAGGGGCGGTGTCCGCGGGAAGACAGCAATCCATATTGCCGGGCGGACAAGGGCGCTGATGAGGATTTGAGGCGTGCGAAGGCGTGCGAAGGAAGGGATGGTGCGCCCGGAGAGATTCGAACTCCCGACCCTTTGGTTCGTAGCCAA
>PLOU01000010.1 GCA_003142235.1 Granulicella sp.
TCTTTGCCGGTGAAGTGGTTTTCGGTGGGGTCGTCGGTTGATCTGATGAGGTTCCGGTTCAGGCCGTCGCCGAAGGGCAGGCTCTGGTAGGTGGCCTCCAGCATGCCGTTGGCGTCGGTCTGCGCGCGGCGCGTCCCCAGCGGGTCGTCGAAGTAGAAGTGCAGGGTGGGAGAATTCACATAGCCATCATACGTCCCGATCAGCTTGCCGCCGGCGTAGACGTTGGTGTGACGCCAGTTGCGGGAGCCATCCACCTCGGTCAGCTGCTCACCTGACGGTCCAACCACGTAGGCCGCCGTCTGCACAAATCCGTTGGTGGTGACATCGCAGGTGCCGTTCGGGTTGGTGATCCTTCCCTTGGCCACGCGGTTGCCCGCCGCGTCGTAGAGGTAGCCGGTCATGCCGTACCCGTTCGACACCGCGCAGATGCGCCCTTCGGCGTCGTAGAGGTACTGGTTCGCGCCGTCGCCGGTCACGTCGCCCGCCCCGTCGTAGGCGTAGCCGCCCGTAGCCTGCGGCGTCCCGGTCACCTGGTTCTGCGCGCTGTAGCTGGCCCAGGTGTTGAACGAGTTGGCAAGCGTGCCGGTCGTGTTGCAAGCTCCGTTTTCGCCCGTGGTGAACGCCGTATCCGAATTGCCCTGCTGCAGGCGGTTGCCGAAGGCGTCGTAGGCCCAGCAGAAGTACTCGGACCAGGACACTGAAGGCGGCACGGTGACCGTATAGGTGTACGTATAGCCCCAGCCGAAAACGTAGTGCGTGACCGTGGCCGGCGCAGGCAGGACCGTGTTCGCCGCCGAGGTCAGGCGGTTCAACTGGTCGTAGCCGAAGCTCCACGAACCCATCACCGTATCAGTATAGGCCAGAACATTGCCGTTGCTATCGTAGCCGTCTGTATAGTAACCGTTCGGTTCCTGTGTGGGGGTGACGCTGTAGTTATAGATATTGCCAGTTGTCGACGGAGAATTCTGAATGGTCAATGTGGTGGATGCGGAGGCCGCGGAGTGGGCGTCGTCGCCGCTATAGTTGGCCACAATGGTGTAGGAGCCTGGCCGCAGCGCATAGGGGCTATTCGCCGAAGAACTGCCATTCGAGAGCGTGGGGCTGGCCCAGGCGATTCCGTCGATGGAAAAGCTGACAGTTCCGGTTGCTCCATCGCTCACCGTGGCTGTGCATATCGACGCTTGTAAACCATTGGTGATCGGATTCGGCGAGCACGAGACCGCCACTGTAGGTGTAATTAGATCGACGAACTGGTAAATGGTGTTGGACGTAGTCCACCTGTTATTTGAGTCCCCCAAATAATAGGCTTCAATAGAATTGAAGCCTGGGCTCAACGCGCTTGTGGTGAACGTAGCGGTAGTGCCGTTGAACGTCCCAGAGTAGGTATTCCCGTTGTAAAAAAAGTCCACATCCTCACCGGATGCGTCGAAGGGGATGGTTGCCGTGAAAGTCACCGGCTGTCCGAATGCAGATGGTGTGCCCGATGTGGTCAGGCTCAAGGTTGGCCTCGATAAGGGTGGTGGCCCGGGAATATACGCCGATACCGAAACTCCTCCGGCACCTTGCCAACTGCAGTTGCTGCTCCAGGTGCCTGTGGGGTCGTAACACTCGTAGGAAGAGCCGGAGGCTGTGTAAGTGGCTCCGGGGGTGGGACTTACAGATCCGCTGGCTTCCCCGTTTTCCACCAGCCCTGAGTCGAAATCGATGCCATTGATATCGTCTGAGACCTGGACTTCTGTGCCTAGCCCTACCACATAAGGATCACCATCAGGCCAATTCTGCCAATCTGAATCGACCCAACTATCGTTGGCCGCCCAGGCATCAAGCTCGCCGCTCCAGTCACTGACAAGGCAGACTGTTTCCTCCACATCGTTTGTCCCATCGACCGTATTCATTGTGCATGTGTCTACCTGGGCGAGCACATGGGTTGGGATCAACACATGTGCGCCAGCGATCAGGATTAGAAATGTCCAGGCTGCGCGGCGAAGGAACCGATCGAGGCAGGTCATGGTTGCACCGCCGCAGGTGCGCCGGGTGTGTTCCCAGAGGCTGGCGGAGGCGTCGCACTTGGCTGAGAGAACAATCGAGCGAGGAAAGCCTCGAACGCGCCGACCTTATCCGGTGGCAGGGTACTTCTTAGGTACGACACCTCGGCATTGAGTGTCGCGTCCCTTTGACTAGCCAGGGCTCGTAGTTGATTGGGACCCGACGAAGACTTGCCTGCTGCGAGAATCGCATGGTTCTGCGCATGCAGATCTTTTGCTTTGGCTGCCAGTCGAACCGACGAGGCGCGTATCGGCGTGAAATCCGCATCCGACCATCCCAGGCTTCTTTGCAGATGGTTACGCATTAGAGTGCCATTCTTCCCTTGCGCATCCAATTCCGCAGCTCTTGCGTCAAGGTGATTCTGGAATAGCAAGAAGTACCAATAGAGATGCTCCACGGGTACGGGTCTGATCGGAGATGGTTTACTGGAAGGGGGCTGTCGTCGAACCTGTGTCCGCTGACCCACTGCCGGACCTGACAGTGCGCACATCACTAGCATGAATCCAAGAAGTGTCGATATTGCGGTGTATTGCGATTTCCTGGCCATCATTGTTCAGCCCTTTCGTCAGAATGCTCTGTGTTGACGGGTTTGCTCACTTTGTGATCTGTGATGCTGCCTCTTGGAGCGTGCAAGCGTTTATCTCAGTCGACTTGAAGTGTCAGTCATTGAGTCGGATTCGAGTCCGTCTCGTTGGTCACGCGCTGGCGAGAATCGAACGTCCGGCTCATGCTGATCGACGTGCCCAACTGCACTCCCGACAGGGCTCCCGCCGGAGTGTAGGAGGGCAACCAGAACAAGGGCTGATTGGCTCCTTGCGTGACAGTGGACAGACGGCCGGCCGGGTCGTAGTTATTTGTAAAGTTCAGATTTCCATACCCGCTCGGATAGGTCAGCAGCTTACCCGCAAGATCGTAGGTATAGCTCATGGTGTAGTTGCCGGTGGAGCAGTTGGCACCCATGCAGCGCTGCTCGCTCTGCAGCCGGCCCATCGCATCGTAGCCGGTGATTGCCGTCTTGGTCTGCACCGGTGAAGAAGACAGGCATGCGCCCTTCTGCGTCCACTGAGCCGCTAGCCTTCCAGAAAGATTCTGTGCCGTTGCGCCATCGTACTGATAGCAGGAAGACGCAGTGCCGCTCGGATCGTTCGAGTATCTCTTTGACAGCAGCCGGTTCAGCGCATCATATGTATAACTAGTTGTGATACTACGATTGTCTGTCTTACTCGTTAGGTTGCTGTTGGGATCATAGTAATACCATGTGCCCGTAGAACTCATGTTACAGTCTTGATCCGGTCCTAGTGTTTCAGGATTGCACGCCATACTGACGCGGGACGGCATGTCGTAGTAGAACATGCGTTGTGTCCGCGCACTTCCTCCCGTGCCTTGGTTGACGGTAAATAAATCGCCAAAAACGTCGTAGTTGTAGTCCGTCTCCAGCGCGAGGTTCCCCGAGGCTGGATCGGGCTCCACTACTGCGCCCATGTGCCCCAGAGCGTCGAATACCTGCTGCGTGTGCCGTCCCGTCTCGTCCGAGACATCCGTCCACGACGCAGGGGTAAATCCACCAGAACTCTCCGCCATACTCGAGCAGTTGGTCTGTCCGGTTGTGACAATCCCGTCATAGCACCATTGTTGTTTGCTGCCGTCCGGTTGCGTCTGGATCGTCTTGCGGCCAAGCGCGTCGTATACATAGGAAGTAATGCCAGATGGGGGATCGTTTGGGGCTGGCGTACTTCTGTACGGGTTGCTGACAGATGTGACCCGACCTTCCCAGTCATAGGTGGTGCCCACAATAGTCGCGCCCAGCGGGTCACTCGTGATACTGCTTCTATACTGTCTACCCCATCCGTCATAGGTGTGCGTTGTGGTTATAGGTGGATCCGGTGAGGCTATGGTGCTTGTGTACAAGCTGAAGGGAGCCGTTCCCTGAGGACAAATTGAACCGCCAATATCCGTATAGCAGAATGTCGAGCCGCCGCCATCTGGATACTGGATCGATGTCACCCTCCCCAGTACGTCATAGCTATAACCGGTAGTCTTATTGTTTTCATCTGTGTGCGAGTTGAGATTCCCGGTGTTGGTGTCATGGGAATAATTGTCGATGTGCGGTACGCCATTCGTAGTTGGATGTTGAATCCTATTGGGGAAGAGACCCGTTGAGTCATAGGTGATTGCAGTCGTGTTCCCGTTTCCGTCGATTTTGGCCGTTGGCATACCCTGGCTGTTATAAACGGTATGCGTCGTAGTCGATGTCCCGCTTGAACTGCTCCCTGACAAGTAGTAAGTCTCGCTCTTCGATGTCAAATTACCGTATGTCCCTTGCGGGCTACCGTTGGCTTCGTCGTATCTAAAGCCGTTTGTTCCAGATACGGTTCCCGCTCCTCCCGAAGAGTCTGAAACCGTCTGAGATATTGGGAGAGCGTCCATATGCGCACTCGTATAGATCGATGGTGGATTTTGGAACATGAAGGTGGTCGATGTGGTGCGCACGGAATTGTTATATGCATCCTTGGCAATCTCAGTCGTTGGCGATAGATAGCTGATGGGAATTGTCTGTAACCCTAACGAGTTGGACCCCAGGGTGCTGCAGCCTCCTGACCAGTTACACACTATCCTGCCAGCCGTAAACAACGCCTTGCCATTGTCGTTAGAGTATTGCCTCACGTCTGTTGTCGTACCGGCTGGGGTAGTTGTCGCAATATTAGTAGGAAGAAGATTAATGATTCCTACATGCCCCGCTGTACTACTGCTAGCTGAATGAGCAATATCGTTTTGGTACTCGAAGGCAGTCTTTACGGTTCTGAGAGGTATGCTTCCAGACGCAGAACCCTGGTAGTACTGAGTTTCGACTTCATGATACTGATTTGCTACGGGCTCGGTTCCACTCGTTATCCCCACAGCGCAGAAACTATGGACCGTGTCGTTATTCAGCGGATCGGTTTCCGTAGTTGTGAAGGCAAAGACTACCGGTACTCCTCCTGCCATGACCGTTGGACAAGCTAAAGCTGGCAAGTCAGTGGGTAAAGGGTGGGTATAGGAATACTGTGTTGTCCAACTGTGCCCCTGACCATCAGTCTCCGTACGCTGTGCAACAGCATGGCAGACGGAATTGCATCGGCCAAGCCCTAGCGATGATTGAGGGGTTATAGTTGTGTAGCTATAGGTGGTTGTGCCACCGCTAGGGGTAGTTACTGTTTGAAGATCGGCACCGTTGTATGTGAACGTCCACTGAGTATTGTTCGGCAACGCGATGGATGCAATCGCCCATCCCTGGACTTCAATGTCAGTTGTCGGATCTGGGAATGGGACTTCTTCTCCCAGAGTCTCGTTCGGCGGAGGCGACCAGCTTTGAGTGTTGGCGATCGTGTTATAGGTAATCAGGTATGTTTTGTAGTTATTCTCAGGACCCGGTACCGTCCACGTCAAGGTGGGTGCACCACCGTGGGGCCCGGTCCACGTGTACTGGGTCGCCTGCATTGAGATTGCGTCTGGGATGATTCGTCCGACGGAATCCTGATAATATGGGCCGTGATAACCCGGTAGAAACAGCGGGGAGTTCTGCGCATACATGGTCTGAATGTCACCAAGGGGTGTATTCGGCACCGAATTGTAGCCGGACCAATACCACGGTCCACGAGTAATTTTATTTCCGGATGGATCCGTCTCCGTCGATATCAGCGCCTGCGGAGTGTAGGAAGGAACACCAGTCCCATTGGCTTCGCTGGTATTACTCTGGTTAACCTGAGGAAATGTCTGAATCGTATCCGTGTATTGAATTCCCGTTGGGGAGTAGAGCGTGCCGAGACGCACCCCACTTAATGTTCCAGTCCAATCCGAGGCATTTTGAAGCCATATTTGAGCTTGACTAAGTTGAAGCCATCCCATCCCGTTTACTGGCGCTATTTCTATTGGCTTATAAGCATCCAAGGATCCACTAGGAATGAAGGTATAACCGGAGCCATCTGAAGCGCGATATGTATTCCAAGACGAGACATCCGTCTCCAGTCCATGTGTAGTTCCTGAAGGATCGACCACACTAAAGTCATTTTCGCTAATATAGTTACCGCCAACAGGCTGGGAATATTCTTGTCCTGTAACTATGCCTCCTTCGAAGGAAGAGGTCAGATGGGCTCCCATGTTCGGGATACTTCCATCCTCGTATCCCCAGTACTCAGTTTGCGTACATGTTCCAGAAGAGCAGGGAAAACTTATCGTCACATTCTGATATTGAATGGAAGTCGTCAAATATTGGTACGGCGCACCTGGGGACGACGTATCGTACCTGGAGCTAACGAACTCGCACTGTGTATCTGAGTTACAGGTCAGCCCGCCTTGGGTATACGGCGCGTTGTTTAGCTCAACGGAGAACGACAGCGATGGAAGCGTGCCTAATTGAGGATATGAGATCAGGGGGATGTCAAGCATGACGTTCCCCGTTGTCAGATCTATGGTGTCGATCGCTCCGCCTGTATAGGACCCGTAAGGCTTCGCCTCTACGTCCGTGATGTCCTGTGCGAGGCAGGCCGAACCGTAGATCGCGATGCTGAGAGCGCACAGCGCTTTGCACCAGTTCATTGTGCAACCTCCGAATCGAACTTTGAGATGTCGAATCCCGGATTTTTCTTGAGAGAGACAAGCGTCCAGGCCTGTCGATGGCCTCTTACGTTCACTCCGATCAACACTGGAACGACAATCTTATCCTCTGTCTCGTAATGCAGGAAGTACACCTCTCTCCATACCGGCCCTGTGACATGTCCAACGGTTGTTGTCTGGTATCGAATTGTGATGGGCAGACCGGTGGCCGCCGAGATTATCCACTGCTGATCGAGACTCGGACGCGAAGTGGAATCACGTGTCCGGTATGCGTCTACACAGATGTCGCTGCTCTTGCAGGTTGGAGAGTTCGAGACCTTCAGTACATATTCGCTTCGGCGCAACATCACCTCTGCTGCGGCCGCTGGCAATCTACTCACTAACACTCTCGCCTGATCGAACTCAGGCGCGACGAGCTGAGCGGCTCCAGTATTATTTACAGGAAACGTAGATGCGCCATTGTGATCACTGGGAGGAGTGCTCTGCCCCTGCACCTTACGCCGATAGCGCGTTGTGTCCAAAGACCAGTCATCGAGGAGCAACATGACATGCGGGGTCTTTTCGCCCGCTCCCAAGACCGAGAAGCTCTCTTCGACCGAGCGAATCTCTCTCCATGCGGCTTCTCCGCCCGATTGCGCTATGACATTCCGCATGGCCTGGATGGCTTCGGAGTCACTTTTGACAGTTGTCGCAGGCAACATTGAACCTGCCGCCTTAGGACTAGAAGCAGGCGCGGCCTGAGAGAAAAGCGGGTTACTGAGTGCCGCAAACAACAGCAAGCAAGCACCGTGGCATAGAAGGGCCGCAGGACGCACACATGTCCTCAACATAGTTATCCTCTAATTGTTTGGTGTACCTGGAGGAAAGAAAATCAGCGCGACAATTTGTAACTCTGCTACGACACTGATTTGTAGATGGGGATAACGCTATCACCGATTGCTATTCTGTCAAGCAAAATAATTAAAAATATATTTTTAACAATCGAGGTAACCACGGACGTTGACTGCAAAGCAACTAAATTCTGACTCCTTTTTATCCGCTTGAAGTAATTCGGAGGAATTCGATGAGTGAAGGAATCTTGGCAAAATATTCCCAATTTACGCATTATTTGAAATAAGTAGACTGTAAATCAAAGAGCGATGCGGCAGTTATGACTACCACCATGGATCGTTTTAGTGATTGGCGTCACAAGCGGAGTGAGGGCTTCTGAATCGGGGTCAAGTGTCCGTTTTTGCTACAGGGTCTGTAGTGGTTGCTATTTCAAGCGGGTTCCTGTCCGGCTTCTAGTCGGTCCTTTTTACCTTTTCCGTTGCTGTTGTTGCGGTCGCCGCCACTGCCAAACGGCGACCCCAATCGCGACGAACCCGATCTTTTCCCACAGAGGCATGCACGACCAGGCGCTCACAAGGACGCCATGGATGAAGATCAGCACTATAACGATCCCCAGGATGGCAGCAACGCGCCGGAGGGCATCGGCGGGTTTCACGATGCACAGCATAATCCCCAAAGCCGTCAGAATGAGTGCGATAATTGCGAGTGATCCGACAGATTTATCCACCAGTGCATGAAGTTCGATTCGCTCATGGTGTCACGCTCCTCTCTCCCCGGAATATGCGCTATCGTTTCCTGCCAAAACAGCCACGCTCCGTGTCGGCGAGAATTCCCGTTCCATCAAATTGGATTTCGGCTGGTTCGCCCCTGCTGCAAAGTACGCCGTCCAGAACGCCTGGACCGCCTCTTTCCGCTGCGCCGGGAGTGGAGCGAAGTCGCTGCTCTTGAGGTGGCCAAGGCAGAGAGGAAGACCTTGCAACGTGAAGTTGTGCTGCTGGCGAAGATGCGCAGCGAGCTCGCGAGATCGCGACGGACTGGCCAGCGCGCTGGCCGAGACAAAGCGGTAGGTGACTATTTGATTTTTGGAGGACCGGAAAACAGAAAGTCCATACAACTGATGGCTTGGATCCCTAA
>PLOU01000095.1 GCA_003142235.1 Granulicella sp.
TGTGAGGGGCTGGCCCTGGATCTTCCAGTGGAAAGGACGAGGAAGGGCAGGGTTGACGTTGTATCTCATTTGAGATACAATCGATTCATGAGTACTCCGCTTACCACGATGATTCACATTCGCATCGATCAGGACTTGAAGACCCTGGCCTCCGACACACTGGACGAGATGGGCCTGAGTCTCTCCGATGCGGTGCGGCTGCTGCTGACGCGCATCGCCGTGGAGAAGGCGCTTCCATTCGACATTCGTGTCCCCAATGCGCAGACCGTTGCAGCGATGCGGGCGGGCGACCGGGGCGAGGTCTCCAGGGCCACGAGCGTGGCTGCGATGATGGCAGAGCTGAATGCGAACGATTGAGTGGACCAGCGCATTCAAACGGGACTACAGGAAAGCTCTCTCCACACCGAGGCATCGCGACCTTGCGCCTTTACTGGAGCAGATCGGGGAGCAGTTGGCAGGCGATATTGCCTTGGCCGGCAAGTATCGCGATCATTTCTTGACGGGGGAATATACCAGGCATCGCGAGTGCCACCTGAAGCCCGATCTGCTGCTGATCTATAAGAAGCCCGATGAAAGCACGCTGCGCTTTGTCCGTCTCGGCTCCCATGCTGAACTCTTCTGACACCGTGGCACGGTGCGGCTGCGCCTCCTACCATGAGCTGCAGGAGGTGCCGTCGGTCGCCGTCACCTGCGCGCCGGAGTGTACGTCGTCGATGCCCCCTTGGGTCTGGTCCACGGTCGAGAGCGTGTCCGACTGCGCGGTGATCCAGGTGTCGGTGCGGCCCGTGATGGGGTCTTTGGGGATGGCCTTCAGGTAGCCCGCCGTCACCAGGTCCTCCAGCGACTGCGGTGCCTTCTGCTTGTCCACCGTGTAGGAGCCGATCGCCGTTCGCATCACCTGCAGGTCTTCGCGCAGCACGGCCTCCTTGGCGGCCTGCACGTTGCGGCTGTAGATGGGGATGGCCATGGTGGCCAGGATGCCGATGATCAACATGACGATCATCAGCTCCATCAGCGTAAAGCCGGAGTCAGGTTCGCGGTTTGCGGTTCGCGGTTTGCGGTTCGAGGTTCTAGGAGAGGCGTCCCCGATGAGAGGCGCAGGGGCCACGGGGCGAGTCGAACGCGAGCGAGTTGGGCGGAGGCTTACCATGTGTTGTACTTTGTCCCGTCCAGCGCGGTGTCGTCGCTCTTGGTGTAGACGTCGAAGACGTTCTGGCTGCCCCAGGAGGTGGAGTCGGCGTCGTCCTGGTTGGAGCGCAGGCCCCATTCGGTGGATTTGGTCATGGGGTCGATTGGGATCTCGCGCAGGAACCGCACCTTCTTCTCCTTGACCTCGACCCCGTCGACCAGGGTCTGCAGGTCGGGCGGATAGCCCATGCTGTCCATCTTGGACTGGATGCCTCCCCGATCGTAGGCGTCCTTGTACTTGTCGATGGCGTCGCGCATCTCCCACAGGTCGCGGCGCAGTTCGCGCTCCCGCTGGCGCTTGACCTGGAAGCGCGCCACCGGCAGCGCGGCGCAGGCCAGAATGCTGAGAATGGTCACGCAGATGATCAGTTCGATAAGCGTGAGGCCGGAATCAGGTTCAAGGTTCGAGGTGCGAGGTTCGAGGGATTGGCCTCGCAACCAGCGCCTTAAACCTGGCACCCCGAACCTAGCACCTCGAACTTTCACCAGGCACCTCACAGCTTGCACCTCGAACCTTGGACCTAGCACCTCACTTCACATGCACCACAGCCTGGGAGCCGACCGCGGGCAGGTTGGCCTGCAGGCTGTTCCTGGCGCCGACCTTGACCAGGGCGATATTGGAGTCGCCCGCCGCGAGCGCCTTGAAGGTAAAGGCGCACACCTGCCCATCTCCGTTGACGCCATTGACGCCGGGCGGGCGCGAGGCGGAGACCGTGACGTGGCCGTTGCCTTCGTCACGGTGGACCAGGGCGACCGGCTGGCCGTCGCCGCCCAGCAGGTTCCCGGTGTCCACGTTCACCAGTTGCAGTATCTTGGGATCGAACTGGATCTCCAGCGGCACGCTGAAGACATCGTGCGCGTTGGAGAGGACCACCGAGGCCTGGAAGGTGCTGCCCACCACCTGTGTGGAGTTGGCTGGAACCATGGTAAGCGTCACCGATGGGACGATGGCGGCGGCGGGGGGCTTCGCTGCCGGCGGATTGCCACCCGCTCCGGGCGGCATGGCCTGCTGCCTCATCTGCTGCACCATGGCGGTTGCCGCGTTGGCGGCTGTGGTATTCGAGGCCGGCGCGGCGCCGGCCTGGCCCGCGCTCTCCGGAAACAGCTCGTCGATCGGCGAGTGCCGCAGTTGGATGTCGGTGCCTGTGCCGGTGTCGATGGAGCGCGTGTTCAGGCGGGTCAGCACCGACTCGCGGACGATGTGCGGGATCAGGATGAAGACCACCTCGTCGTCCTGCACCTCCTTGTTGATGGAGCCGAAGAGGTATTTGATCAGGGGAATCTGCGAGAGCCCTGGCGTTCCGCTGTTGCTGTAGTTGTCCTGCTTGGTCAGGATGCCGGCCAGCAGGCAAGGCTCCCCGTCCTTGAGCTGGATCGTCGACTTGTCCGAGCGCTGCCCGATGATCGGCTCCGTGACCCCCTCGATCGTCACCGACCCGCTCTCCGTCGAGACTTCCACGCTCAGCTTCAGCGATACCTCGCGGTCCAGATGGATGGTCGGCGTCATGTCGATGTTGACGCCCACGTCGATGTAGGTGAACTGGGTCTGCACGCCGATGCCGGCGGTAATTCCGGTGGCCGCGCCCGCCGAGTAGCTGCCCGTGGCCACCGGGATCTTGGAGCCGATCTTCATGGTGGCCGTCTGCCCGTCGGTGGCGCGGATGCTCGGGTTCTGCAGTACCTTGGTGTCGGTGTCGCTGAGCAGGGCGTTCAGCGTGCCGCCGCCGATGGTGACCGCGAAGTTGGTGGCGTTCATGTTGGCCAGGGTGTTCAGGGTGAACGCGGAGTTGCTGGTGGTGCCGGAGGCCGTGCTGGTCGGCGTGTTGTTGGCCTGCGGGCTGATGCCGAACGACTGCGGCAGGCTGATGCCCAGGTTGCGCATCTTGTCGCGGTTCACTTCCAGGATGGCCACGTCCACCACCACCTCGGCCTTGGTGCGGTCCAAGTCGTTGAGCAGCTTCTCCGCAAGCACCAGATGCTCCGGCGGCGCGCGCATGATAACGGCATTCTGCGACTGGACCAGATATATCTTGTCGTCGGCGGGCAGCAGGTTCCGGATGGCGGTCAGGATCTCGTTGGCGTCGCTCTGCTGGCTGGCATTGGTCAGGTAGAAGGTCTGCACCGCCAGATCGTCCAGATCGGTGTGCTTGGCGTGGTTGTTCTGCGCGACGAAGATGGTGTCCGCGGTGATCGCCTTGTAGAAGGTGCCCGAAACCGTGCCCACAATGCGCAGCGCGTCGGAGAGGCCCACGTTGGTCAGGTCCACCGGGATGCGCTTGGAGACGTAGTCGGGATCGAAGATGATGTTGAGCCCGGCCAGCTTGCCGATCGCCTGATAGATGTTCTTGCTGTCCTCCACCATGTGCAGCGTGATCGGGTCGTTGGAGACGGGCTTCAGTTCCAGTGGGGGGGAGATGTCGGAGATCTCGCTCAGGGCGGCGCCGTTCTCGGTGGTTCCTATCGGTGCCGCGGAGGCGCCCGGCGTCTGGTCCTGGCGCTGGGTGATCTGCACCTCCTGCGCCGCCGCCTCGTTGCCGGGATCGATCTGCAATGCGCGCGTGAACTGGTTCAGCGCTCCGGCGATGTCTCCGCTCTGCCGCAGCACGCGGCCGCGGTCCACATGCAGGGCCGCCGCCTGGAAGCGCATGCGTGCCAGCCGCTCCTGATAGCGCATGTCGCCCGGCTTCTTCTGGTGGGCGTGCAGGTAGTCCTCGTAGGCCGCGTCGTAGTCCTGGCGCAGCTCGGCGGTCTGGCCGCGCCGGTTCCAGGTGCCTGCCGTCTGGGCCTGCGCCGATGGGCTGAAGACCACAGCCGCCAGCAGCGCCGCCAACAGGACCGGCAACGCAGCGGCGCATCCGCGATGGAAGCGGAAAGAGAGTTTGGTGAGCAAGTGTAGGTACCCGCGAGTCATGCCGATGCTGTCCGCTTCCTTTGCGCCAAAGTTCTGTGTCGCGCCGAAGTTCTGTCTCCGTTGGATCGCCGCGCTGGATGAGGCACTGTGCCAACTGGAGAGACCGCTCGCCCCCAACCGCACATACGGAAATGCGGCGGGAATTGAGCTGCGCTCTGGGGTGACGGTTGCCAGACGGCCGCACTCCTTGGACTTGTGGAACTCTGGCGAGTATAGCATTCGGATCGCGTTCGGCCTCTTCAAGTTGTGCGCCATATCACCTGTCTTCGGATGGTTGATCCCCGCCCAAAAAAGTGCATTGCGCCTGCGGGGTGGTTGTTAGACGTTGCCAGTGCGCACAAGTGAGTCCGTTTCCATCCGCATGTTAAACTGAGATGTTTCCCCATGCCCCGCTCGCTCTCCAACCCGACCGTCGCCGCGCAGCCCAAACCCGCCGCCAGACCGAAGGACCGCGACCCGGTGGCCTCGGGTGTGCGCGACGCCGCCTATAACCGCTCGGCCGGCTTCCACTACGCGCTCTTCGACCGCTTCGAGGCCGGCGTCGCCCTGCGCGGCACCGAGGTCAAGAGCATCCGCGAGGGCAAGGCCAACCTGAAGGACGCCTACGGCCTGCTCAAGGACGGCGAGTGCTTCCTGCTGAACGCGCACATCGGCCCGTTCTCGCACGGCAACGCCATGAACCACGACTCGCTGCGCACGCGCAAGCTGCTGCTGCACAAGAACGAAGTCCGCAAGCTGGAGGTTGCGACTCGGCAGAAGGGATTCACCCTGATCCCCACGCGGCTCTACTTCCGCCGCGGACGGGTAAAGTGCGAACTGGCCCTGGCCAAGGGCAAGCAGGAGTGGGACAAGCGCGCCACCGAGCGCAAGCGCGAGGCAGACAACGAGGCCAAGGCAGCCATCGCACGCAGCCAGCGCCGCTAGGCTGGTTCGATAGGAGCTAGTGAATCGTGGAAGGCGCCGCGGGCAATGCCGTAGCCAGGGCCGCAGGCGTAGTGCCGGTTGCAGCATCAGGCACGGGCGCGGGTATCGGCGTAGAGACAGGTGCAGACGAAGTGAGAGGCGTTCTGCCGGGGTCGGTGTTTGCCGCCTGCACTGGCACGGGCTTTCCCGGCTCCATCACGTTGTCATTCACATTGAAGACCAGCGCGTTCTTGGGCAGCTCCATCCTGCCCTTGGCCAGATACGCCACCACCAGCCCACCGGTCAACTCCGGGGTCAGAATCGCCATCGGGATCACATACCTCTTTTTCTTCATCAGCGACTCGGCCACGCCCTTGACCGGCTTGCTGCGCTTGATCGTCCCCGGAACCTGGGGAATCATGAACGCGGACATCTCCAGCTCGGGATGCTTCCTGCCGTACTGCACCAGCGAGCGCGCCACCTGTTTCGGCGAGGTCATTCCCAGGTCCGCCACCACGCTGCGATGGATCGCATCGGGCAGATAGATGTTCAGCACCGCGCGCGAAAAATCCGCGCAGTTGTGGAAGAGAATGTTGAAGTGCCCTGTGTTGTTCCGGTCGTTGAACAGCGCGATGAAGCGCTCGTCCTCATCGGTCGTGCTCACCACCTCAAAGCCATGGATGGTGCGGTCGTAGGACTCTCCCACCAACTGCGTCCACTCCCCCTTTGGAGTCTTTCCGTGACTGCCATTCATCGCCAGGTCCAGCAGATGTTTCCTGCGATATGCATCGCGCAGCGCGTTCACCTGGGCCTGGTCCACCGATTGCGGCACCTGGCTCACGTCCTCCACGGCGTAGAGATAGGGAATGAGGGGAATGGCAATCCAGTCCAGTCCGGCGATCTTGTGGTAGCGGCTGATCACCACGCCGGACTCGCCCGGCTGGCACAGGCGCAGCTCGGTCGGCGACGCCGCGCATACGTGGTTCAGATACACCGCCGAGTGGCCGGTCGGGTTCATGGCGCCGAAGTGGCCGTACGGCTCCTCCATCAGCAGCGCCACGGAGGCATGGGCGCAGATGACCTGGATCAGGAACAACAGCAGCAGAACACCTGCCAGCAGCAGCACGCCTGACAGGTGACCCAAGCCCTGGTTCAGCTTGTTCCTTGCCCGTTGACTACTCCAGACCTTGTTCATGCCAATCCCATCCCCAACGCTATTCGGCCCGTTCGATACGCATCGCGATAGACGATCGTTCCGCGGAACAACTCTTCGCTTGCAGCCCTGCTCTCCATTGGATGCAGTTTTTGCCCATCGCGGGTGTTCCCCCAGGGTCTCAATCGGCTGCGAGACCCCGTTTTGCTTAAGGGCACTGCTTCAGCAGTGCCGCAAATGCCGCACTTGTATTGCGGTTTAGCCGCTGAGGTAAGTTTTTCGTCTCCAGCCGCGACTATTTCCGCAGGCCCAACCCCAGTCCCAGATGCAAATCGGAGATCCGCTTATTTTGACTTTGGCTGCTGCTTTTGTTGTTGCAACTGCTGCAACTGCTGGAGGACCTGTTGCGGGGTCAGCACGCCGTTGGGCGACTGCGGGTTGCTGTGGATTGTCGATGGAAACGGTGCGCTGCTGGGAGCGGCACCCGGTCCGGCTGCCGGCACGGACACCGGCCCTCCGCCAAACCCGGAGGCCTGCGGAGCAGACGGCTGCGGCGGCCCCTGACTCTGCTGGCTGGGCGGAGCGACCGCCTGTGCCGGGCTTTCATCAATGGCTGGCGCGTCATCCTCCGGGCTGGAGGCGAACGGGCCGGGTGGCGTCGCCCCTCCCCCGCGCGGGCTCAGCACCAGCTCCACCGGCGTGTGCGCCGCGTTCTCGCGCAACAGCATATTGCTGCCCGTCCCATCCAGCAGGCTGGTCAGAATCCCGTCGGCCGCGCCCGGGCCAATCTTGCCGAAGACACGCTGGTCGGCGACTCCGCCCGTGATCTTCATCCCCGTCTGCCGCGACACGTCGCGCAGGATCTGGTTCAGGCTGGAGTTGTCGGCGGTGATCGTAAGCTGGCCGCCGGAGTAGACAACCTGGGCGCGATGTGCGGCGGGCTGCGCGATCTTGGCCGCCGCCGCCGGAACGCTCGCCGCCGTGGGTGGCGTCGCTGGCAGGGCAGGGGACTGCGCCAGCGCAAGGGCGCCTGCCACTAAGACGCCGCCTCCCGCGAGCATGAGGAGGACGGAGCAACGCATTCGGACGATGCAGTTCATTGTCTTCTAGGGTATAGGACGCAGCCCGTGCGCGAAGGTTTTGTTTGCCTCCGAGTCACTCCCGCGGTTCCTGTTTGAAACTCCCCCCGCACCGCGCTTAGCCAGCGTGCGCGCCTGAGTCACAATTGCTCTGCCGATGCGCGCAAAGGGGTTGGGATGCTATCTTGGGAGTCGTTCAGTGTTCTGTTTGAGCTGGCGGCCAGGTTCCTATCGAAGAAGCGTTCAGTAGCGTCCAGGACTGGAAAGAGCGATGACGGCGAAGACGGCGAAACACGAGAAGACTCTGAGCCAGGCGATCCGCGAGCGGCGCGCAACCCCCAGCTTCGATGGCGCCCCTATCCCAGCCGAGGACCTGCAGCGGATCGTCGAGGCTGGGCTCAGCGCGCCCAGTGGATACAACATGCAGCCCTGGCGCTTCATCGTGGTGCAGAGCGAGGAGCAGAAGAAGCGCCTGCGCGCCGCCTCCTACAACCAGGGCAAGGTCGAGGAGGCATCCGCCGTGATCGTGGCCTGCGGAGACGCCGACGGCTGGCGCAAGGACCTCGATCTGATGCTCTACCAGGGGCTCGAGGGTGGAATGCCCGAGGGCTATGCGGCCCTGGCGCGCAACTCCGTTCCCAACTATCTCTCCCACTTCTCCACCGACGAGATGCATGGCTGGCTCAACAAGGAGGTGATGATCGCCTTCACCCACATGATGCTGATGGCCGAGGTGATGGGATACGACACCGCGCCGATGGAGGGATTCGAGCAGCCGAAGGTCCACGAGGTGCTGCGCCTCCCCATGAGCTACTGGGTGGTCGCGCTGCTGGCTGTCGGACACCTCAATGGCCCGGACAAGTTCGACGGCGGCCGATTCGACATGCGCCACACCGTCTTCGCCGAGGAGTTCGGCAAACCACTGAAGTAAGAGCTAGTGCCGCGTGTGCGCCGCGCCGCGCGCAATCAGCACCGCCGTATACGCCGCGCCGAACCCATTGTCGATGTTCACCACCGTGACGTTGGGGCTGCACGAGTTCAGCATTCCCAGCAGCGCCGTTGCCCCGCCGAACGACGCCCCATAGCCCACCGACGTCGGCACCGCGATCACCGGCACCGCAACCAGCCCGCCCACCACCGAGGGCAGCGCTCCCTCCATCCCCGCGCACACAACAATCGCGTGCGCCGACTTCAGATCGTCGCGCACCGCAAGCAGACGGTGCAATCCCGCGACGCCAACGTCGTACAGCCGCGTCACCTTCGCCCCGAAGGTCTCGGCCGTCACCGCCGCCTCCTCCGCGATTGGCAGGTCGCTGGTGCCCGCGCAGATCACCGCGACGTGTCCCTTCGTCTCACTCGCGCCAGCCTCGCTCGCGCCAGACGATTGCCGCAGCGCCACGGTGCGCGCCACCGCGTTGTGGCTCGCCGCCGGATGCCGCGCCAGGATAACCTGCGCCGTGGCCGGCTCAACGCGCGTGGCCAGCACGTCCACGCCGTCGGCTGCCAGGCTGCTGAAGATCGCCACCGTCTGCTCCGCCGTCTTGCCCGCCGCAAACACCACCTCCGGCAGCCCGATGCGCAGGCTGCGGTGATGGTCCACGCGGGCATGCCCCAGGTCCTCGAACGGCAGCGTCGCCAGGCGCTGGGCCGCGGCCTCCGGCGTCAGCCTGCCGCGTTCCACCTCGGCGAGAAGTTCCAGCAGTGCGGAGCTTGTCATATCGTTTGTGTCCCGCTTTCGTTCGCCGTCTCCGGTCGCAGGTACGCCGCGATGGCCGCCTGCTGCACCTGCTTGATGGCGACTCCATGCTTGGCGGCGGCCGCGCGGCAGTCCTCATACTCCGGCGCGGCGTTCATCGTTTCGCCGCCCAGCGTGCCGACCTTGATGCGAATCTCCCCGTACTCCGTCGCCACGGGAATATGCCTTCGCTCCAGGCACGTCCGCCGCTCCTGCCGAATGCGCACCCCCAGTGTGCTTGTCTCGGTCAGGATCAGCCGCTCCAGCGCCGCGCTCTCCGCCGGATTGCACAGCACCGTCAGCAGCGTTCCCGGACGTCCCTTCTTCATGATTACCGGCGTCAGCATCGCGTCCAGCGCGCCCCGCGCCAACGCCGTCTCCGCCACATACGCCAGCACCTGCGGCGACAGGTCGTCCAGCGCCGTCTCCATCACGGTCACCGTCTCGCCGTCCGCATCGTGCGATTGCCCGGCGATTGCTTCGGGTTCACACCCTTCGCCGACGCTGATCCGCAGCACATTGGGAAAGTCCTTCGAGTTCCGCGTGCCCGCGCCGTAGCCAATCCGCTCCACGCGCATCGCCGGCTGCGGTCCGAAGACGGGGTCGATGGCGCGCAGCAGCGCCGCTCCCGTCGGCGTCACCAACTCCTGCTCCACATGCGCCGAATAGGTGGGCAGCCCGCGCAGCAGATCGGCGGTCGCCGGCGCGGGCACCGGGAAGGTCCCATGCGCGCAGACCACCGTGCCGCCGCCCACGTTGATCGGCGAGCAGTGCCACGCTGCGACGTTCAAGGAATGGATCCCCGCGCTGGCCGCCACAATGTC
This sequence comes from Granulicella sp., assembly GCA_003142235.1. Taxonomy (GTDB): domain Bacteria; phylum Acidobacteriota; class Terriglobia; order Terriglobales; family Acidobacteriaceae; genus Edaphobacter. The sequence goes on from PLOU01000095.1 coordinate 9,794, forward strand.
CACAATCGCGTCCACCGCGCCCACCTCGTGGAAGTGGATCTCCTCCACCGGAACATTGTGGATCTTCGCCTCCGCGTGGCCCAGCAGCTCGAAGGCGCGAATCGCGGTCTGCTTCACCGGCCCGGCCAGCGCCGCCGCTTCGATCAGCCTGCGAATCTCGCTCAGCGATCGCCCGTGCGCGTGCTCGTGCTCGTGCGCGTGTTCGTGCTCATGCGAATGCTCATGTTCGTGCGTATGCGTCAGATCGCCGTGCGTATGCTCGTGCGAATGGCTCTCATGCGCGTGCTCATGAGCCGTCTCCGCATGCGCGTCCGCCAGGTGGTCGCCCTCCAGGACGTGGACCTTGGTGCATGCAATCCCGCTGCGGTCCACCCGCTCGATGCGCAGGCTTGCCCCCAGCCCCAGCGCGGTGGTTGCGTCCACGAGCACCTGCGCCGGAACTCCGGCATCCACCAGCGCCCCCAGCAGCATGTCGCCCGCGATCCCGGCAAAACAGTCAATGTACGCAACGCGCATAAAATCTCTCTCTTGGAACTCTATCGTGTTTGTGTCCGCCGCCCCTACCGCGCCGGCCCAATCGCCGAAACCGGCAGCACCGCGTTCATCGAGCCCGACCGATAGCCCTCGGTGTCCAGCGTAATGTAGACAAATCCCAGCGGCCGCAGCGCCTCCGTGATGCGGTCCAGCATTGGCAGGTTCAACGCGCGCGGCAGGTCCTCACGCGCAATCTCCACCCGCGCCAGCTCGCCGTGGTGGCGCACCCGCACATGCAGAAAGCCCAGCGCGTGCATCGCATCCTCGGCGCGTTCCACCTGGCCCAGGTTCTCCGCCGTCACCCGCCGCCCATACTCGATGCGCGACGACAAACACGCACTGGCCGGCTTATCCGCCACCTTCAGCCCGGCCTCGCGCGCCAGCGTGCGAATCTCCAACTTGCCCAGCTTGGCCTGGGCCAGCGGGGCCAGCGCGTGGTGCATCGCCGCCGCCCTCTGCCCGGGCCGCAGATCGCCGTCGTCGTCCAGGTTCCTGCCGTACGCGATGTGGGTGAACCCCAGCTTCTGCCGCGCCGCCTCCATCTGGGTGAACAGCTCGTCCTTGCAGTGGAAGCAGCGGTCGCTGTCGTTGCGCGCGTAGTTGGGATCGTCCAGCTCGCGCGTCTGCAGGATGTGTAACGGAATCCCATGCTCGGAGGCGAAGTCCAGCGCGGCGGCCAGCTCCCCGCGCGGCAGCGATGGCGAGTCGGCGATCACGGCCAGCATCCGTTGGCCCAGCACGTGGTGCGCGACATAAGCCAGAAAAGCCGAGTCCGTGCCGCCGGAGTACGCCACCATCAGCGAATCCAGCTTGCCCAGCGCCCCGCGCAGTGCATCGAGTTTTTCTCGCAGTTCCATCGCGTCCAATCCAGAATAGCAACTATACCCCACGCGGTGTGTGCCATATGTCACAACGACAGTCTGCCCCATTCATCGCGCCTTTGTTTCTCGCGATGAGTGGGAGCAATAATGTTGATCCGGCTCCATCTTCCCACCCTCTATACTTGAATCCGTGGTTCACTTGCCGACAGCAGCAAAACACAGCTCGATCCGCCTTATCGCGATAGACATGGACGGCACGCTTCTCGGCGACGACGGTCGCGTCAGCCCGCGCAACCTTGCCGCCCTGCACGCCGCCGAGGCCGCCGGAATCCAGATCGCCATCGCCACCGGCCGCCGCCACAGCTTTGCCATGCGCGTCCTGCGTCCGCTCGGCCTCGACCACAACTCGATCCTCATCAGCTCCAACGGCACCATCACCCGCACCCTCGGGACCTCGACTTCGCAGCAGGAAGGATCATCCGCCGCGCCCATCCCCTCCCGGCTGCTGGCCCGCACCCACCTCCCCCACGCCACCGCACTCTGGCTCTGCGCGCACATCCGCGGCGAGGGCGACCAGAACTTCCGCAACGCTCTCGTCCTCACCTTCGACCGCAC
>PLOU01000022.1 GCA_003142235.1 Granulicella sp.
ACGACGCGCTGGCCGGCGTCGCGGACCGACTGCGGCGCGGGATGCCAGTCGGGTGCGCCGCGCTCGGTGATGATTCCCATGTGCAGCGGCGAGGCGTTGATGATCCCGATGCCGTTCTGTTTGGCGAAGGGGATGAGTGCGGCGTTGATGTCGTCGATCATGAGGTTGTAACGGCAGTAGGTGAGGATGGTGTCGACCTTGACCTGGGCGGCGATGGCCATGAGGTTCTTGAGCGAGTAGCCGGTGATGCCGATGAAGCGGGCCTTGCCCTGGGCTTGCAGCTTGCGCATGGCGGGGACGGTCTCTTCGACGATCTGTCGGGCGTCGCCGAACTCGACATCGTGGGCCTGGAGGAGATCGACGTAGTCGGTTTGCAGGCGGGCGAGCGACTCTTCGATGCCGGCGGTGATGCGGGCGGCGGAGAAGTCAAATTCGTCCGCGCCGTAGCGGCCGCACTTGGTGGCGAGGATGACCTGCGGGCGCAGGCCGACGAGGGCTTCGCCGAGACGCGTTTCGGCGAGGGTGAGGCCGTAGTAGGGGGAGACATCGAAGTAGTTGATGCCGCGCTCGACGGCGAGATGGACGGCGGCCTTTCCCTCGGCGGGATCGGTGACGCGAAAGGCGTTGCCCAGCGGCGATGCGCCGTAGCCGAGGATTGAGACGCGGAGCGATGTTTCGCCCAGTTGACGGTATTCCATAGTTGCCTATTCCCTCAGGGGCTAAAGCCCCGTTAATATTGCGACCGTTATGGACGGGCTGAAGCCCGTCCCCTTCAAAACCGAGGCTGAAGTCCCGTTGATATTCCCTTCAAAACCGAGGCTGAAGCTTCGCGCTCTTCAAAGCAAAACTGTTTCAGAGCTTCATCAAATTGTTCCGCAGAGATGGACTTCGATGCCAAGCTCGGCCATCATTGCGGCCTTGGCGGCGAGCGCGCGATCAGCCTGCTCGGCGGTGTCGGTGTAGGCGACGTTGACGTGGTTTGCGGGATGGCGCGCCATGAACTGGTCGCGCGTGATGCCGTGCAGCAGGACGTGCATGATGGGCCACTGCGGCGTGACCGCTTGCAGGCGGCGCTCGGTCTCCTCGGCGGGAAGCTCGATGGCGGTGGCGCGGCCGATGTCTGCGTGGAGCTTGCCTCCCTGGCTGAAGATGCGGCTCCAGACGACGGGGCCGGGCTTGCAGACGCCCTTGAGGGTGCCTCCGCCGAGACGGAAGTACATGGGCGGCTGGCGCTCGCTGGTGGCCTTGGTGTAGCCGCCGGCGATGTGGGATGCGGGGACGGCGCCGGAGATCTGGAAGAGCCAGACGAAGTCGTCCTTATACTGCTCGCCCCAGCGGACGTCGTGGAGGGTTGTGGCGGGGTCGAGGTTCATGGCGGTCCAGATGCGGTTGGTGAGAATCAAGTCAAGCCCGGCGCACTCATCTACTTCGTTGAAATGCGGCAGCGGGCGGCCGGCGTAGAGCTCCTTGCCGGCGGCGTCGAAGGCTCGGGGACGGTCTACATTGTTGAGCAGGCCTTCGACGAGGTCGGATGCGGGGACGAGGTCCTTGAGACCCTGCTGGTACTGGATGCCGATGGCGTCGCAGCCGAACTCGTCTGCGATGCGCAGGGCGGCGATGTACATCTTGCACTGCTGGAGGACCTGCGCGTCGGTGAGGTCGGTCTCTTCATTGGGGCCGGTGAGGAAGGTGATGCCGCTCTTATCCAGCCAGGCGCGGATTTTGCGGGCTTCGTCGTCCGTCACGTTCTGCATGGCGGCGACGAGCGCGGACTGACTGAGGCGCTCCTTGAAGACGCCGGTGGTGTTGAGGAGGCTGTCTTCGATGATGGCGTTGAACATGCCCATGCAGCCCTCGTCGAATACGCCGAGGATGGCTTTGCGGTTTTTGAGGACCCTGGCGAGAGCGACGCCAAGCTGGCGTTCGGCGGCGGGAAGTTTGGATGCGTCGAGCGGATGGACGTGGGAGAGGTCGTGGTCGATCTTGCCCTCGCGAATCCACTGGCGGAGGCCGTTGAGGAAGAAGGGATCGTCGAAGTCCTTGGTCCAGATGGTGCTGAACTTGACGCCCGCCTTGCGCAGACAGCCGTTGAGGTTGAGCATTCCGACCAGGCCGGGCCACTGGCCGGACCAATTGGCGACGGTGAGGATGGGGCCGCGATGGCTGAGCAGGCCGGCGAGGACGTGATGGCTGTACTGCCAGACGGACTCGACTACGACGAGCGGGGCGGCGGGGTCGATGGCGGCGAAGACATCCATTCCCATGCGCTGGTTGAAGATGAAGCCGTGCTTCAGGTCTTCCCGGTAGGGGTGGGCGCGGCGGACCTTGACGCCCTCGGCGGCGAAGGCCTTGATGACGGCGCGCTCGGCCTCGGACTGGGCGGGCCAGCAGACCTGGTTGGCCGATTGACGCAGATCGCCGCTGGCGATGAGGAGGACTTCGCCGGGGACGGCTGGGATGGGGGCTTCGATCTGAGGGATGGAATAGGCTGACATTTTTTTCTCCTTATGTAC
>PLOU01000066.1 GCA_003142235.1 Granulicella sp.
GCGACGCTGCGGGCGCATCTCGCGGGATACGACACTCTGCCCGGCGGCGTGAAGATGGCGCTTCTCGATATGGCCTACAACCTGGGCCCGGCGGGGCTGCTGGAGGGCTATCCGCGAATGATCCACGCGGTGGAGACGGGCGCGTGGGCGGAGGCCGCGGCCCAGTGCGCGCGGGGCGGGATCAACGCGGCGAGGAATGCGTGGACGCGGCAGCAGATGCTCGCGGCGGTCGTCGCCACGATCCAGGCAGAGGCGGAATCGGTGGAGAAGAGTGCGGAAGGCTGGCTGCGGCGTCTCTGGCGCGGAGTGAAACGGGCGTTCGGGATTGGCAAGCCGAGTTGCTGCCCCTAGCTCGCTCGATAGATCGATCGGGTATGGTTAACAAGCTGAATTGAGTTTGTTGCGGGAGGATCTCTGTGCGGATGAGTCGTGCGGTTGGCGTAGTGCTGGCGTTGGCGATGGGTTGTGGAGTTGCGGCGCGGGCGCAGAACATGTCGCAGGCGAGCGGCGGCTACGCGCAGTACCTCGCCGGATTCGAGAAGCAGACGACGGTGAAGGTGTTGCCCAATGGGCTGACGCTGATCGTCTGCAAGCGGCCGGAGGCGCCGGTCTTCAGCTTCTACACGCTGGTGGATGTGGGATCGGCGGACGATCCGCAGGGCGCGAGCGGGCTGGCGCATATGTTCGAGCACATCGCGTTCAAGGGGACCACCGAGATTGGCACAACGAACTATCCGGCGGAGAAGATTGCGCTGGCCAAGGTGGAGACTGCCTACGCGGCGTACGACGCGGAAGTTCGTAAGCGCGTGGGGCAGCACGCGACGAAGCTGGCGGCGCTGAAGAAGGCCTTCGAGGACGCGCAGGCGGCGGCAGAGAAGTTTGTGGTGCCCAACCAGTTCGCGGAGCTGGCCGAGGAGAACGGCGCGGTGGGGTTGAACGCCACGACCGGCGAGGACTCGACGCAGTACTTCTGGAGCATGCCGTCGAACCGGCTGGAGCTGTGGGCCTACATGGAGAGTGGGCGAATCGCGCATCCGGTTCTGCGCGAGTTCTACAAGGAGCGCGACGTCGTGCAGGAGGAGCGGCGGATGAGCGTCGACTCCAACCCGACTGGCGCGATGATGGAGCAGTTTCTGGCGACGGCGTATTCGGCCCATCCCTACCGCGTACCCACGCTGGGATGGGAGAGCGAGATCAGCCAGGTGAACGCGACCGAGGCTGCTGCGTTTCATGCGAAGTACTATGTGCCGTCGAATATCGTGATTGCGGTGGTGGGCGACGTGAAGGCGGCGGACGCGATTCCGATGCTGACGAAATATTTTGGCGCGATTCCGGCGGGGCCGAAGCCGGAGCCGATGACGACGGTCGAGCCGGTGCAGTTTGCGGAGAGGTCGGTGACGGTCCGAGCGGCGGCGCAGCCGATTTATCTTGAGGGCTATCACCGGCCGGACTATCGCGACCCGGACGACGCGGTCTACGACGCGATCACTTATATTTTTTCCAGCGCGCGGGGGGGGCGGCTCTACGAGGCGCTGTCGGACCAGCAGAGGATCGCAGCGGAGGTCGAGGGATTCAGCGGGTTGCCGGGAGANNGGTTCAAGACGCAGGCGCGGGCAAGCGTGCTGCGCGGGCTGGCCGACAACCAGGGTTTGGCGCATCAACTGGCCGAGTACCAGACGCGGTACGGCGATTGGCGCGAACTGTTTCGCAAGCTGGACGAGTACGACAAGGTGACGAAGGCGGACGTGAGACGCGTGGCAAACAAGGTTTTTGTCGAGAGCAACCGGACGAGCGCGCGGATTGAATCTACGCCGCCAGCGAAGACTGCTACGCAAGACGCTGGAGGTGCAAAATGAATAGCGCCTCGGTGAGTGTGAATGCAATGGTTGGAGTGGAATCGGTACGAGTGGGAGTTCGCGGAATGAGGATTGCTTCGGTTGCGGTCTGTGGATTGCTGGCTGTCGGGATGTTTGCGATGGGGCAAAGTGCGGCTCCGGCTGCGGCGGCAAAGACTGCGGCGAAGGCTCCCGTGCATGTGCAGCCGTGGAAGAGGATTGCCATTCCGCCGCTGCACGCCTTCAAGCCGCAGCAGCCGAAGCGGATCGAACTGGCCAATGGGTCGGTGATCTTTTTGCAGGAGGACCACGAGCTGCCGTTCATCAATGGATCGATCCTGATTCGCGGCGGAAGTCGCGATGAACCTGCCGCGAAGGTTGGGCTGGTGTCGATGGTCGGGTTGGCGTGGCGCAACGGAGCCGACGAGCTGGACGATGTCTTGCCGGAGAAGGCGGCGGTGATCGAAACCGTCGGAGGACCGGCCAATACTTCGGTGTCGTGGTCGAGCTTCAAGCAGGACTTCGACAGCGTCTTCGGCGAGACGGTGGACCTGCTGCTGCATCCGTCCTTCAAGGAGGGGAAGCTGGAGTGGACAATGCGCAATATGGCCACTGCCATCTCTCGGCGGAACGACGAGGCGGGCGAGATCGCCGAGCGCGAGTCGACCAAGCTGGTCTACGGAGCAGATAGTCCTTATGCGCGGCAGGCCGAGTACGCGACTGTGATCGCGGTGACGCTGGACGACCTGAAGGCGTGGCATGACCGGACAGTCGTGCCGAATGGAATGATCGTTGCCGTCTCCGGCGACTTCGACTCGGCGGCGATGGAGGCCAAGTTGCGCAAGGCGTTCGAGCCGCTGGCGAGAGGCACGGCGATTGGGCCGGTGAAGACGGATTTTGCAGGGCCGAAGCCGGGTGTCTACTTCGTGGACAAGGAAGATGTCGACCAATCGACGGTGGAGATTCTGGGGATCGGAACGGTGCGCAGCAATCCCGACTACTACGCGCTGAGTGTGATGAACGAGATCTTCTCCGGCGAAGGGTTTGGTTCGCGCCTCTTCAATGAAGTGCGCACCAAGCTGGGGCTAGCCTACGAGGTGGGCGGCAGCTTCGGCGCGGAGTTCGACCACCCCGGCATCTTCTGCAGCGAGGTGGGGACGAAGAGCGCGACGACCGTCGCGGCGACCAAGGCCGTGCTCGCCGAGATCGAGCGGCTGAAGAGCGATCCGCCGACTGCGGAGGAGCTGAAGAAGGCCAAAGACAACGTGATGAACTCGTTCATTTTCAACTACGACACGCCGCAGAAGACGCTGATGGCACAGGTCGTGCTGGCTTTATACGGCTACCCGACGGACTATCTGGAGAAGTATCGCGATGGCATCGAACGCGTGACCGCAGCCGACGTGACGCGCGTGGCGAAGAAGTA
>PLOU01000002.1 GCA_003142235.1 Granulicella sp.
ACATTCTTGAACATTTCAGAAGAGGGGCGAAGTAAGATCGCATCGCTAACAGTGAGACCGCCGCGCCAAACCTGCTGTGAATCCTGATAGCGGTAAAGGAGTTGTTGCAATCTTGTCGTGAAACGCGCTCGAATTTTGGAGTAGCCAGCCTGAACATGGACGTTGGCAATGTGGCCAGTACAGTATGTGTGTACTGCTACAGGAACAATAAGAGCCGAAGTAAGCAGATCACAAAGCTGCACGCCAACATGATTATCGCTATGTCCAAAAGTTGGTAGCTCCATGATCCGAGGGTAATGCGTCCGCCTGGTGCTGAACATTTGAGTAAAAATCGAATGCGCGACAGGGACATTCAGCCCCTTGGTTCGAGAATCTGCAATACAGAATCCGACGTCGTCTACGGTTGAAAGATAGTGGTCGAAACTCTTGAAAAGCGATTGGCAAGCCGATGTATAGACAGCCTTGTGCGAGATGGGTTGCCCAATCCCTTTCACTACAATCTTGGAGACCACCTTGATATCGGATCGGATGCAGAGATCGACGATCTCTGAAAGAAATTTTGTAGCGTGTCTGGCCTTATTGCGAGAACCAGTTGCGATGTCACGACGAATATCCGCTCCTTTGACCTCTTTCAGCACGGCTGCCAAAAAGTGTGACGCAGGAGGAATGAGTCCAGGATAAAAGTTGCGTTTGATCTGCAAAAACTCAGGAACGAGCGCGGATAGACGGATCTGATTCACCAGCAAAAATGTCAGTGCAAAGACCGGCTGGTCATTGTGTTGAGGCGGATTCGTGACAGATCCAAGATCACCAGCATCGTCCATATATGCGATGTACATTGGCCCTCTCAACACTAAGGCCGCCTTGCGGCGGCCTTAGGATTTTCTGCCTCGCAAGCGAGGACAGTAGATAGATAGTTCTATAGTGGATACTATCAGTTTCTCCCACCCTTTGCAAGCCGATCCCCTCAGTTATTTGCAAGAATCTGCATATGTATGCCATAAATAACTGGAATCGAGTCAACAGCAATACTGTTATTTGGGCTGCGCGTCCCCAGGCGCCGTCACCGCAGGCACCGCCGGCGGCGGGCTCACCACCGGCTCGCCGTTCACCCGCACGCTCTTGGGCGGAATCGGCGTCGCCTCGGGCTTGGCTTTGGGCGGCGCGGGGGCCTGTTCCTGCAGCCGCTCCTTCGCTGCTCCCTTCACCCGCTTCTTCTTTTTCTTGGCCGCCGTATCTCCACTCAGTCCCAGCGGCGCGTTCTGCACCTGCTGCGCCGCCTTCTCCTCCGCGGCCATCGGGGCCGGGACCGCCGCGGCCTTCTCCTTCACCTTCGCCGCCTTCGCCGCGTCCCTTCTTGCCTTGTCTTCGATCGGCGCGCGATCGCTGTATCTTGTCTTCTTCCGCTCCGCCGCCGCGGGAGCAAGCGGTTCGTCGTCCGCTGCCACATCCGCCGTCTGCTCGATCGGCGCAATCGCCGCGCCCGGCGCGGGCAGCACGCTCGGCGTCGNNGCGGCCACCGTCCTGGTCTTCGCGCCGGCAGAGTTCGCCCCCGGCGTCGCTGTCGGGCCCGCGGCTCCCGGCTTCGCACCCCCAGCCGAACCCGCCGTCACAGTCCCGCCCGTCGCCGCTCGCCCGTGATCGAGCCGCGCCTTCTGCGCCTCCTTCTTCTTCGCCGTGGGCGCGGCATACGACGCAAACACCGGCTTGGTCTGCTTCGCGCTTGCGCCGGTGTCCACAAATCCCGGCGCAATGTCGATGTACGCCTTCTCACGCAGCCCCGTCAGATAGGTCCGCAGCGCAGGCTGGATCGCCTCGCTATAGATCGCCTCCTGCACCCGCTGTTCCACCGCGCTCAGCGGAGGAATCCCCGCCTGCGTGTGTTCCGTTACCTTCAGCACCACAAATCCCTGCCGTGTGCGGATCGGCGCGGTCCATTCGCCTGCCTGCAGCGCGAACACCGGGTCCTCCAGCGCACTCGACCCCAGCGCGCCGCGTTTGAACTCCCCCAGGTCTCCGCCTTTCGCCGCCGTCTGCCCGCCTGAGAGCTGCTTCGCCATCTCCTCAAAGCTCGCTCCCGCCTTCAGCTTCGCCACCACGTCCTCCGCTCTGGACTTGGCCTGCGCAATCTGCGCGTCCGTCGCGTCGTCCGGCGTCGCCACCAGGATCTCGCTCAGCCGCACCTGCTCCGGCTGTGCGTACTCCTGCTTGTGCGCTTCGTAGTAGGCCTGCTCCTGCTTGGCCGTCAGCCGCAGCGTCTGGCCCACCTCCTGGCCCACCACCTTATTGGTGATGATGCCGTTCTTGATGTTCGCCTTGAAGTCCTCATACGAGATGCCTGACTGGCGCACTGCCTTCTCCAGGTCCTCCATCGTGTCGAACTTGTTCTGCTTGCGGATCTCGTCCAGCCGCCGGATCACATCCGCGTCCACGTTGATGTCCAGCTCCTTGCCGCGCGACAGCAGCAGTTGCTGGTCGATCATGTCGCGCAGCATGTTCTTCTGCCGCTCGGCCTGCTCCTCCGCGCTCGCGTTCATCTGCCGTGCCTCTTCCACCATCTGCTGCTGCTCGCGTAAATAGTCGCTGCGGTCGATGATCTGATCGTTCACGCGAACGATCTCCTCCTCCACCACCGTGCCGTTGGTCGTGATCGCCGGCGTCACCGGAATCGTCATCTGCGGCGCCGGCGCCTCGATCGGACTCTGGTAGCGCGGCGCCTTCACCTGTCCCCGCGCCGCGCCCGCCGCCAGCAGCCCAACCGCCACCAGCAGCGCCAGCCCGCCGCTCCCGCGCAAAACCCGCCGTCCCGCCCCGTTCCCCAACCCGGTCCGCATCGCATCCACTGAGTTCAATCTCGCCAATCTCAAAAGACCTCTCTCGCTTCCCTTGCCCCAAAAAACATCCCGCACCTTGCAAGCCAATCATCCGCTCCGTACGCAATCGTCCGCTCCGCCTATTCTATCTGCCCCACCCCGCCCCGCACCAATCCACCTGAAGCCCGCGGAGTGGATCATCTCGGATTGCTATGCAGCAGCGCGGCTTTACCTTCCCTCGCGCCGTCACCCTCCCTNNCGTCACCCTCCCTCGCGCCGTCATTCTGAGCAAAGCTCAGAATCTCCGTATTTGTCCCGTTTTGCTTAAGGGCACGGCTTCAGCCGTGCCGTAAAACGCTGCATTTGCACTGCGGCTTTAGCCGCTGAGGTCAATTTTCAGTCCACCTGCACCTTCTACCACCGCCTCCCCGCCTCCGCCGCCCTGCTGCCCAAACCGATGTATACTCGTCCTAAGTTGGACTGGAGTTTTTCCTGGGCAACCCGGCCTCCCCCATCCCTTCCCGCCCACCTTCGAGGTAATCCAAGCCGATGGCCCCACGCACCCGCCGCGCTCTCTTCTCCGTCACCATCTTTCTGGCAACCTGCGCCCTCCTCGGCTCCTTCATCAGCAACAAGGTCGCCGCCCAGTCCGCCTCCGACGAGTCCACCCTGCGCGACTCCCTCCACCAGTTCACCGGCGTCTACAGCCTGGTCGAGCAGAACTACGCCGAGCCGCTNNGACCCCAAAGCCTTCGCCCAGATGCGCGAGGAGCAGCACGGCAAGTACTACGGCGTCGGCATGACCATCCAGCCCCTGGCGGACAAAGCCGGCGTCCTGCACGTCATGGTGCTTGCCCCGTTCGAGGGCACGCCCGCCTTCAAGGCCGGAATCCGTCCCGGAGACCTCATCCTCTCGGTCGACGGCAAGAGCGCCGATGGCCTCGACTCCGCCGCCGTCGCCGCCATGCTCAAGGGGCCCAAAGGAACACACGTCCTGGTCTCCATCGAGCGCGAGGGCCATAACGGCCCGCTCGCCTTCGACCTCGTGCGCGACGAGATTCCCCGCGACTCCGTCGATCTCGCCTTCCTGTTCAAGCCCGGCATCGGCTACATCCACGTCACCAACTTCATGGAGACCACCAGCCGCGAGGTGGGCGACGCCCTGGACAACTTCCAGGCCGCCGGCCCCCTGCACGGCCTCGTCATCGATCTCCGCAACAACCCCGGCGGCCTGCTCAACGAGGCCGTCGATGTCTCCGACAAGTTCCTCAAGGAGGGCCAGATCGTCGTCTCCCAGCGCGGCCGCGCCTTCCCCGACCAGGTCTACCGCGCCGCCCACGGCGAAGCCGGCTCAGACAAGTACCCCATCGTCGTCCTGGTCAACCGCAACACCGCNNATCGTCTCCGGCGCCCTGCAGGACCACGACCGCGCCCTCATCGTCGGCGAGACCACCTTCGGCAAGGGCCTCGTCCAGACCGTCTTCAACACCTTCGACGACACCGGCCTCGCCCTCACCACATACCACTACTTCACCCCCTCGGGCCGCCTCATCCAGCGCGACTACAACGGCGTTTCGGCCTACGACTACTTCTTCGTCCGCGACGGCGCCAAGAAGGCCGACAAATCCAACCTCGAAGTCAAGCTCACCGACTCCGGCCGCACCGTCTACGGCGGAGGAGGCATCACCCCCGACGAGAAGATCAATGTCCCCGACTTCAACCGCTTCCAGATCTCGCTGCTGCAACAGCCGAACTACGTCTTCTTCATCAACTTCTCCAAGCACTACCTGGCAACCCACGCCATCACCCGCGACTTCGCCGTCGACGACGCCGTCCTCCAGCAGTTCAAGGACTTCCTCAAGGCCAATCAGATCGAATTCAGCGACGCCGACATCGCCAGCAACCTGGACTGGATCAAGACCAACATCAAGGCCGAGCTCTTCACCTCCCAGTTCGGCCAGCTCGAGGGCCTCAGGGTCCGCGCCCAGGCCGACCCCGAGATCGCCAAGGCCACCACCTTCCTCCCCGAAGCCATGGCCCTCCAAGACCGCGACAAAGGCCCCCAGAAAACCGCCAGCCTCATCCACTAAACATCGTTCACAGTTGTTGAGTAAAGAGACGCGTCATTGAGTAAAGAGACGCGTCATTCTGGCGTAGCCTTCACAAGTCGTCATTCTGGCGTAGCCAGAATCCCCGTATTTCGCCGTTGCCTGTTTTTGCCGTCATCCTGAGCGAAGCAACACGGAAGCCGTCATTCTGAGCGAAGCTCAGAATCCCCGTAGTTGCCTTGTTTTGCTTAAGGGCACGGCTTCAGCCGTGCCGCAAGAGCCGCAGAATCAGCGCGGCTTTAGCCGCTGAGGTCAGCCTTAACCCCAACCGCGAGCCAACCGCACTCTCACTCAAATCATTTGCAATGGAAAGAAAAGAAGAAGAGAAAACCCTGGAGCGGGAGACGGGGATCGAACCCGCAACCAACGGCTTGGGAAGCCGCTACTCTACCATTGAGCTACTCCCGCTTCACCTCAGAATTATACCCGCACCCTCCCCGCAACGGCCCCGCGCAAACATCTCTCACCATTCGCACCCCTTCTGCGCTACTCTTATCCCGCATNNCTTCCTCGCGGCGCTCCTCGCCGCCGCCCTCCTCATCGCCTCCCAGAGCATCGCCCAATCCGCGCCCGCCGCCAAGCCCGCGCAATCCGTCGCCCAGAAGATCGCCGCATCGAAATCCCTGCTAGACATCAACACCGCAACCGCCGCCCAGCTCAAGGCCCTCCCCGGCATGGGCGACGAGTACGTCCGCCGCATCATCGCCGGCCGCCCCTACACCGCCAAGAACCAGCTCACCACCCGCGGCATCCTCCCCCAGTCCGCCTACGAACAGGTCCGCGACCAGATCATCGCCCACCGCCCCAAACCCTGACGCCGCTCCCGCGCGTTACGATTTGACCGCCGATTGCGCAAAGATCTCCCGCAGCGTATCTCCGGCAGCCGTCAGGTTGGCCAGCCACATCTCCACATACTCGCGCGACAGCACCACGCCGTCCGCGCCCGCGCCGAATGCAGCCCGCAGCGCGCGGCTCACATCCTCCGGCTTCGTCTTCTTGTCGGTCGGCTTGGGGTTCGCGGCGAGCGTCGGCACGTCGATGTCGATTCCGGGATAGATCTTCACCTCTCCTGCGACCCCGGCCAGCGCCCGCTTGGTCTCTTCCGCAACGTAATCCGGCGAAAGCCCGGCGCTGGCCAACTGGTCGAACGGAGCTTCCTTGTAATCCATCATCTTGTAGTAGAGCGCCAGAAAATCCTGCGGCGTCGCGTCGCGGAAGATGCCGCGGCCCAGCCCGTTCAGGAATGCCTCCAGTCGCGGCCCGCCGGCATTGTTGTACGTCGCCAGCTTCAGAAAATCGGCCGTGCCCCTGCGCTTCGTGTAGTCTTCTTCCGCCCGATAGAACGGGCTGAACGTCATGCTCTGCATGATGTGAAAGCCGAAGGGTTTCTGCGGCGCAATTTCTTTTCCCAAGCCATACAGCTCGGCCTGCATCCCCTGGAAGCTCTCTGTCCACAGCGTCTCCCAGCTCAGAATCTCGGGATATTGCAGCAATATCCTCCAGAATGTGGAGAAGTAGCCATCCATCGGCCGCGAACTCTGGCCCGTCGCATGGAACAACTGGCCCATCTGGCGGTATCCCTCCTTCGCGCGCTCCACCGAGATGCCCCGCTCTCGCCCCTTGGCCTGGCAGAACTGGCAGAAGCAGGTCCCTCCGCCCCCTCCGCTCAGCACGCCATTCAATGGCCCCTCGCGCTCGCATCCCCACGCCACGCCGTCCACCAGGCTGGCATAGCCGCCCAGCAGGCTCTCCACCTTGCCGCTCAGAAACGCCCGATAGTCGGGATGGTTGAAGCACGGGCTCGAAGTCCGCCGCCCATTCAGATCGACCTCGGTCACTGCGGCATAGTTCGGAATCAGGCGCGGCAGAGCTGCGTTGGCGTTGTTCAGGTCCCACGCAAAGAAGTCCATCCCCCGCGCCTTCACCTTCGGCGCCACCTCTTCAATCACGTTGAACTTCCCATATTCGGATGAGCGGAAGTCTTTCAGGATCGTGTTCTGGAAGTACTTCGGGTCGTAGTCGTAGAACGCGCCCGCGCCGCCGCCCGTCCCAGAGACCCCGTGATCGGGCAACCCGCCGCCCGTCCTCAGGCGCGCCTCGCCATAGGAGAACGTGTACGCCCAGACGGTGTTCACGTCGCCCTTCTTCTGAATGTTGTCCAGCACCGCGTCGATGCCCTCGTCCACCCACCCAAAGGCCCGCACCTGGATGCCCACAAAGTTCTTCCTGCTCGCCACCGGAGCTACCCGCCCGCGGCGTGGGGCTGGCGCGGCTTGCGCACTTTGCTGGCCTGCCGCCTGCGCCTTTGCCTGCGGAGTTGCCTGCGTTCCCGCCTGCGGCTTCGTCTGCGAAGTAGCCTGTGGAGTTGTCTGCGGGCGAGCCTCCTGCGCCATCAGTGCCGCCGTTGCACTGGCCAACCGGAGGAAGGTTCTGCGATCAAGACGGGATTTCATGGGATCAAGCTCCTTGATGGGACGGATGGAAGACGCGCGAACTGTAGCGCGAGTTTCGCGCGCATACCTTTGTACCAGAGCAAGCAATTCCCTGTTTCTCTTAAGGGCAGGCTTACCCCCCCCTCCCCCCCACACACACACCGTCATTCTGGCCGCAGGCCAGAATCTCCGTATTGAGTCGTTGCCTGTTCTTGCTTCTCGCTGTTGCCTGTTCTTGCTTGTCATTCTGACCCTGAGCTTGCCGAAGGGGAAGAATCCCCGCATTTGCCTTATTCTGCTTAAGGACACGTCGTCAGCCGCCCCGCGTTGACAAAGCTCCGCCCAGCCGATAGCTTTATTGNNACACCAGGATTCCAAAGGCCCGCCGACGCGCACACCGCGAGCGGGCCTTTTTGCTGCCCGCGGACGCTTCCCGGCGTAAATCTCCCAAAGCCGCATCATTCAGTAGACATATCATTCAAGAGAGAGAGATACGATGGACGCAGTGAATAACCCACCCGCAATCGACTTCGCCAAGATGGACGGCCTCGTCCCCGGCATCGTCCAGGACGCCAAATCCGGCCAGATGCTCATGCTCGGATTCCTCAACGAAACCAGCTACCAGAAGACCCTCGAATCCGGCTTCGTCACCTTCTGGAGCCGCACCCGCCAGAAGCTCTGGATGAAGGGCGAGACCAGCGGCAACCGCCTGCGCGTCGTCACCGCCTCCACCGACTGCGACAACGACGCCCTCCTCTTCCGCGTCATTGTTGAAGGCGACGGCCTGGTCTGCCACCAGGGCACCGTCAGTTGCTTCACCAAACCCATCGCACTGCCAAACTCCACGGAGGCCAAATAATGGCGAATAAACTCAAGCTGGGAATCCCCAAGGGCAGCCTGCAGGACGCCACCATCGCCCTCTTCGAGCGCGCCGGCTG
>PLOU01000125.1 GCA_003142235.1 Granulicella sp.
GTCTCTGGGCGGTTATAGGTGCTCGTCGCGTCGGACAGGCCCGCAATCCCGCTTGCGAATCCCAGCCCGGGAGGCCCCCAGTTCGCCGGCGTGCTGTTCGCGCCATTCGCAATCTGGGCATCGCCCTCCACATTCTCCCGGTTCGCAAAGTAGGGGGTCACCTGCGTCCGCGACCGGCTGAACGAATAGGTCGCAACCATCCACACCCGCTGCGTGAAGCGGTGGTACCAACTGGCATTCACGCTGAGATTCAGCACGCCGGTCGAATCCTGAAAGCCGAACAGGTTTGTGTTGCTCGACCGCGAGCTCTGGAACGTGAACCCTCCATACAAGTAGTTCTTGTTCCCGATCATCTTGCTCATCATGGCCTGGACCGCATCCTGATGGCTGTCGCTGTTCAGCGGGACCTGGTAGTTGTACTGCGCATTTCCCGCCAGGCTGGGCGATGGCAGCGGNNACCAGGGCCGGCTGCGCCGTAATATTGCTGTTCTGCATCCGGCTGTACAGAATGTTGAGGTAGGGCCCGCGCGGCATCAGGTGTTTAATATTCAGCGGCCCGCCAAAGCTCGCCCCCGCCGTGAAGTTGTTGAACGACTGTTGCTGCATGTCCAGCCCGGTCAGGGAGTATTGCTTGGCATCCAGCGCCGAGTTGTTCAGCACCAGGCTCAGCCCATAGTTGTACAGCGACCTTCCACCGCTGCGGGTGTTGCCGAAGGCCTGCGACATCGAGTATTGCGACGTCGCCGCGTTGTTCACGCTTCCATTGATGAGCAGCCCATCGTTGGCCTGCTGCGCCGTGGCGTCCGGCTCGGGCGCAGGCATCGGCGCCGCAGCAGCCGCCGCACCGGCCTCCTCGGTCTTTGCCGCCGCGCCCTTCTTCTTCGCCGCCGCAGCCGCAGCCGTGTTCGCAGCCGCCGCGCCCGTGCCCGCCGCAGCCGCACCCGTACCCGCCGCCACAGCCGTATTCGCTGTTGGCGCGCTCTGGCTGGCGGGTGCCCCAGGTCTCGATTCTGAGACCTGGGTTGACGGTGCCACGACGCTCGCGCTTGCCGCCGGCACCACCTCCTCCTTCACCGGCTTGGCCGCTGCCCGCATCTGCTCCAGCGTCAGCAGCTTCATCTCGAACGCGCTGGCCACCGCATTGGGCGCCACCGTCACCTCCTGCTTCACCGGCGCAAACCCCGTCATCTCGATCGCAATCGTCCACTTCCCATCGGCCAGGTCGGCAAAGGAGTAGAAGCCCTGCGAATCCGTGATCGCCACCGCCGTCTTGTCTCCCTGCGTGGCCGTCACCGTCACCGTTGAGCCCGGCAGCGGCAGCCCACCGAAGGTCACCTGTCCGTGATACTCCGAAGCCATCGCCAGACTCAATCCACTCATCCACGCAATCGCGCAGAACAGCAGCAGCCATCCACCATTTCCGGGCCTGCGCACCTTGCGCTCGGTCATTCGTCGCACCATTCCTTGTCTTAAGTTCGCCGTCTTGAGCCGCTGGGTTGAGTTCGCCGTCTTGAGATCGCCGTCTTGAACCGCCGAATTGATGTCGCTGTATTGAGCCGCCGTATTGAGATCGCTGTCCGAATCTACGCACAAACAGCCCATCCGGTTCCGCGGATAATTCACTGTGAAAGAAAACTCGCGCTGAAAAATTCGGCGATTATGCACTTGACAATAATATCCATCGACTGCAATTCACTCGGAAAGCGACAGCCCGTTCGTCATCTGGTCTTCTCTTTCTTGCTCACTGGGATTGCCACAGTTCGTCTTCCCAATGCCTCTCGACAATAACGCTCACGATTGAGACGTTCCATAGCGCAAATCGATAGATTCACATCGCATGTTTATTGCTTTCACTTCACGCCAACACCTTAGTACGATAAATATCGTATGTCAACGGCCCTTCCCGTTGCATGGGTGCAGGCGCTTTCTGCGGCACGTCCCGTCCCAGGCCGCCATGAGGTTCAGTTCTCCGTGGGTGTCTTTTCCACGCTGTCCACCACCAGCTGCTCCACGGGGGCCTTGCGCGGCTCCAGCCTCAGTCCCAGCTTCTCCACCGCCGAGTAAGCCGACGTCCCGCTGCCTCCCGGGTCGCTCGCCACCGCCGCACCCGAGCCGCCCGGCGCACCGCCGCCCGGCCCGCCGTATCCCTGCGCCCGCGCCATCGCCATCAGGTCCGCCATCGACAGCTCCACCGCCACCTGATAGTTTCCCTTCAGCCCGGTCATATCCACCACCTGCTTGCCATCGCTGCCGCCCATCTTCATGATGTTGGTCAGCATGTCGGCGAAGCCCGCCATCGTCGTCGTATCTGCGTCGATGTGGTAGGTCTGCGTCTGCATATCCATCCGTTGCCGGATCGTTCCCTTCGCCCCCATATTCACGGTTGAGGAGCCGTCCTTCATGTTGACCGTTACGCGCACCGGCCCATCCTCTCCATCCATCTGCATCTCCCCCGGCTTCAGCGGAGCATCCGGGTCGATCGCCGCCCCCGCCGCCGGAGACTCCTTCATCTTCGGCCCGCCCTTGCCCACCACCAACGCCAGCACCGGGTGCTCCTTCGTTTCACGATGCACCACCAGCTTGAAGCGCTCTGCCAGCAACGCCTGCAACATCTTCGGCACATCGTCCTTCGACGCTCCCTCAGGAATCGTCCCCACCACGTCGAAGTACTGCTTGTTCAGCCAATCCGGCCCGGTGATCTGATAATCCTTCACCTTGTACGCCACCATGATCAGACCTTTCAGCGTCACGTAGATGTACTCCGCTCGCGAAGCCGTCACATGCGCGCCGACCCGCGGCATATTTCCCGACTGAAGGGCTGCAATGATCTTCGCCTGATCCAGCCCCGACAGCTTCACCGTGGCCACATCGAAGGTCGGATTCGCCGCCGCCGCGGAAGCAGCGGGGGCCGCAGCCGACGCAGGTTGTGCCGCAGCAGCCGAAGGTTGTGCTACAGCAGCCGCAGGTTGTGCCGCAGCAGGCACAGCCGGAGCTGTAGCCTGTCCCAGCGCAGCCGGCGCGGCAACGGCCATCCATGCCGTCGCGGTAAGCAATATGCTGAAACTCAGTTTGTGTGCGCTGAAACTCATTCTGCGTAGTGGTACTTCGACCATGACATACACCATCCTATTCTTGAAATATTCCTGAACTACGTTATTTAAATAAATAAGTTTCAAATTTAAAATCGGGCCTTGCACAGCGGATACAAAATGAACGCCAGAATCCCCCCAAACCAGATCGCAAACCAGATCTGAAACGCACGGCTCATCCCGAAACACGACGAGCGCCCGAACGGCGTCTTCCAGCTTCCCGACGGCCGCAGGTCGGCGCTCATCGCTTTCATCTCCCGCATCCCGCGGAACAGCACGATCATGCCGTATCCCCACACCGCGTAACAGCAAGCCAGCACCAGCCAGCGCCACACTGGGGCAGGTCGCATCGGAGACAACGCATGCATCAGCGCGCCGCCAAAGAGAACGACCACCAGGAACCACTCGAAAAGTATCCCAGACAGACGTATCCAGAAGCGCCTCGCGGCGTTCTGAAAGCGGTAGCGCTCTTCGGTGCGCTCGGCCGGGAGCGGAAAGCTCAACCGGACCATCGCCATCTTGCCGGGAATCATTCCCAGCGCCGCCCACGTAAACTGTAGCGGGGTCAGCCAATCGAAGTGCGCTCCAGCGTGGCGCAGCAGCAGCCACCAGCTCAGCGCGACCAGCGCCACCGCCAGCGCCTCCGCCGGCCACGAGATATAGTCGCCCAGGCGGCGCGACTCCAGCGCCAGAGCCACCGGTCGCACCGGCGGGTTCACCCCCAGCTTGTGCCGCGTCCATGCCTGAAAGGCAAACATTGCCGGTACGAACAGCAGCGCGAAGCCTCCCGCCCACATCGGCGTCATATCCCACCACCGCGTCAACACAATCGCCCCCAGCGCTACCGCCCACACCCCGTAGAGCGCTGCCAGCAGCGCATGGTAGCCCGTCATCCACCTTCGCCCCTGCCCGTCATAGAACCCCGCCGGGACCTCGACGCCGAAAAAGTACCCTGTCCCGTTCTGCAGCGGAGCATTCCAGAAATGCTTCACCAGCGCATACGTAAATACCGGCACGATCAGGCAAATGATGAAGACATAGACTCCACCTACGCTTGGTGCACTCATCGAGTGCCCCCTTTCTGTTGTAACAACGCAAGCTGCTCCCGGACGGTCTCTACAATCTCGCGGCCTGTCAGTCCACTCAGCACCAATTCGGTCAGCGCCGTGCGCAAAGGCTTGTACAGTTCGGCTTGCTCGATCGGATGCGGGCTTCGTGACGTGATCGCCGCCCCGGCCCCATGCCGCACCGTCACGAACCCCTCGTCCTGAAGCTGCCGGTAGGCGACCGCGACGGTATTCAGGTTCACGCCCAGATCGCCCGCCACCTGCCGCACCGAAGGCAGCGTCATCCCCTCGCGCAGTTCGCCGCGGACGATCAAGTCCTTAATGCCATCCGTGATCTGCTGGTAGATGGGCCGTTTGTCGTCGTGTTGAAGGGTAAGGAACATCGCCGCTTCCTCTGTCTGCTGTATGAATACACCATACACTTCCGGCAGTCAAGAGGTTTTTCAGGCGCTGGCTTTTCTGTCGAGTCGGAAAGCTGGCTCCGCAAATTCGGACAGAGTATTCGTTGAGGATTTATTCACGGCCTAAGCTGGCTTGGCGACTGAGTTTGCGGTGCCATGCAAAGCGCGACACATTGCACCTTCTGTGAAGATGCGCTAAGAAGTCTCTGCACAAGCCCATGTTTTGAAGGGGACGGGCTTCAGCCTGTCCGTAAGTCTCCGATGTTTTGAAGGGGACGGGCTTCAGCCCGTCCGTAAGTCTCCCTAAATCAATGGGGCTTTAGCCCCCGAGGGAATGCCAGAGACTTGTGCAGACCATCCCTAAGGCCGCGGCCGTGCCTGGCGCTTCATGCCGTTCGCAACGGAACTGGTTGCCCCCCAGGGATTCGAACCCCGATTGATCGGTTCAGAGCCGACTGTCCTACCATTGAACGAGGGGGCAGCGGCGATCGAGGCGCTCACCCGGCGCGAGTCAGCGAATGGCTCCGCGGACTGCCTTTTAGAGTGTACTGGCCGGGCTGCGCGCGGTCAACGCCGCGGGGCGGTCGTGCAGTC